>CANGCD010000079.1 GCA_947452215.1 Cytophagaceae bacterium | reverse complement strand
CAATACAAGTCAATCTTTGCTTCTACGAACTATTTGAACGTTCCAGGTTTATATAACTTTTCGAACTCATCTAATCCCGTTCAAGTGGCAAACTTTGGTTCTGATATGAATGTTCTTTCAGCCTATTATTCAGCTGACTTTTCATACAAGAAATACTTAACGGTTTTTGCTACAGGTCGTGTGGATAAATTATCGACATTACCAGCAGGAAAGAACTCATTCTTCTACCCATCTTTTGGTGCGGTAACTGTTTTGTCTGATTATATAAACTTGCCTGAAACGATTTCATTCTTGAAATTCCGTGGTTCATACGCAAACGTGAAAGATGGCTTGACTTCATCTACGATTGATAACCGTGCAGGAACATATTCAGGCGAGAATTATAACTCACCTTACGATGGTCCATCTTACCAAAACAACACGGTTTACTCTACAGGTTTCTATTACAATAACCAAACAGGAGCAACCTATGGTAATGAATTGAGCAATCCAAACTTGAATCCATCAGAGACTTCTCAGACGGAATTTGGTATGGACTTACGTTTATTCAAAAACCGTATCGCGATTGATGCAGCTTATTTCATCTCGAATGACGGACCATCAATTTTCTCATTGCCAATCTCATCTACTTCAGGATATACGTCTGCTTTAGTGAATGGTATCAAGACACAGAAGAAGGGTTATGAAATTTCGGTAACAGGAACACCTATACAAACAGCTAATTTTAGCTGGGATGTGTTAGCTAACTACTCTACTTTTGAGCAGAGATTAACGGATATCTATCCAGGAATCAATAGCTTAAATACCTTCTTAAAAGTAGGTGACCGTACTGATAAAATATATGGTTCGGCATTTGTTCGCACTCCAGCAGGACAAATCATTAATACGGCTGGTGGTATTCCAGAAAGATTAACGGGAACTCAATCACAATATTTAGGTAATGCAAACCCTGATTTTGTTTTCGGTCTAAATAATAAATTCACTTACAAAAACGTAAGCTTAAGCATTTTATTTGACGGACGTATCGGTGGTAAGATCATTAACTACACGCAACAACAAGCGTATCGTGGTGGTCGTCACATCGGAACTACACAAGGAATCTTCGAAGCAGCTCGTCCACAAGATGCATTGGGAGTTAAGGCTTTCGTAGGTCAAGGTGTCGTTGTTAGCAATGGTGTTGCAATCAAATATGACGCCAATGGTAATGTAACAAACTTCTCTGAATTACAATTTGCTCCGAATACGGTGAAAACGTATGTTCAAGATTACGTAGGTCGTTACTACAATACGAATGAAGGTAACTTAATGAGCCGTTCATTTGGAATGTTAAAAGAGGTAGTTGTGGGTGTTAAACTTCCAACAAAATGGTTTGGTAAAGCAGTATCTGGTGCTAACGTTTCTTTCGTAGGACGTAACTTATTGTACTTCGCTGAAGCGAAGGATACGGATTTGTCTCAATTCCTTACTGACGGAGCAACAAGTCCTCAAACACCATCCGTTAGAAGCTACGGAGTTAACTTAAACTTCACATTCTAATATTTTTATTTATATAAAAGTTACAAACAATGAAAGTTAAAAATATAATCTTAGGTATGTTGAGCTTCTCATTAATTGCGTTAAGCAGTTGCGAGAAAACGTTCGACCAGTTAGAGAAAGACTCTAACCGCGCGGTTCAAGTTCCGGCTTCATTAGTGTTGCAGGCTATTGAATACAACGTGATGAACGACAATGGTCGTCCATTCTCTGCAGAGATGCGTTGGAACCAATTCTATTGCTCTAACTATAATTATTATGCAAATAATGAGTATACTTTAGGTCAAATGCCAAACCAATATACAACGTTGAAAAACGTGGTAAAAATGGAGGAAGAAGCTAAGAAATTGGGTTTAGCTGATGTGAATGGTTATGCTGCATTGGGAAAATTCTTCCGTGCGTATTTCTTTGATCAAATGTCGAAGCGTGTTGGTGATTTACCGATGTCGGATGCGTTGAAAGGTATCGATAATATCGCTCCTAAATACGATTCACAAAAAGTGATTTACACACAAATCTTGAAGTGGTTGGATGATTCGAATACAGATTTGACGTCTTTAATTGCTAAAGGGGAATCGATTCAAGGTGATTTCTATTTTGGTGGCGATTTGAAAAAATGGCAAAAAGTTGTGAATGCTTATCGTTTACGTGTGTTGATTACGTTATCTAAAAAGGAATCTGATACGGATTTAGCGGTTAAAACGAAGTTTGCAGAGATGGTTGGTAACCCAACTAAATACCCAATCTTAGGATCAAATGCTGAGTCGTTGCAATTTGTTTGGAATAGCTTCAACAAGTATCCTTCAAATCCAGATAACTTCGGTTTTGATGCAACGCGTCAGAACATGGCTTCTACGTATGTTGGATTCTTAGCGAAGACGCAAGATCCGCGTGTGATGGCTACTTGTGAGCCAACAGGTGCAGATTTGAAAGCGGGTAAGTTGGCTTCAGACTACACGGCTTACCGTGGTGCAGGTTCAGGCGATGTATTAGATGACATGGCTAAAAATGCAGGTTTATCGAATGGAGCCGGATTCGCTCCAGGTATTTATTCATTCCAAAACCGTACACGATACTACCAAAACTACGTAGGGGAAAATACCTTCATCGTAGGATATCCTGAATTATGTTTCAACATTGCTGAAGGTTATGCACGTGGTTGGGCTTCAGGTTCTGCGGAAGATTGGTACATCAAAGGTATCAAGGCTTCTCAAGCATTTTATGGTATCGTAGAAGGTGCTAATACGATGACGTATTCGAAGTCAGGTGCGCGTGATGCGGCTGATTTAGTTAAATACACCGTTAACTTCAATTTTGATTCATTCTATGCTCAGCCTTCGGTGGCTTATGATGCAGCAAATGCGATTGAAAAAATCGTGTCTCAAAAATATGCAGCCTTCTTCATGAACTCGGGTATGGAAGCGTACTTCAACTGGCGAAGAACGGGTTTCCCTGCGTTCTCTACGGGAGCAGGAAATGGAAACTCTGGTCGTATCGCACTTCGTTGGATTTATCCTGCAACAGAAAGAACGTCTAATTCAACTAATTATACGGCAGCAATTTCAAGCCAGTATGCAGGTAAAGATGATATCAATGACCAAATGTGGTTGATAAAATAGTTTATAGTTTTCTAAAGTTGATTAATGATTCTTATCAAGTGGCAGGACGTTGTTCTGCCACTTTTTCATTATTACGCTTCAATGTTTCTTAACAATTCCTTAATGTCCTACTGTGCGCTTTCTGTTAATTTTGTTAAATTTCGAATTCCTTAAATAAAATCATATGTTCGGACTCGATCCAACTCTTCTCTTTTTGCTATTCTTCTGTCTATTTGCAGCATGTGCCTTTGAATTTGTCAATGGATTTCATGATACAGCCAATGCCGTAGCAACCGTTATTTACACACATTCGTTGAAACCCACACAGGCAGTTGTTTGGTCTGGTTTCATGAACTTTCTAGGTTTGTTAACTGGAGGAGTAGGTGTGACGATGAGTATTATTGGTTTACTTCCCACGGAACTTCTCATAGATGCTAATGTCTATCATTCGATGGCTATGGCTTTAGCTTTATTAATATCGGCTATCTTATGGAATTTAGGTACATGGTATTTAGGTATCCCTGCATCGAGTTCACATACCTTGATTGGTTCAATCATTGGAATAGGCGTGGGTCACGCGCTCTTACCAGAGAATTCAAACAAAGGGATTTCTGCAATCAATTGGGATAAAGCGATCGAAATTGGTCAGGCTTTATTGCTTTCTCCTTTATTCGGATTTGCAGCTGCCATTATCTTGATGTATATTTTGAAGAAGACGATTCAAAACAAAGCCATCTTTAAAGAGCCCAAGAAAAATACCCCCCCACCTATGTGGATTCGTGCGATACTAGTTACCACTTGCACACTTGTTTCCTTCTTTCATGGTCGGAACGATGGCCAAAAAGGAATTGGTTTGGTGATGGTTATCCTGATTGCATTTCTTCCAGGATTTTTTGCGGTTAATACCAATCTAGATTTAGTTGAAGTAAAATCTAGTTTAACTCAAGTTAGGCAGATTGTAGCCAAAATTGATACCGTACCCTTGTCAGAGAAAGAAGTTGAGAGTTATCATAAAGTATTAAAATCAGGGGAAGAATTAAATTTGATTTTGGTGGATGGCTTGACAACAGCAAAATTATCCGTGGATCAAAAGTTTCAAATTCGTAAAGCTGCTTTGACTATTAATAAAAATGCAAAGAAATTAATCGAGAGTGAATCCGTGGCTTTGTCTGCATCGGATTTAAATACGTTAAAAATTGCAACTGCTGGTAAAAAGGCACCTTTCATTAGCTTTGGATCTAGTTCATCCAGTGGCATTGCTGGCGTGACCGATTTCGCACCGGCGTGGGTGATGTGGTTAGTTGCGCTTTCCTTAGGCTTGGGTACGATGGTCGGCTGGAAGCGTATCGTTGTTACGATTGGAGAGAAAATCGGAAAGAATCACTTGACTTATGCACAAGGTGCATCTGCTGAATTAATTGCATCCTTGACTATTGGTTTAGCAACGGCTTACAAATGGCCTGTGAGTACCACGCACGTATTATCTTCGGGTATTGCAGGAACGATGGTTGCCAACCGTGGTATTAAAAATTTACAAGGAGGAACCGTTAAAAACATTGTGATGGCTTGGGTATTAACCTTGCCGATTACCATTATTTTATCGGCAACATTGTTCGTTTTATTCCGTTGGATTACAGGATAACAAATCAAGCATATTCCTATTTAAGGAGGCCTGAACCAGTTTCAGGCCTCTTTTTTTTGCTAAAATATCTTGTTAATATTTCCGTTATATTCTCTTAACAATTCCTTAACATTGGATTTGTTCTTGCTGTTTACCTTTGTGCTCAGTAAAACAACCAATATAAAAAATGTACAATTTTAAGCAATCAGCAATCGCGCTGGTGATGATCATGTTAGCTGTTTTTGCATTCGATGCGAATGCACAGATCACAACCTCGACAGTTAGTGGAAAAGTAAAAGACGCCAAAGGCGAAGAAATTCCAGGTGCTAACGTCGTTTTGGTACATACACCTACCGGAACTCGTTACGGTGTAGCAACTCAAATGGATGGAAATTTCGTTTTAGCCAATATGAACCCAGGAGGTCCATATACCTTAACCGTTTCATTTGTAGGCTATCAAACATTTAAAGCAGAAAATTTAAACTTAACCTTGGGAGCTAATCCTAATGTGAATGTGATCATTTCAGAAGAAACGACTACGTTGACTGAGGTTGTTGTTAAAGCCGATAAAGGCGGAACGCGTACAGGTTCTGTAACAACAATTAGTGAAACAGCGATCAAAGCAGTTCCTACCTTGAATCGTAGCTTAACCGACATGACACGTTTGACGCCACAAGGAAGTTCGAGCAATTCATTTGCAGGGACCAACTTCCGTTATAACAACGTGACGGTTGATGGAACGATCAACAATGATGCGATTGGTTTTAGCCCATCTCTAGGTGGTCAATCAGGAACTTCAGGGATGCCAGGTTCTAGTACACGTACGAATCCCATTTCTTTGGATGCGATTCAGGATGTTCAAGTTTATGTAGCTCCTTATGACGTGAAAATCGGAAACTTTACGGGTGGCTCAATCAATGCCGTAACACGTACGGGTACGAATCAGGTTAAAGGTTCCGTTTATGGTTATGGTCGTAACGCATTTTTGACAGGCCCGAACAATGCCGGTGATGGCGCTGCGATTCCTAGTGGATATTCAGATTATCAAACAGGTTTCCGTTTGGGATTACCTTTGATCAAGAATAAGTTGTTCTTATTTACGAATGAAGAAATTACACGCCGTAATGAGCCTTTGTTCTATAAGGCTGGCGATAAAGGTGGAATCATTGATGAAGCTACAGCCAATCAAATTTCATCTTTCTTGAAATCAAACTACGGATTTGATGCAGGCGCATTTGGCGACTATTCCATCTATTCACAAAGCACGAAGTTTTTCAATCGTTTGGATTGGAACATCTCAGATAAACATCAATTATCGATTCGTAATAGCTATGTAATTTCTGAGGCATCTAACTTAGAACGTGATGCAGCGAATTTCCGTTTTGGTTCGATGGATTTTAAACAACATAACCAAACGAACTCAACCGTAGCCGAATTGAAAAGCCACTTCGGTAGCGCATCAAACAGCTTAATCTTTGGCTATTCAGATATCCAAGATTATCGTACGCCTTCGAGTTCAAACTATGCTTTCCCTCAAGTGGAAATTGCGGCAAACGGAGGTACAATCTTCTTAGGCAATGAGCGTGAAGCGACAGTGTTTAATATGAAGCAAAAGACTTTTGAATTCACGGACAACTTTACGTGGTTCAAAGGAGATCATACTTTCTTAGTAGGTACGCATAACGAGCTTTATAATATCAACTATGGTTTTGTAAATTCATGGAATGGTCGTGTAGCGTATAAAAGTGTTGCTGATTTCTTAGCATCGAATGTGAACCGTGTTCGTGGATCTTACAGCTTCACAAACAATGATCGTGATTACATCTACAACAATCCTTACGCAACATTTAATGTTGGTTTGTACAGTGTTTACGCACAAGATGAGATCCAGGTTACCGAGAAATTTAAATTATCTCCTGGTATTCGTTTTGACTTAGCGAGCACAGATGCTCCTAACTTAAGCCCTAAATTAGCAACGACTCCTACGGATGTGAATGCTGGTACGACGTATACGGCAGCAACTCCCTTGAACAAAGTAAGTAATTCAATCTTTGGGCAAGTATTATTCTCCCCACGTTTAGGTTTCAACTACGATGTGAACGGTGACCGCTCGACCATCATTCGTGGGGGAACTGGAATCTTTACAGGTCGTATCCCATTCGCATGGTTGGGTTATGCCTTCTACAATGACGGTGTTGGTTACGGTGCCTTTGACGTGAATAACGTAGCAGGTAAAAACGTAGGGGATGTATTGAAAGACGGAGCAAAAACGTTTGCCTTCAACAATGGTCAGAAGAGTTTGACACAAGTAGATGCCATGGCGAATAACTTCAAGATGCCGCAGGTTTGGAGAAGTAGTTTAGCCGTTGATAAAACGATCAATGGATACAAGATTACCTTGGAAGGTATTTACACAAAAACCTTGTCGGACTTGAAATTCCAAATGGTCAACTTGAAAGATTCAGTTAAATATTATACCTATGACACCAAACGCCAAATGCCTATCTATTTGTCGGGCGGCGCAACAGGTCAAAAATTGAATACTTCCTTCTCAAATGCTTATGAATTAGCGAATACGTCTGAAGGTCACCGTTTCAGCTTAACAGCACAGGTAACGAAGTCATATGATTTCGGATTTAACTTCATGGCTGCATATACGTATGGTCAAAGTTATGACTTAACGAATGGTATCCGTAACTCCATGGAATCAAACTGGCAGTTGAACCAGTCTTTGAATCCGAATAATCCTTCATTAGCCTATTCAAACTTTGACATCCGTCACCGTATTATCGGTCAGTTTGGATATACGTTGAATTGGAAAAAAGCAGGGGCAACGACCATTTCTGGTGTGTTCTCTGCACAATCAGGAGCTCCATTTACTTGGGGATTCGTGAATAGCACCATTGCCAATACGCCTCAAGCTGCTGGTTTAGCATATGTGTTTAAAGATGCAACGGAAGCTGAACGTTATTTTGTTTCAGATTCTAAATTGGGTTCTGCAGCGACGCAAGCACAAGCTTTCATGGATTTCGTGAATGCCGATGAGTATTTGAAAACACGTAAAGGTGATTTCACGGAGCGTAATGGTGGTCGGACACCTTGGAACGCAACTGTGGACATGAAAATTTCACATGCCATTAAAGTATCGAACGGTCACGAATTGCAATTCTCCTTAGATATCATCAATGCAACGAATTTAATCAACAAGGATTGGGGAAGAATCTATTTCTCTCCAAACACGTTCAACTCAACAGCTAGCTTAGGTTTATCCCGTGTAAATTCAGGAACAGCTGCGGATCCAACGTATAAGTTCGCGGTACCTACAACGCCATATACGATTGACCAATTAGGTTCAAGATGGCAGATGCAGGCAGGAGCACGCTATACGTTTTAATTGTTCATTCGAAAACATGTAAAAAAGCCGAGGGAATCTCCCTCGGCTTTTTGTTTGTACTACTTCATCATTAAATTAAACGTAATATGTTACCAAGTTGTAGATAAACCTCCTTCGTTCTTGGGGCTATAGTTTTGCGCGAAAATAGGTTTCCGAATTAAATCAGTTAATTGATATGCAAAGTTGGCCTGATGTACCCAATGCTGGTAATTATCCTGAACCGAAACATGTTTTGGTAGATAGGCATGAAATATATCTAAATCAAAGGTTTTCGCCTTCACCCCAGCTCCCGACAATTCGCCATCATGCGCATTGATCATCTGCTCAATGTGATTCGGAACGGGAACCATCATAACCGGTTTCCCTAAATACATAGCTTCAGCTACCGATTCGAAACCTGCTGTTGATATTAATCCTGCACAATTCGTCATTTTAGCCAAGTACTTTTCGGCATCAATGGGATGAAATGTCAATGAATCCGAATAGGCATACTCCGTTTTACGTGTGGGATTATCCCAAAAACAATCCAATTTTACCTCTGGATGTAAATCTGACCAAGCCATGATTTCGTCAGCTAAACGGAAATGTGTTAGATAGGCCAACCAGTTTTCACCTGCCTGTGGCTGAATTGATTTCACCTCTTGGCGTAACAACGGTGGGACCGTGATGTTGTTTCTTTTCGTGTCGTTCGGGATGGGGCGAAACGATAAACCCAAAAGTTTTTTCGAACCAATAGCCGTAATCTTGGTGTTGATGTTCAACAAAAAACGATCTAAGGCTTTTTCTGCGATGGACTCAAAGTTTTCATTTAAAAGCAGGTATTGATGCCCTATGGACATGCAAGGAACTTTTGATCCCGACTTTAAATTATATAAACCTGTAATGGACTCATAAAAGTTTACGATTCCGTCAGGTTGCAATTCTTCGATGAATTCCCCCAATTGCGTGGCACTCTTCCAATAGGTACCAAATTTGGTGAACGCCTGCATCGCCGTTTTTCCCAGTTGGACCGATTTCCCTTTGCCATAATTGATCGAAGGACTTTCGTACTGAATGATGGGCGTATCACCGATAAAATCAGCAAAGAAAGAGGGAATTTTTCTGCCTTCAAATGAGCCGACGGCATAGCCAACGACTTCATGTCCCGCTTCGCGTGCGATTTGGGTTAAGGATATTGCTTGGGTTAGATGCCCGCGACCTTCTCCTTGGACGGTAAAGATGAATCTGCCCATATTGCCTTTAATTCAGAATTTAAATCAAAATTTGGATAATCTATTAATAGCCATTCGCCCGCATGTGTCTCCACCAATGCCGTTAAGGATTCCACCCAGTCCCCCGAGTTCATGTAGGTTATCCCGTCGATTTGCTTAATTTCCGCTTTGTGAATGTGCCCGCAGATGATGCCATCTGCACCTTTGGCTTTGGCTAATTCAGCCAACTTCTCCTCGAAATCTGAAATGAAATTCACGGCGGCCTTCACCTTTTGTTTGATAACTTGCGATAAAGAATAATAAGGCTTTCCTTGCCATGAACGGTATTGATTATACCATTTGTTCAGCCACAAAAGAAAGGTATACCCTATGTCTCCTAAATAGGCAAGCCACTTCATTTGGCTGGTAATGCTATCAAAAATATCTCCGTGTGTGATGAAATATTTTTTGCCATGTGTGGTTAGCATATAGTCTTGTCGGATGGAGAATTGCTTCCCAATTTTCAAAGGCAATATCTGTTCCAAGAAATCATCATGATTACCTCGTAGGTAAATGACTTCTGTATCGAAACGGTCCATCATTTTCAAGACAGCACGGAAAAATCCCGTGTGTTTCTTTTTCCAAGAACCTCCTTTTTTCAATTGCCATCCATCGATGATGTCTCCATTGAGAATCAATTGATGACAGGAATTGGACTTCAAAAATTCGTTGACTTCTTTTGCTTTTGCTCCCTTACTCCCTAGGTGTAAGTCGGAGATGACGATTGTCTTGTAGGTTGGCCGCATGGCATGTATTTTCGTTTACCAAAATTACATGTCCGCTATCAGGCCTTGATTAAGAGAATGTTATGAAAAAATTAAGCTTTGGCAATCCTTTAAGGTTTGCCAAAGCTTAAGAAAGGGGGGATAAAAATTTATCAACTAATCAATATTCGCAGTTTCTAATTTAGGC
This sequence comes from Cytophagaceae bacterium, assembly GCA_947452215.1. Classification (GTDB taxonomy): domain Bacteria; phylum Bacteroidota; class Bacteroidia; order Cytophagales; family Spirosomataceae; genus Aquirufa. Next base: position 1,316 of record CANGCD010000079.1, on the reverse strand, counting down.
GCAAGGGTATAGATAATCGCCCAAGCTAATACATACGCACTTCCGCAAAGCAAGAAGATGATGTTATATCCGTCGTTGATATCTCCGGCTAATTTGTATTTGTCCAACAAGAATCCAACAATCATCGGGAAGAATATACCACCTACAGATCCAGCCATACCTCCGATACCAATCACCGAACTAACTGCTTTCTTCGGGAACATATCCGTAGCAATCGAATAAATGTTCGCACTCCAAGCCTGGTGTGCCGCAGCCGCTAATGAAATCAACGCTACTGCTTGCCAAATGTTATCGCAATAACGCGCCATCATAATAGGTACAACGGCTAAGGCAAAGCCCAACATCGAATATTTACGTGCCTTGAATGAAGGCCATCCTTTGTTGATCAACCAGCCCGACAACCATCCTCCGCCAATACTACCAATGGTCGTCGCCGTATATACAATAATCAATTCCATGCTCGGCTTTTTCAAGTCTAAATGGAAACGTTCATTGAAATACGATGGCAACCAAAATAAGAAAAACCACCAGATGGGATCCGTAAACATCTTTCCAAACACAAACGCATACGTTTGTTTAAATCTGAATAGACGGCCCCATTTTACCGGTTCTTGATTTTCGTCTTTTTCCTCTTTATCCGCATGGATATAGTCAAATTCTTCTTTAGAAAGCATCTTGTGCTTCGAAGGTACTTCGTAATAGAACCACCAGAAAATCAACCAGATAAATCCGATTGCCCCGGTTACGATGAAGGCCATTTCCCAACCATATACACCTAAGATCCAAGGGACCAAGATAGGTGCTGCTACAGCGCCAATATTAGCTCCTGAATTAAAAATGCCCGTCGCTAAAGCGCGTTCGTTTTTCGGAAACCATTCCGCTGTAGTCTTAATTGCCGCAGGGAAATTACCCGCTTCACCTAAGCCCAACAAGCCGCGCATGAACGCGAAGCTCAAGGTTCCTGTTGCTAAGGCATGTAACATCGCTGCAATACTCCAAACGATAATCGAAATGGTATATCCTAATTTGGTTCCAATGCGATCGATGATCCCACCGAATCCCAGTAAGCTGATGGCATAGGCCGCTTGGAAGGTGATGACAATGTTGGAGTAATCAGTCTCCGACCAGTTAAACTGATCTTCTAAGACCGGCTTCAAAAGACCAATTACCTGGCGATCCAAGTAATTAATCGTCGTAGCGAAAAAGAGCAAAGCACAAATTCGCCAGCGATACGTTCCTATTTTATTCATGGTTTAGAGGGATTTGTTCGGGTTATTTTAGACCCTTATAAATTGTTATTAAATCACTGATGGTAT
>CANGCD010000078.1 GCA_947452215.1 Cytophagaceae bacterium | reverse complement strand
CAAAAGGAATTGGAATTGGTCGTGGTTATTCCTGCTTATAATGAGGAAGCTTGTATTCGTCAGGTGGTTGCAAATTGGATTAATGGAATAGCTAACATTATATCGAAAGATCAATTTAAATTGTTAGTTATTAACGACGGCTCGAAAGATAAAACTGGAGTGATATTAGATGAATTATCCGGTGAATTCCCGAATTTAATTGCTAAGCATCAATTGAATGGGGGGCACGGCAATGCAATATATAATGGATATCAAATGGCTGTGGAAATGAATCCAGCCTTTGTTTTTCAAACAGATTCCGATGATCAATTTGATCCTAAAGATTTTCATCTTTTTTGGGAAAAGCGTCATGAGTCCAATTTTGTATTAGGATATCGTGAAGTTCGACATGATGATCCTTTCCGCTTATTGATCACACGTATATTAAAGCTATCCCTATTGTTTATTTACGGTACTTACATACATGATGCCAATATTCCGTTTCGGTTAATTAAAACGAGTTTTTTGAAGAAATTATTGAACGCCTTACCCAAACAAATTCCATTTGCACCAAATATTTTCTTGGCTGTTTTAGCAAAAAAAGCAGGTCAGAAATTATTTGATATACCTGTTCTTCATAAAGAAAGGGAAACAGGTGAAGTTTCCATCCGCCATATGAAATTGCTACAGGTTTGTTGGCAAAGTTTCAAAGAACTAGCAAGGTTCAGGTTCGAACTAAACCGAATGGTTCACGAGATTAAAAAATAATCAAAAAGGCTAATTCAGATTTGAATTAGCCTTTTTTGATGCCTATAATAAGACAATTAAGCTCTTGAATATCGATGTTAATCGGATTGCATCTAAAATTCGAGCCTCTGTAGCTCCATGATTTTTTACGGATTGTTCATGTGAGGTAACACACATTTCACAGCCATTTATCGCTGAAACAGTTAAGCTAGCTAATTCGAAAAATTCTTTGCCTAATACAGGATTCATCATGATCGACATACGAATTCCGGCTGGTGCTGTATTGTAATATTCTTTATCTACAAAATGTTTGAAGCGATAAAAAATATTGTTCGCATTAAGAAGAGAAACCAATGCATGAATCTCTTTTATTTCGGCATCTGTGGCACCTTTTTCTACAGCTAAAGCTGTCAGAGAATCAATGGTAATTGTATGTTTTTGATTCACAGAAACGGCTAATGCTAATAATAATGCCTCTTTTTCAGTCAATGTCTGAGCGCGTAAAGCGTTAGACACATTGATTTTTAAATCTTTGATGTAACGGTGTTCCGCCGCATCTAAGGAATCTAAAAGAGCAAATGATTCCGTGGCAGGGATATTTATCTCTGCCAATAAGTTGTCTCTCGTTTCACTCATGGTTGATTATTTTAGTAAGCCCCAGAGAATCTGGGGCTTATGGATTATTATAATGTAGCGTCTCCAGCTTTCCAATTACATGGGCAAAGCTCATCTGTTTGTAAAGCATCTAATACACGTAAAACTTCGTCTACGTTACGGCCTACAGATAAATCGTTTGCAGAAGCCCAACGGATAATACCGTCCTGGTCAGCGATGTAAGTAACACGGTATGCTACCTTCTCTCCTTCTGTCAAAATTCCTAATTCTTCAGCTAGGCTTTTTGAAGTATCTGCCAACATAGGGAATTTTAATCCACGAAGATCATCGTGATCTCTTCTCCAAGCTGCGTGAACGAATTCTGAATCTGTTGACGCACCGATTAATGAAGCATCACGGTCAGCGAAATCACTAGCACGACGATTGAATTCTGCAATTTCAGTTGGGCATACAAAAGTGAAATCTTTTGGCCACCAGAACATTACCAACCACTTACCGTCCTTTTTGTGATCTTCTGAAGTAATTGTAGCGAATTCTTTTCCTTGTTCTAAAGAAACAACAGCTGTTTTTGAAAATGTAGGAAATTGGCTTCCTAGACCTAACATGTAATTTGCCATTTGTATAAGTGTTTTTGTTTATTCTTAAAATGATGCAACAAATATCGCGGGATAAATTATATCAATCAAATCTATATTTTTTATATTTGTATAGATTTTGATTATAACATGACAATAACCCAACTCGAGTACATTGTGGCCTTGGCCGACTTGCAAAGTTTTTCGAAAGCAGCTGATTTTTGCTGTGTTTCCCAGCCAAGTTTAAGTATGCAGGTTCAAAAATTGGAGGATGAATTAAACATGACCTTGTTTAATCGGAAAGCAAAACCACTTCAACCTACTTTGGAAGCTAGGGAAATATTGGATAAGGCGCGGATAATATTATCCGAAAGTAAATCTATACTCTCCTTGACAAAAGGTTGGGCTACGCAAGTAACAGGGAATTTGTCTATTGGTGTAATTCCCACCATTGCACCCTATTTGATGCCTCGATTTCTAGCTGACTTCCAATTAAAGTATCCTGAATTAACAATCACTGTTTCGGAAACAACTACAGAGAATATTAAACATGAAATTGCTGAAGGCCGAATTGATTTGGGCATTTTGGTTACACCCTTAAATTCTAATTTAGTTGAAATACCTCTTTACTATGAGGAATTATTCTTGTATTCAAATGTTTGGGAAGAAGATGGTTCAAAATTAAGCGCTGTTCTGGATCCTAGTAAATTATGGCTTTTGGAGGAAGGTCATTGCTTAAGCAATCAAATTAACTCCATATGCAATTTGAATACAGGCACTCGTATATCTAGTTCACTTACCTATCAAACGGGAAGTTTAGAAACGATTGTTCGAATGGCCGACCTCGGTTTTGGTCAAACCATTATACCGCAAATGTTTGTAGATTACCTTGATCCCAAATTGAAAGAAAAGGTTCATGCATTGCCTAAACCAATTCCTATTCGCGAGGTATCGTTAGTACATGCGAAATCCTATTCGAGAAAGGCAATAATTAAAGCACTTCAGTTGGAAATTTTAGCACATATACCCATGCAATGGCGTAGTATCGCTGATCGGTCAATTATTCCAATATAGGAGCTAATTCTTTCGTCTTTTTTATCATTTGTAAAAAATAAAGACTTCCTGCAAAAACGAAGGTGAGTACTAATATTCCTATGCGCATATTGCCCGTGAATTGAATTACAAGTCCGAAAATAAATGTACCTAAGACTGTTGATAATCGATCACAAGCGTCGTAAAAGCTGAAATAAGAACTCGTATCTTTTTCATTTGTAGGACACATTTTAGCGAAAGTCGCCCGGCTGTTCGATTGAATTCCTCCCATCACAAATCCAATACCTGTTGCTAATAAATAGAAGTTGTATTGATCCGTTACAGTATATGCAAAGGCACAAATGGCTATCCAAACAAAGACAATTGCCATAAGGGCTTTTATGTTACCAATTTTTTGAGATAAACGTGCGCAAAAATAGGCACCCGGAATAGCAACGAGTTGGATGAGTAGAATCGTTATGATAAGCGCTTCCGTTGGTAAGTGCAATTCTTCGCTCCCAAATAATGCACCTAAATACATCACCGTTTGGGCACCCATGTTAAATAGGAAAAAACTCGCTAAAAAACCTTTTAAAGCAGTAATTTCTTTGACTTCTCGATAGACCTTTCGCAGTTCTTGCCAACCACCTAGCCATATATTTTTGTCTCGATGTTTTTGTTTTATCCCATCAGGCAAATAATGAAATGGTATTTGGGCAAAAACTAGCCACCAGATTCCTACGCTTAAAAATGATATTCTAGACGCCAATTCTCCAGCAATATTGCCATACCACTGAGGCATCATAACCATTGTTAAATTCTGAATTAATAATAATACACTTCCAATATATCCTAATGTGAAGCCTTTAGCGCTTAGTCTGTCAAATCGATCTGGACTCGCAATTTCAGGTAGGAAAGAGTTATAGAATACCATACTTCCACCCCATCCAATAATTGAAAAAAGAAATCCGAAAGTTCCGATGTAGTAATTTCCTTTTTCAAAGAAAAATAAACTCATACAACTGAACGACCCTAGGTAGCAAAAAAATCGCATAAATGATTTTTTATTACCCTTGTAATCGGCAATACCCGAAAGTATGGGCATTAATAAGGCAAGTAGCAAAAAAGCAAAAGAAACGGTATATGAGAATATAACAGTATTGCTTAATTGAAAGCCTAAGAAGTTAATCTCTTTCTCTCCTGCTAAACTAACTGCCGCAATTGGGTAGTAAATGGGAAATATAGCGCTCGTAATGGTTAATGAATGTACGGAATTAGCCCAGTCGTAGAATGCCCACGCATTTAAAACTTTAGGGTTATTTAATTCTGTAGGTTTCATTAAAATAATCCGAGTTGCTCACCCTTGTTTAGATCCTTTGAAATATTTTCTTCCGTATAGTTTTTTATTTCCAATGGAATATCATCCACCTCTGCAGGCTTTGTGGTATCTTCTTCTAAGGTTATCTTTTGACCCGTTGGTATAACTTCTGGTTGGGGCTCTTCAACAACAATTTCGTCTACTTCGTTAGTTATCTCTTCTAAATCATTTTCCTCAACTTTCTCTTCTTCGATTGCATTTGTTTGAACTTCCGCTTCCGGCATAGCTACTTCCGTATCTATCAATTGAGCATCTGTTAATTTAGGATAGTTTAATTTACTACCTATAGCCTTCCAACCACGTATGTCTACTAATTCATCAATTGGGATTAGTTCAATCTCGGAAGTTTTACCATCCGGTTTGTGCTTAATTTGTACATTAGGTGCATAGTTGATACTAGAGGCTACTAATTTTGATGCTTTGTGATCCGATATAAATAAAAACTTCTTGTCGATGGTAGAAGTTTCAATTTTGAAACGCTTAATAAAGTAGGTTTTATTTGAACCATCGTAATAAATTGCAGAAATAATGCCATTGGGATTATACTTAACAAGTAATGCTATTTCTTCCGCTGGGTAACGGTTCGTTAATTCAAAATTGGTCAACTCATAATTCCCAGAATTATAAATAGCCAAAATGTTATCGTTAGGTTCGAAATTCCCAACATGATTTCCGTGTTGATCTCTATTTAAACGACCGATTGTTGGGTCATACCAAATATCAACACCACCCAATGTAGATACACCTGCACTCTTTTGAATGATTTTTCGAACTGGATATTTTGTTAAAACATTACCAAGCGACTCACGTCCTTTGATAGCTAATTTGGCAAAATCGTAATCAAATTGTTTGTTTTTAGCCGTGCAATTAGCTGTTAAATTGATGCTAATTACCTCAGCTTCGCCATTCTCATTGGCAGAGAAATAGGTGATTTTGGACTTATTATCTTGACTAACAATTCGGTATTCGCGATCACGTGTTACGGAAGTTACTTTAAATCGTTTCACATAAGAAACACCTGTTTTACCATCAAAATAAACAAGGTTATAAACCCTACGGTCATCATTCTTTTTGAAGACACTTACATAAAGAATATCTTTTCCTACGAATACTTTCTCTTGTACTTTGGTTACCACACAGGTGCCATTTTGTCGAAAGACAATGATGTCATCAATGTCTGAACAATCCATGACAAACTCATCTTTCTTAAGACCGTAACCGATGAAACCATCTTCACGATTAACATAAAGCTTTTGGTTTGCCTGTGCTACAACAGTGGCTGAAATCGTGTTGAAACTCTGAATTTCTGTTTTACGCTCCCGACCCTTGCCGTATTTATTTAATAAATGTTTGAAGTAATCAATTGCGTAGCGAATTAGATTAGCCAAATTATCTTCAACTTCCGCTAATTCATCCAATAAGCGCTTCATCGCCTCGTCGGCCTTAAAGCTATCGAACTTCGAAATTCGTTTAATTCTAATTTCCAATAAGCGAAGGATATCTTCCTCCACGATTTCGCGGTAGAAATCTTTCTTATAAGGATCTAAGCCCTTGTCCACCATTTCTATCACGGATTCGAAAGTTTCACATTCTTCAATATCGCGGTAGATTCGGTTTTCAATGAATATTTTTTCAAGCGAACTGAACAAGAGTCGCTCCATTAGTTCATTTCGTCGTATTTCTAATTCCTGTTTTAATAATTCGACGGTTTGATCTGTACTAACTCGAAGAATTTCTGCGATTCCAATAAATTGTGGCTTCTCTTCGACAATAACACATGCATTGGGTGAAATAGATACCTCGCAATCCGTAAATGCATATAAAGCATCAATTGTAACATCTGGCGAAATTCCTGGAGCTAGTTGAATTTGAATTTCAACATCCTTGGCTGTATTATCAACGACTTTTTTAATTTTAATTTTCCCTGTATCATTAGCTTTAATGATGGAATCAATCAGGGAAGTTGTTGTAGTTCCAAAAGGTATCTCCTTGATTAATAGGGTTTTCTTGTCAAATTCTTCAATCTTTGCTCGAACCCTTATTCTTCCGCCACGTAAACCATCATTGTAATTAGAAACATCAATCATTCCCCCTAATTGGAAGTCGGGATATAAGATTACTTTCTTATTATTCAACAAATCAATCGACGCTTGGATAATCTCACAGAAATTATGCGGCATGATTTTAGTCGCCAAACCTACTGCAATACCTTCTACTCCTTGAGCAAGTAATAAAGGGAATTTTATCGGTAAGGTGATGGGTTCTTTTTTACGACCGTCATAGGATAATTGCCAACGCGTTGTTTGATTATTGAAAACGACATCATTGGCGAATTTTGATAGTCGAACTTCAATGTAACGAGCGGCTGCAGCACTATCTCCTGTTCGGTTATCGCCCCAGTTTCCTTGACAGTCGAATAATAAATCTTTCTGACCTAGATTCACCAATGCATCGTTAATTGACGCATCCCCATGCGGGTGATATTGCATGGTTTGACCAATCACGTTCGCAACTTTGTTGAAGCGACCATCATCCATTTCTTTTAATGCATGAAGAATTCTACGCTGAACGGGTTTTAGGCCATCTTCAACAGCAGGAACGGCACGCTCTAAAATAACGTATGAAGCATATTCAAGAAACCAATTTTCATACATGCCCGCAACGGCGATTTGATTCTGTAATGCCCCTTCTGTCGTTTCACTCATTGGTATTTGTTAATCTAGTAGTTGAATTAATTGATACAGCATTATCGCTGTAGCTCCCCATATCTCCTCCGATTCATAATAAAAGCGTGGTGCAATTAATTGTTCTTGCGTGAACTGAAGCTCATGATAGTCCAAAGAATCCGGATGCTTAAAAAAAGCTACAGGTATTTCAAAAATACGATTTATTTCTCTTTTATTCATGTGGTACTCAAGGTTTTTATTGAGTACTACATAATAAGGTTGAATCCAATAATTTGATACATGTACCCAATGTGGCTCCAACTCAATTAATTCTTCATCTGACAACAGAATTCCGATTTCTTCCTCAACTTCCCTGATGGCTGTTTGTCGTAGATCTAAATCTGTTTCATCTTGTTTTCCACCTGGAAAAGCCATTTGAGCACTATGGTGCCCATCGTAAGCATTTCGTTTGATTAAAACGACTTTAGACGCTTGATTGGGTTCTTGAATAATGATAGCCACGACAGCGGCTTTTTTTGCCGATTGTTGTAAACTAATATTCTGCTTGATTGTCGCCTGAAGTTCCAATAATCGTCTAAAGGGATTGTCCATCATCACAAAGCAGCTACGATTGCCTCGGCACAGCGAATACCATCGAGTGCGGCTGACATGATTCCTCCGGCATATCCTGCTCCTTCTCCACAAGGATATAATCCTTTGAGTGTAGGATGTTCCATGGTATCTCGATCCCTAGGTATTTTAACGGGGGATGATGTCCGGCTTTCTAATCCGATTAATTGGCCAACATTACTGCTGAAATTTCGAATTTTACGATCAAAATCTTCTAAACCAATAGCCAAGGGCTCAGCAATAAATTCGGGTAAGAAATCACGCATTTCTCCCGCTTGCAATCCGGGTACATAAGAAGTATCATGAGACGTTTGGCTTGTCTTACGCTTAATGAAATCGCCCGTTAATTGGGAAATCGCTTGTTGGGTCCCTCCTGCCAAACCATGTGCTTTTTGCTCCAATTGTTCTTGTAAATGCATACCAGCTAATGGACCAAATTCCTTGTATCGTGCAAGGTCTTCAGGCAAAATACTAACCACTATACCCGAATTAGCATATTTTGAGTCCCGTCGGGAAGGTGACATGCCATTAACCACTACTTGATTTTGTTCGGTTGCCGATGGTACAATAAATCCACCAGGACACATACAGAAAGAAAAAACACCTCTTTGGACACCTTTATATTTTGTTTGAGTAACTAGACTAAACGAAGCAGGTGGTAAATAATCAGGACGTTCGGATAATTTATATTGACAGGAATCAATCATCTTTTGCGTATGTTCAATACGTACACCAATAGCGAAGGGTTTCGCTTCAATTAGAATGTCATTATTATGTAATAACTCAAAAATATCGCGGGCAGAATGGCCTGTGGCGAGGAGAATATGCGATGCTAAATGGGATTCCCCATTAGCTAATACAATTCCATGAATTTGTTTTTTTTCAATGATAAAATCGGTAACCCGTGCGTTAAAGTGAATCTCACCTCCTGCTTCTATGATTGCTCGTCGGATTCCCTCAATAATGCCCGGGAGTTTATTTGTTCCAATATGCGGATGAGCTTCATAAAGAATGTTGGAGTTTGCCCCAAAAGCCACAAAGGTTTCTAATACGGAATCAATATCTCCACGTTTGGTACTCCTTGTATATAATTTACCATCGGAATATGTTCCAGCTCCTCCCTCGCCAAAACAATAATTACTATCCGAATTGACAATATTATGGCGGTTTATGGCCGCTAAATCCCGTCGGCGATCCCTTACATTATTCCCTCGTTCAAAGACGATGGGCTTTACTCCTTCTCGTATTAGTTTAATGGCTGCAAATAATCCTGCCGGACCACTGCCTATAATAATTGCATGTTTAGCACTTGTAGATAGCTTATTTAAGCGCATTCGTTCCGATAGGTCCACATGAAAATCGTGGTCTTTGGGATAAAACCCAATTTTTATATTGGCTTTAATTTGTCTACTTCGTGCATCGATTGATTTTTTTTCAATGCGATACTGACATGAATTTAATAGCTTTGTACCTAATTCTGCGTTTAAGAATTCGTGTAACAATTCAGGTGAATTGGCAATCGCGGGATCAAGAACAAAGGATTTAAATTCGGGCATATCGATAATTTGTACAAATTTACTAATCTATTTTCAACTAATTGATGAATCATCTTCAAAACCAAGTAAGTCCCTATTTATTGCAACATAAAGATAACCCGGTAGATTGGTATCCCTGGTCCGAAGAGGCTTTAAAAAAGGCAAACGAAGAGGATAAGCCTATTATTCTGAGTATTGGTTATGCCGCCTGTCATTGGTGTCATGTGATGGAACATGAATCATTCGAGAATCGAGAAGTTGCGGATTTAATGAATGCTTATTTCGTTTGTATTAAGGTCGATCGTGAAGAAAGACCCGATATTGATTTGATTTACATGGATGCCATTCATGCCATGGGTCTACATGGTGGTTGGCCCCTGAATGTATTTTTGATGCCTGATCAAAAACCATTTTACGGGGGTACCTATTTTCCCAAATCCAATTGGGTTCAACTATTGAATTCTATTCATCGTGCCTATCGTGAACATAAAAGTGATTTACAGCAATCCGCTGAAGGATTTGCGGATAATTTGAATAAATCAAGCATAGGACTTTATCCCCTAAATTTAAATGACCAACAACCCATAATACCGGATTGCTTGGAATTAATAGTAAAAGGTTTGGATCCTATATTTGGAGGAACACATAAGTCACCTAAATTTCCCATTCCATCATTAACCCATTTTATAGAATCATTACCTAATTGTTCGTCGTCGATTCTTGAGCTTCAAGATCTACAATTAACCAAAATGGCAATAGGAGGAATATTTGATCAAGTTGGTGGCGGTTTTTCCCGCTATTCGGTGGATTCAGAATGGTTTTGTCCGCATTTCGAAAAAATGCTTTATGATAATGCGCAATTAATACGCGTGTATGCCTTAGCATTTCAACGCACAAAAATTCCACTTTACAAAGAAGTCCTTAATCAAACAATTGGTTTTGTTAAACGTGAATTAAGAGCCTCAAACGGATTGTATTGGACTGCCATTGATGCCGACAGTGAAGGTGTTGAGGGGTTATTTTATGTGTGGACGTTTGAAGAATTAAATACCTTATTGCCTTATGATAAATATGAGGCATTTTATATAGCCTATAGTATCAGTAAAAATGGAAATTGGGAGCATGGAAATAATATCTTATTTAAAAAAGATGTTGTGTTAAATGGAGAATTCAAGAGAGCATTTGAAATTCTAAACAATTCTCGAAATAAACGCGTTCGACCGGCTACAGATTCAAAACAATTATTAGCCTGGAATGCCTTGTTGGCAGTAGGTTTAATTGATTCCGCTAATTCGCTGAATGATTCCAATTTGAAGGCTGAGGCTTTAATACTCGTGGATAATATCCAAAAGAATTTTATCGTCGAAGATGGATTCATTTTGCATCAGATTACCTATGTTAACCAACCAATAGCTGCATTTTTGGATGATTTAGGAGCGCTAGGTTTGGCATATGTTAAATCTTATCAGGTTTCAGGTCGTACAGATTATTTAGAAAACGCGCTCCATGTGTATCATATGATTGAAAAGCATCATACTAAGCAACATGCTTTGTATAATTTTCATTCAAACCTTAACGATTCATTGATTGCTCCCAAAATTGAAATAGTTGACTCTGTTTGCCCTTCATCAAATTCCATGATTTGTGAGTTTTATTTTTGGTTGGGCTTTTTGGCCAATAATGCGGAATTGACAATCCAAGCAAAAGAAATGATAGCGTCTGTGTTAGAACAAGCACAATCCAATCCTATTTATTTTGCAAATTGGTTACGTATTTATTCCGAATGGATTGAAAACCCGCAGGCAATAATTAAATATAATCCGCTTCACATTGCTGCTGAATCGTTAATGGATTTAGGCAAATTATGTATTCCAGTCGAGAATCAAGCCAATAATTTTATGATCTGTATTGGTGATCGTTGTTTGGCTCCATGTGCGGATTTGTCAACTTTGAAAGAACAATTAAAGGCTATTTAATTCGATCAGGATTCTCGTTGACAAATGCCCCCCACCCCTTCTGAGTCCCTTTTACGGAGGATGTAATATTCTTATTATGAAAATGATGGCAAATCGCAATACCCAAAGCATCGGTTGCATCATGTAATTTTCCATCGAGTTTAATTCCACTGATAATCTCGACCATCTTAGCAACTTGCTCTTTGGATGCGTTTCCATTTCCTGTCACGGATTGTTTCACTTTCTTGGGTTCATATTCAGTAATGGGAATTCCCTTTGAAAATGAGATGGACATGACCATACCTTGTACGCGGCCAAGCTTCAACATGGATTGAACATTTTTTCCAAAAAAGGGAGACTCAATGGCAATTTCATCAGGCATAAACTCTTCAACGATACCCATGACACGCTCATGAATTTTTAAAAATTTTGCGCCTTGCGTAACATATTTGGTAAGATTTAGAACACCGTATTGAAGGACATGTACTTTATCTTTCGTAATTCTTATTAACCCGTATCCCAAATACCGAGTTCCAGGGTCTATCCCGAGAATTATTTTTTCTGCACCAAGGTTTGTAATTTGCGTCATAATTTCGAATCATGTTCAT
>CANGCD010000077.1 GCA_947452215.1 Cytophagaceae bacterium | reverse complement strand
TTCGACGCGAGTAAACCGAGCATTTTATTAAACTCGCACCACGATACGGTGAAGCCCAATGCGTCTTGGACCTTTGAACCCTATGCGGCTACGATACAAGATGGAAAAATGATTGGATTAGGGGTGAATGATGCAGGCGCTAGTTTAGTTGCGCTCATTACAACCTTTTGTTCATTTTACGAACATACATTACCCTTTAATCTGGTATTAGCCGCTACGGCGGAAGAAGAAATTTCCGGAACAGGAGGCATTGAATCCGTATTACAAGCAGCAGAATTCCCTGAGATTGCCTGGGCAATTGTGGGGGAACCGACGGATTGCCAATTGGCCATTGCGGAGAAAGGATTGATGGTCATAGACGCCGAAGTTAAGGGTATAGCCGGCCATGCAGCGCGGAATGAGGGCGTGAATGCGATATACCTCGCATTGGAAGATATCAACAAAATTAAGGCATTCGAGTTTCCGGAAGTTTCCCCGGTACTCGGACCAGTCAAATGTACCGTCACGGTAATCAATGCAGGAAAACAACATAATGTTGTTCCTGACCTATGTCACTATACGATTGATTGTCGGGTCAATGAATGTTACTCTTTAGAACAAGTACTCGAAATTTTACGAGGCCTCGTTCAAGCAGAATTGACTCCACGGAGCATCCGATTACAATCAAGTAAAATCCCTGATGGACATCCCGTGCTCGAAGCAGCTGCTGCACTGGGGATTACCACCTACGGGTCACCTACCCTATCGGATCAAGCTTTGATGGATTTTCCATCGGTGAAAATCGGTCCAGGACATTCCGGAAGAAGCCATACGGCCGATGAATTTATTTATTTAGAAGAACTGAAACAGGGAATTCAAACCTATCAGAACATATTATCACAATTAATCTAAAACGATCGTGGCAAAACTTTGGCAAAAAGAAAATCAAGTAACAGACGCAATCATCGAGCAATTCACGATTGGAAATGACCCTGTATATGATTTGCAATTGGCGCGCTATGACGTCATGGGATCGCTCGCGCACATTACGATGTTAGAGCATGTGGGTCTTTTGCCCGCAGAAGAATTAGAACCTCTTTGTGTCGAGTTGAAAAACATCTTGGCTACCGTCGAAGACGGAACTTTTGTCATCGAAGAAGGCATGGAGGATGTCCATTCACAAATCGAATTTTTATTAACGAAGAAACTCGGTGATTTAGGCAAGAAAATCCATGCGGGTCGTTCACGCAACGACCAAGTTTTAGTGGATTTAAAATTATTCATGCGGGCTGAAATCATGGAAATCGCGGATGCGGTGGAGGATTTGTTTGATTTATTATTGACCAAAAGTGAAGCGCATAAAAACGATTTATTGCCAGGTTATACGCACTTACAAATTGCCATGCCATCATCCTTCGGATTGTGGTTTGGTGCTTATGCGGAATGCTTAGTGGAAGATGCGGAATTGCTAGAAGCAGCTTTTCGTTTGGCCAACAAAAACCCTTTAGGTTCAGGAGCTGGCTATGGTTCTTCTTTTCCTTTGGACCGGAAATTAACGACCGTTTTATTGGGTTTTGAGGCACCTCATGTGAATGTTGTCAATGCCCAAATGTCCCGTGGCAAAACGGAATTTTATGTCTTAAATGCCATTAGCCAAATCGCAACGACCTTAAGCCGTTTAGCGATGGACGTTTGTTTATATAATTCGCAAAACTTTGGTTTCATCGAATTACCAAGCTCCTTGACGACAGGAAGTTCGATCATGCCGCACAAAAAGAACCCCGATGTCGCCGAATTATTACGTGGCAAATCGAATAAATTAAAAGCCGTTCCGAATCAAATGCAATTGCTCATGAGCAACTTGCCATCAGGATATCACCGGGAATTCCAATTGACAAAAGAATTATTGATGCCTGCCATCGATGAAATCAAAGACTGCTTAGAAATCACAAATTACATGGTCACAAACATGAAGGTGAAGGCTGAGCTTTTGAAAGATGCAAAATATGATTTATTATTCTCCGTTGAAGAAGTAAACAAATTAGTCGTTGCGGGTATTCCTTTCCGAGAAGCCTATGTACAAGTGGGTAAAATGATCGAAGCAGGTAAATTCAATGGAAGCAGCCGCGAAATTAATCACACACACCTTGGCAGTATCGGCAATTTAGGATTAAGCGAAATTCAAGCGCAAAAAGATAATGTTTGGAGCCGTTTCGGTTTTGAAAAGGTCGAAGATGCGATTGATGACCTATTGAGCTAATTGATTAGCCAATAATTTCTGCATATACTTTCCAAGAATATCGAATTCCAGATTTACACGATCACCAACTTTCATTTGGTGAAAAATCGTGTGCTCATAGGTATAGGGAATAATCGCCACAGAGAAAGTATCCGTTCCGGATTCAACCACCGTTAAACTTGTGCCGTTAACACAAATTGAACCTTTCTCCACAGTCACATGACCGGCAGGATATTGAAAGTGGTATTCCCAAGAACCGTCATGCGTGATAATAGAGGTACATATCCCCGTTAAATCCACATGTCCTTGCACAATATGGCCATCGAAACGGCCGTTTGCCGACATGCAGCGCTCCAAATTGACTTTTTGACCAATCGCTAAATCGCCCAAATTTGTTTTCTGCAAGGTCTCCTGAATCGCGGTCACACGGTATTGTGGGGATTTAATCTCGACGATAGTCAAACAAACTCCGTTATGCGCAAGCGATTGATCAATTTTCAATTCGTCCGTAAATGAAGACGAAAACCAAAAATCAACATTCGTGCCTTGCGCTTGTTTGCTTTCCAAAACGCCCATCGATTCCACAATACCTGTAAACATGTGATTAATTTTATATTTTTACGAACCCAAATTTACACGCATTCCTATGAAATTCAACCGTTGGATTCTGATTCTCATCGTGATTGTTGGCGGATTGATTTATTTCAGCCTACCCAAACAATCAAAAACCCCTTCTCAATCATCTGCTGACTCTTTGCAAATTGTGGAAAATCGTAAAGCAAAAGATGAGCAATTCAAAACAAGTGATGAGTCCCCCATACCAGACAAGGCAAATTTCAAAGGCTTAACTTATTTTCCCTACAATAGTACATGGATAATTCCATTCGAGATAACGCGCAGTGAAAAGGTGAAGCGCGTAAGTCTACAGATGTCGGATGGTTCGGCTGATTCATTGTTGGTCTTCGGAACTGCACAAGCAGATATCAATGGAAAAGAAATAAGACTTCTCGTTTACCAACATGATTCTGGGGATTTTTTCATTCCCTTTAAAGACAAAACCGCCCCCACAGAAACCTATGGAGGCGGTCGGTATTTGGAGTTACCCCTAACTAAATTAAAAGACAATCAATTAACCATTGACTTTAACGAAGCTTTTTTCCCGTATTGCGCATACAACAAGACTTTTGCTTGTCCCATACCGCCTAAAGAAAATCAGCTGAGTATTCGAATTCCTGCTGGCGAGAAAAACCCTTAATCCGCGCGGCGAACGGTGGATGCGCCACTCACATCCTTCGAAATGTTCAAAGGATTACCAAGATAAGTGATTTTCGAAGCGCCAGATGCTTCTACACGTAAAGACTTTTGTACATTCAATTCCACATGGCTCGCACCACTTGCCTCCACATCCGCATCACGCACAATCATATTCGATAAAATCACGTGACTCGCACCCGAAAGGCCCAAAGATAATTTAAGCACCTGGCCTGCCATTTCAACCTTTGTTGCACCCGAAAGCTCAACAACTAGTTTGTCGGCAACTAATTTGGATGAACTTAATTTAGACGCCCCACTACAATAAAGACTCATTTCCTCTTCATCCGTGAAACCTTCTAAAAACACCTTCGTCGCACCCGTAAATTCAGCTTTACGTAAACGAGGCATTGTAATCGTTAGCACAATTTTATTGGACCCCCCTTTCCAATTTTTCCAGTTCTTCCAATAAGATTCATCCAAGGAAACCTGCAATTTTGACCCTTCCAATTCCACCTCCAGTTCCTCCAAATCCTTTTCATTTCCCGTGGCAGATACGGTACAGCTGTTACCTTTGGTAATATGGATTTCAAAAGCACTACCTAATTCCAGCGATTGAAAATTTCCAACACGGATTTTTTTTGTTATCTGATCGGGAGCAATTGCAAAGGATTGCAATGACATACCTAGAACGAATAAACAGATAAGAGCGCGTACAATATTTTTCATGATGTTGATTGATTAATAATGGGGACTAGATGCAATGCCGGGTAGGTTCGTTGCATCAGTAGCGTAATTATTTATTTTTCGCAAACGAAACCTGCAAATTAGGATACGATTTATAGCTCAAATCTGCGCGTTCAGCTTTCTTTCCTTTGATGCTTTTTTTTGCATTCAAATCCATTTTAGCCTGATTCCCCACCGAAATTCGTGCAATATTCGTTTCCCAGTTGCGTGCCAACAATTCAGATGAATCAAAAGCTGCAGCGGCAAGCTCATTCGAGCGACCCGATAAAGTCAAACTGTGAAAATCACGCAAAATAACATCCAAAGCAGGCACATCAAATCCCTTGATTTCCGTCCGGCCATTTCCTCCTAAGTCCACTTTACTTAATGATGGTGTCTCAATCGTCACCGTCATAGTATTGGGAATGTCATTTAATGTCAACGTACGATTGTTCACGGAAGTCAGACGACCAAAGTCGGCAGTTGCTTCTGCCGACTGGTACGAAACCTTGAACTCCTTTCCTTTGACAATCGTAATAGCCGCAGATCCACAACGTTTCAACTCAATTGCACCGAAAGGTTCAACGGTTTTGGATAAAGAAAAATTACTTGGCGCCGCGGGTGCCACAGGAGCATCCGGTACAGTATTAAAGGATTCATCGTCATTGTCGTTATCAGAAGAATCATCATTCGAGTTTTCCGATTGCTTGGGATTGCGATTTAAACAAATCAAGCCTTTATCCATCGAGAAAGCCCATTTGGAACCAACAAACAGGTCTCCGTTATCCTCATTGAAATATCCCCCATCCAATACATTTTCCATAAAATAGCCAAACTCACGTGTCATGCTAAACGTTACTCCGTAGGGAATTAAGATTTTAACACGCATGCGTTGATTACGAAATTTCAAGTTTTGTAGTCCAAAATGACTATCCAAAACCAATTGATTCCCTTTGACAACATAATTATATTTAACCGCTTTCGCGTTCGTTTCTGCTTCAGCACGTGTCCGGCCATTGGATTTGGCAAACTGGATA
Organism: Cytophagaceae bacterium; assembly: GCA_947452215.1. Taxonomy (GTDB): domain Bacteria; phylum Bacteroidota; class Bacteroidia; order Cytophagales; family Spirosomataceae; genus Aquirufa. Next base: position 6,503 of record CANGCD010000077.1, on the reverse strand, counting down.
ATTTGGATTGTTTTTCCATCATAGCCTTCTATGCTGATTTGTGCCCTCGAAAATCCGCCACGGTTAAAATCATGCTCCTCATCTTCATCTAGCAATTCATCCGTGATAATATTATTACCCAGTAATTTCTCCCACATGGTTTCATTTGATTCGCGATTCACATCAAATACATACGATGAATCTGCAGTAATCTCCTTCATTTGATTCACCGATGCAGTCCGTTGGAAATTACGCCCCACAAAACTAAAGGCAGCAAATAATCCGATCCAACCTACGATCGCCATCGTCGTAGAGATGTATTTGTAGGTTGAGTTGGTCAACTTGCGGTTCAGCAATAAAGACAATCCGCCAATTCCGATACCCACAATCATCGGGATAAGTGCTGCATATGCAGCCCACACCGACCACGCAGGTAGGTCCTGGGCCAACAAATAAATCGGAATCATTTCGCCAAAAGCAAGGCCAACTTGGCCATGGTCAAAGCCGGAAATACCAGCAGTAGTTAAAACACCTAAAGCAACAGCAAATGAGATCGCGATAATTAATAAAACCACAGCCACAAGGTATTGTACAAACCATTTGATTCCCATCAAAACCGGCTTGAGTGCAGTGAAAATCGTGGCCAACAAGCGAAATGGAAAAAGCAATACACGGGTTAACGGTTTTTCTTCCGTAGAGTCCGGCTGAAACGTTTCCTTGATATTCTTCTCTATATTTTCCAAGGTGATAGGCTCGCCTGTCATTTCCATCTTATCCGTCACCGATTTCGCTTCGGGCGTAATTGCCATGATGATGATATAAGCCGCGGCACCAGTACCGAAAAAGAACAAAGAAATCACAGCCAAAACACGCAACAAACCGACATCCCAACCCGTATAAGCAGATATTCCAGCCATAACGCCGCCGACTACTTTATTCTCCGGATCACGATAAAACTTGCGGTAAGATTTGTCAGTTTCCACTGTTACTTCACCTGGGATGGCAATCCAACAAGCTACATACACCCAAAAAACAAGATTAGCCGCATGTAACAAAGGAAAAAGTCCAAAGAAAGCGACGATCAAAATCAAACGTACCCAGATAGGATCAATCTCAAAATAATTCGCTGCACCCGACGCAACACCACCCAATTTCTTGTTGGTCAAATCCCGTCGAAATACCTTCTTAGCTCCTGAATCTTGTTTGGGCGCAGATGTATGTTGTTCCGTTTTTCCTTCTTCGCTTTCAATTTCTTGAAAATCCGCCACAGTACCCAATGAGGCAATTAAAGCATCGACATGTTGTTGGGAAATCGCTTCCGTCTTTTCTGTCTCGCGAATATTCCAAAATTTCTCAGCAATACGCGCCTCGATGTCTTCAATGATTTCTTTCGAGCCCTCGAAGTTTTGGAAATAGGTATGAATGGATTTTAAATACGCATCCAAGGTAGCAAAAGCGTCTTCCTCGATATGGAAAACAATGCCAGCTATATTGATAGATAAGGTCTTTTTCATAAACGTATAATTAAGCTTGGGGTGTTTGAGGATGAATGATTTGTGAAACTGAGCTATATAAATCATCCCAGGTTCCGTGTAATTCCGCTAAAAAAGTCTCCCCTTTTTCGGTTAGTACATAATATTTTCTCGGGGGACCAGATGCCGACTCCACCCATTTGTAATCTAGAAATCCGGCATTTTTCAAACGGGTCAACAAAGGATACAAGGTACCTTCGACAACCATAATTTTTGCTGAAGTCAATTCCGTCAGCATGGTGGAGGCATAAACCTCACCCCTAGAAATAATTTGCAGAATACAGAATTCTAAAATTCCTTTCCGCATCTGCACCTTGGCATTTTCAATATCCATCGGTATGTTTTTGTTTATTTGATAGGACAAATGTATAAAAGGTACTATGTAATACAAAGTACCTTACAAAAAATATTTTTGATTTATGGATAAACGGTGAGTAAATTGTGAAGAATGGCTTAAAAGCTTACGTTCCTATGAAAATCTTAACCAAAGAAGTCGCATTACCGCTCGCCTTTTACAACCGAGATACCTGGTTGAAAGTCATATTCTTTGCCGTTTGTGTTTTCATGGCTGGCTTCTCCCTGTATTTTACGGATGGATTAGTCACCAAATTGGAAGAGCGAGAGAAGCAACAAATCGAGTTGTACGCGGAGACAATCCGCTATGTTATGACGAGTGATGAGAATGCTGACATTAATTTTTTCTTCGAAAGAATTAAGAAAATCAATGAAAACAACACGATTCCGGTGATTTGGAAGGATGGAAGTGGTCACTTGAATTCAATCAACATCGCGATACCTGAGGCGATCGACATCGAACAAAAACAGGTTTTACTCCAAGCCAAGCTGAAGGAAATCATCGCAGAAAACAACAAACCCATCGAAATGGACATGGGTTTTCAGAAAGAATATATCTACTATGGGAATTCCAAATTGTTGAAATTATTACGTTACTATCCGCTTTCGCAACTCCTTGTTGTGTTAATTGTGGGCTTTTTAGGCTACATCTTCTTCTCTTATTCGAGACGTGCTGAGCAAAATCGAGTTTGGGTCGGTTTGGCCAAAGAAACCGCGCATCAATTGGGAACGCCGCTCTCCTCGTTAACTGCATGGGTAGAAATTCTACGCCATGAGCCGAGTATTAATCCCGAAATCGTCGTGGAATTGAGTAAAGACATCCAACGCTTGGAAACGATAACTACCCGTTTCTCCAACATTGGCTCTACTCCTATTTTAAAAGAAGAAGATTTAGAAGAATTGATCTCGAGCTTCATCAATTATTTAAAAATACGCATATCGACTAAGGTACATATTGAGATTAAATCATCTTTGGTACCAGGCCAATTAGCGAACGTGAATAAATACCTGTTTGAATGGGTGATTGAAAACATTTGTAAAAATGCAGTTGACGCGATGAGTGGAACTGGCGACATGCTAATCTATTTACATGAAGGTAAAAATAACGTGTTGCATATTGACATTTCAGATACAGGAAAAGGAATTATTCCCGCCAACATGTCGAAAATTTTTAACCCCGGTTACAGTACGAAAAAGCGTGGCTGGGGATTAGGCCTTACGCTAGCCAAACGAATTGTGGAAAATTACCACCAAGGTAAACTTACCTTAAAATCGACTGAAATAAACAAAGGAAGTACGTTCCGAATTTCACTCCCTAAACCCGCAACACAGGAAGTATGAACACGACCAACTTGGTCTTCGGATCCGCATTAATTATCATTGGAATTGGCTATTTGCTTAAAAGTCTCGGATTCATTGAGACGAAAGATGCTAAGTCCATTTCCAAGTTTTTAATGCATACGACATTCCCTGCGCTCGTTTTTGCAACCATGTTAAAGGTAAAATTATCGGCTGCCTTAGGGTGGTTGCCGTTAATCGCTATGCTTTTTGGTTTTTTATCCTCGTACATCGGTTTCCTCTTTTTCAAAAAAGAACCCAGAGAACATCGGGGTATTTTAACGATGGGCTCTGCCGGTTGGAATCTAGGTTTATTCGCCTATCCCTTAATCGAGGGCATCTGGGGATGGGAAGGATTAACCTATGCCATCATGTTCGACTTAGGAAATTCGGTCATTAATTTCATGGTGAATTACGGTATGGGGACCTATTTGGCAGGAAATCATGGTTCCAAAAACCCAACCCAGCACGTCCTGAAAAAAATCTTCACGTTGCCTCCCTTTCAAGCCATGTTGATCGGTTTAACATTCAATGTTTTTCAAATCCCTGTATTTCCATTAGCCATGGACATCATTGATACCATAGCAAAGGGAAACAAACCTATGGTCTTGCTACTCATGGGAATTTATTTTAGCGTTCGTCTCCCTAAAACGGCATTTGCCAAAGTTTTTCAAGTACTCGGATTGCGCTATGCATTAGGCTTAAGCATCGGTTTACTCTTGTATTACACCGTACCTTTTGAATTTCAATACCGAAACATGCTACTCATCTGCCTGATTCTTCCTGCAGGAATGACGCTGATTACCTATTCCGACGAATTGAATTTTGATACGGGAATTGCTGCAGCAATCGTCAATTTCTCCATGTTGGTCAGCTTCATCATCATGTGGACATTGGTGGGTATTTTCCACATGGCGCCCCATTAAACCAAATAAAATTGGTATTTTTGCGTAAACAATTTGCCGAACATCATCGTTAGGACTAGGCAAATCAATCAATGCTATGGTCGTTCCCTACAAAAATCAAAATAAAGGTAAAAAAGAACAAGTCGCAGACATGTTCAACTCGATTTCACATAAATACGACTTCTTAAACCATTTATTAAGTGGCGGAATCGATATTATTTGGCGAAGAAAAGCGATCAAATTACTCAAGAACAAAGGCATTAAAAAAGTGTTAGACATCGCGACTGGGACAGGTGATTTCGCAATCGAAGCACTTAAAATCAATCCAGAAAAAATCGTTGGCGTCGATATCTCGGAAGGCATGCTTGCCTTTGGTAAAGAGAAAATCAAGAAAATGGGTTTGGAAGATAAGATTACCTTACAATTAGGCGACTCTGAGAAACTTCCCTTTTCAGACAATAGTTTTGATGCGATTACCGTTAGTTTTGGAGTACGCAATTACGAAACATTGGAAAAAGGCTTGAAAGATATGTTCAGGGTGTTAAAACCAGGAGGCTACTGCCTCATCTTGGAATTTTCGAATCCCAGACATTTTCCCATGAAGCAGCTTTACACGTTTTATTCGAAATATTGCTTACCCCTTCTAGGCAAATTGATTTCCAAAGATCCTGCTGCCTATACTTATTTACCCGAATCCGTTCAGGCATTTCCAGATGGCCCAGATTTTATCAAAATTTATGAGTCATGTGGATTTTCTAGTACCCAATGGATTCCCATGACAGGAGGCATCTGCTCCATTTATTTAGGACAAAAAGCAAAATAATCGTGCGATTCATACGAAATACGGGAGCTCTTTTGTTGGTCATGTTGACTTTCCAGTCATGGGCTCAACATTCCAAGTATACGCGTATTTTTCATGAATACTACGACGAAAAACCCATTCACTTTGGATTTCTATTCGGCTTTGCCTCGTCCAATTATTTCATGCAGGCGGACCAAGCTACCTTAGGTACACTCGATTCCGTACGCTCCCCGCGTAATTTTGGATTTCAGATTGGCGGATTAGTCAATTATGCCTTTGACAAACATTGGGAATTAAAATCGGGCATCAATATCGCTTTGTATGAACGCGAATTGCAATTCAAAAGTGAAGCAAACAATCCTTTGTGGCGAGAATCCACCTGGCTGGAAATTCCCGTGTTACTGAAACTTCGTTCAGTTCGTCGAAACAATCATCGGATGTACGTACTTGGAGGATTGAAGCTCGGGATTGAAGCAAACGTCAAGAAAAAAAGCACGGCATTAAGTGCGAATACGGCCGACCTTTCCTTGGAATATGGAATAGGCCTTGAACAATATTTCCAATTCTTTAAATTCACCCCAGAACTTCGTTTCTCCCATGGGCTACTGAATATGTACGTATCTCCTTCCGTAGTTGGCCCTTATTCTAGATTAAATGACATACGAACACATACGGTTTCGTTAATCATCAACTTCGAATAATTAAGGTAAATTTTTCCGCGCCTTTGCGGGATCGATGGTTGTTTCCAACGATGTTACAGCAGAAACACCAAACCAACCAGCACCTTGCAAACTTGAATTCGCATTCGTGTTCTTGATATTGGTTGGAATATTCGCCGCAGGTCTAGAAAACAATCCCGCATTATTCAATTCCAAGCGAGCTTGCGAGTAAAAGCTAAACTGATCAAGTGAAATCGAATACAATTCAACCTTTACTTTATCATTGGCAACATACAACTCCGGATTAATCGCAGCCCGAATGGGGAGATTAAACATGAGACCATCGGTTCCGGCAACTTTCTGAAGGGCCGAATCATAGAAAATAAGGAGGTTAGACGGGGAATTAAACAATACCCCATTCTTGTAAAACTTTAATCGATAACTACTCCCCTCGCCCTTCAAATCATTTCCAAACCAACGCGCCTCAAAACCTTCCTTAGGTTTTCCATCGCCCGATTGTCGGGCATTTGCCGTTGCAGCCTTGTATGCAATGGAATCGACCGGTGGCACGGGATTCATTTTCGCAGAGGCTAAAAAGGTATCATTACCCGCTTTTACAGTCAATTGATACGTTCTGCCGACTAGCCCAAACTGCGGTTTTGCTGCCGATGGAACCCAAACGTAAGTACCAGGACTTTCCGCACTTTCAATAAACTTGAACTCATTAGCCGCATCATCTTTGACGATTACCTCAGCCCCTTTGATGACAGGAACTGTACTATTAACAAAATAATCTTGCGATTGGGTTAATATAATTTTTTGAGGACCCGGTAAATTGGTCAAGGTAGATTCCACAATCAAATAATGATTAGACTTGGGACTATCTAAGGTAACAACCTCCTCACAGGAAAATAATAAAACAGAAAAAATCAGG
>CANGCD010000076.1 GCA_947452215.1 Cytophagaceae bacterium | reverse complement strand
TTACGATTGTTATTGTTATTTCTGAAGTTGTTGTTCTTCCGGAAATTATTGTTCCGGTTGTTGTTATTGTTGTTCGGGTATTCTGGGGCATTGTATGCATTCCGTGCATTGTTTGCCACCTTCGCATGTCCTAAGGTTTCTTGCGATAGCTCGTCGACAATACTGCCTAACAGGTTCTCCGACATGTCTTTGATGTTCTGCCAAATGACCGAATCATCCACCGTGTCTTTGTTCCATGTTACATAGAAGCCTTTCATCAAACGGGCGATATAAGCGACCAAAATCTTCTTGTCTTCTAATTTCTCCTCAGCAATGGCACGTAGAATTAATAATTCCACATTACGGCCATAGTGCTTGAATTTCAAATGGTGCTGATTATAGGCAACCTTACGAGGCGCTTTCCCTACCGATTCAGGTGATGGGGGAGGAAAGGGTCCTTGTACATCCAACTCGAAATTGGACATGATAAACAAGTCATCCCAAAGCTTTTTGGAATAATCTTGGCTGTTGTCTTTCATGTTGGGATGAATCTGTTTCATCAAATCCACCATGATAAAGGCATATTTGGTACGTTGCTCGCGGTCGGCGATGGTCATAATGTAATTGACCAATTTTTGTACACTCGATCCGTATTCTTTCATATTAATTCGAAAATGTTAACCACATCACCAGATGCGGAAATGCAATCAGGCAAAATACCACGATTGCCCATAAAGACATGACTAAAACAGCTCCCGCTGCGTAATCTTTTACTTGTTTGGCCAAGGGATGTAGTTCCGGCGAAACCAAATTCGTAAGGCGTTCAATTGCCGAATTGATTAATTCAGCCACCCAAACACAGGCAACGGCGAGGCTTATCCAAATCCATTCTTGTGCTGAAAAGTCCCATGTAAAACCCACGTAAATCACCAAAGCCGTTGCAGCCAAGTGTATTTTAGCATTTCTTTCTTGTTTGATGAGATCAATGATCCCATCAATGGCATGCCCAATACTTTGATTTACCTGTTTGAAAAACATTAAAATTCAGCCGTTTTAGGTGTTCTTGGGAAAGGAATCACATCACGGATGTTGCTCATTCCAGTTACGAATAATACTAGACGCTCAAAGCCCAATCCAAATCCCGCATGTGGCGCAGATCCGAATTTACGCGTCTCCAAGTACCACCAGATGGATTCTTCCTCGATGCCTACTTCCTTCGTGCGTTGCAATAATTTTTCGTAATCGTCTTCACGTTGCGATCCGCCAATGATTTCACCAATGCCTGGGAATAATACGTCCATCGCACGAACGGTTTTGCCGTCTTCGTCCAACTTCATGTAGAATGCCTTGATGTCTTTCGGGTAATTCGTTAGGATAACGGGTTTTTTGAAGTGTTTTTCGACCAACCAGCGTTCGTGTTCCGATTGTAAATCGATGCCCCATTCGACAGGGTATTGGAATTTACCTTGCTTATGTGTTTTCGATTGCAATAAGATGTTGATTGCTTCCGTATAAGTAATGCGCTCAAAGTCGTTTTCGGTTACAAAACGTAACTTTTCAGTCAAACTTAATTCCGATTGTTCCTCTTTTTTCTTCGTTTTTTCTTCGTCCAAAAGACGTTTCTCCAAGAACGCGATATCATCCGCACAATGTTCTAATGCGTATTTGATACAGAATTTGGTAAAATCCTCTGCCAAATTCATGTTGTCTTCTAATTCGTTAAAGGCAACTTCCGGCTCGATCATCCAGAACTCGGCCAAGTGGCGCGTTGTGTTTGAATTCTCCGCACGGAAGGTTGGCCCAAAGGTATAAACCTTCGATAAAGCCATGGCGCCTAATTCACCTTCTAGTTGGCCAGAAACCGTCAAATTCGTCTCCTTACCAAAGAAATCTTCTTTGAAATCAACCTTTCCATCTTCGGTCAAAGGAGGATTCGTAGCCGGTAAGGTCGTTACACGGAACATTTCTCCTGCACCTTCTGCATCCGATCCCGTAATGATGGGCGTATGTAAATAGAAGAATTGGTTTTGGTTGAAATATGTGTGAACCGCATATGCTAATGCGTGGCGAACACGTAAAATAGCCGAAAAAGTATTTGTCCGTGGGCGTAAGTGCGCGATTTCACGCAAAAACTCCAAAGAGTGTTTTTTCGGTTGTAAAGGGTATTTTTCAGGATCTGCGATCCCGTAAATTTCAATGGAATTTACTTGTAACTCAACCGATTGCCCTTGTCCTTGGGAAGGAATCAAGGTGCCCGTCATGGCGATACATGCCCCAGTTGTTACTAATTTCAGTGTTTCTTCGGAAACGGCCCCATCAGAAACGACACCTTGTATGTTGTGTATCGTTGAACCATCGTTTAAGGCAATGAAAGCAACATTGGCTGAAACGCGTTTGGTACGAACCCAACCTTTAATCACAAGGCTTTGGTTAGATGGGGATAAGGAAAGGATTTCTTTAATTTGCATAAATGATTCTCAGTAGCCCTGTAATGGGCGCAATAAGCCTCAAAAATACCACAAAAAAACCGAATTTTTTCAATTATTTTTGCATTTAAATTTATCTCCTGATGCAAGGTTTATCCATCAATTTGTCGCAGCAGCAACGACTTTCTCCTCAGCAAATCCAGCTGATTAAGTTGTTGCAAATCCCCACAGCCGAGTTGGCCGCGCGGATCGAAGCGGAATTAGAGGAAAATCCAGCTTTGGAAGAGGGGATTTCCGAGGAGCGATTGGAAGAAATGGAGGATCGTGAGACGGTAGAGGATCTTGCGAACGATGAATTGGCCATCGATGATTATCTACAAGATGATTATGCGGGCTATAAAATGGCGGGGGATTCTTATGATCCCAATGAGGAGATGCGGGAGCGTCCGATGCCCACCGTTCCGAGTGCGGAGGAGTTTTTACTCATGCAAATTGGTTTTGTGATTACGAATGAGCGTGAACGGATTATTGCTGAACAATTAATTGGTTCCTTGGAAGACGACGGATATTTACGTCGGAATATTGAGAGTATTGTCAATGATTTGGCTTTTACAGTTGGTTTTGAAACGGATTATCCCGAAGTAGAGCAAGTTCTTTTAAAAGTTCAGCAATTGGATCCTGCGGGAATCGGTGCCCGGGATTTGCAAGAATGTTTGTCCCTTCAGTTGCATCGAAAGCATTTCGCTGATGAGCAGGCTTTGCAGGTTGCCATACGTTTGATAGATCAATATTTTGATGAGTTTTCGAAAAAACATTACAGCCAATTGCAACAGAAATTGGGTGTGGATGAAACTGTGATCAAGCAAGCCATTAAGATTATCATGCATTTAAATCCCAAACCGGGCGGTTCGGAAGCAGGGGAAGTGGCGCCTTTTCTCCAGCCGGATTTTATTGTCAGTCAAACGGACGGTAAATTGGATATCAAATTAAACGGTAAAAATGCTCCAGAATTAAGGGTTAGTAAATCCTTTCAGGAAATGTTGCAAACATATTCCAAGGGAGACAAGCAACAAAAGGATATCAAGGAAGCTGTTACGTTTATTAAACATAAATTGGATTCTGCATCTTGGTTTATACAAGCGATACAGCAGCGGCAAGGAACTTTGTTGAAGACGATGGAGAGTATTGTGGCCCAACAATACGATTTTTTCCTTTCGGGAGACGAGTCGAAATTAAAGCCACTTCGTATGAAGGAAATTGCAGAACGCATTGAGATGGATATTTCGACCGTCTCGCGGGTGGTTTCGGCTAAATCGGTACAAACGGATTTTGGGATGTATCCCTTGAAATATTTCTTTTCGGAGGGGATTACGCATGAATCCGGAGAGGATTTTTCAACAAGAGAGGTGAAGAATATTCTGCGCGAACTCATTGATCATGAATCAGCAGCGCATGCCTATTCCGATGAGGAATTAGAGGGTTTGTTGGCCGAAAAAGGTTTTGTTGTGAAGCGTCGAACAGTCGCAAAATACCGGGAACAATTGGGAATTCCGGTTGCGCGTTTACGTAGAAAAATGGAATAAATCCGTGTAGGTATTAGGTGATTTTATATTATCTTGTGCATTCTAAACCTACCAATCGATGAAAAGAATATTGCTGTTAGGCATGTTGGTTCCCAGCTTGCTTTTTGCCCAAGAAATTAAAGTCCCTGCTGGTTTTTCGGTTAGCGAAATAGGCAAAAATTTGGGTCCCACGCGTCATTTGACGGTTTCCAAACAAGGGCATGTCTATGCCAAATTATCCAAATTGAAAGATGGGAATGGGATTGTTCAATTGAAAGATACGAATCAAGATGGTGTTTTTGAGGAGGAAACGTTCTTTGGAAACTATCCGGGTACAGGAATCATGATTGATGGAGATTATTTCTATGCGTCTTCCAATAAGGGTGTTTTTCGCTATGCGTTGAACTCGAAAGGGGAGATTGCAGATTGGAATAAATTTGAAACCATTGTGGATGGCTTACCTGATCATGGTCGGGACAATGCCAAATCCTTTGTATTCGATCCAGGGAAAAAGCATATCTATGTAACGATTGGTTCATGGAATGACCCTTGTCGGGTACCGGGTACAGGCCAAGGCATGAGCCCATGTGCGATTTTAGATTCTGCTGGTGGCGTATGGCAATTTGATGCGAATAAATTAAATCAAGGATTTAAGGATGGCTTGCGCTATGCTACTGGCTTGAAAAATGCCGTTGGAATTACATGGAATCCTCAGACAAATTCACTTTTCGCTATGGCCCATGGTCGTGGGCAATTCCATGATTTTTATCCGCAATATTACACGCCCCAACAGTCGCAAGAATTACCGGCAGAGGCGATGTATGAATTCAAAAAGGCCGGAGATGATGCGGGTTGGCCTTATATCTATTACGATCATAAGCAAAACAAGAAAATTGTAACACCGGAATATGGTGGAGATGGTAAGAAAACAGGGGGTGAGAAGGCCTTGGATCCTGTAGTTGCTTTTCCTGCTCACATGGGGCCGAATGATATCTTATTCTACACCGGAAATCAATTCCCGGCACGTTATAAACATGGGGCTTTTATTGCCTTTCATGGCCAGTCGGCGGAGTTGAAGAAAGGGTACCTCGTTGCCTTTGTTCCCTTCAAAAATGGTAAGGCTAGCGGGAAGTGGGAGATATTTGCAGATAATTTTGCGGGGACTGATTTAGTAAAGCCGACCGGGCCGATTCAGCACAGACCCTGCGGTTTGGCGCAAGGGCCTGATGGATCTTTGTATGTCAGTGATGATTTAGGCGGAAGTATCTATCGCATTCAGTTTAAAAAATAAACTTCAAGTCCTTGTAAACTATGGGCTTAGCATTTTGTGGTAGAAATCAGTCATATTTTTTTTCGAGCGAATGTTTCGGATTTTAAAAAGTATTTCTACCTTTGCAGTCCCGAAAAGGCAATGGTTGCGTAGCTCAATTGGATAGAGCATCTCACTACGGATGAGAAGGTTTGGGGTTCGAATCCCTACGCGACCACACTAAAGCATTTATCAGAATCTGGTAAATGCTTTTTTTGTGCTTTTTATTTCAAGATAAAAAAGGCTAATTTAGTTTGTTGAACGATTAAGTATGTTGATATACAAATTAATTCTAGGTGCTATTCTCTCCGTTTTACTTGTCGGGGTGATACTTTTGAAAGACCGTTTGGAGGCGATCATCAACAAGGCGCCTAATCGTTGGTTACTTATCTTCTCGTTTGTTTTCCGACTATTACCTTTTATTGTCATCTACATTTTCCTGGGTTTTGATGCGCGTTCTGACGTCTTGATGTTTTATGATTCTGCACTGGCGGCTGCAAAAGGCGGAATCGTTTATAAGGATTTTGATACAGCCTATTCGCCTTTATTTCCCTACATAACGGTCTTGCCTCTTTGGATATGGGATAGTGCCAAAGCCATTATTCTAGAAATGATTTTGTTCGAGTTGGTGATTCTTTGGGCTACCGTCCGACTAACCCAATTATCTGTTTATAATGCCTTGATATACTTGATGTTGCCGGCAACTTTTATTTTGTCGGTGCTAGGAGGTCAAGAGGATATTCTCATGTGGGGAGCTTTGGTGCTGGCCTTGCTGGTCTTTAAACGTAATCAAAATTACTTGTATTTGGGGATTATGCTTGGTTTTGGGCTTTTGGTTACGAAGGCCTTATTGGTTTTATTTTTGCCTGCGGTGTTCTTGTTCGTGCGCGATAAAGTCAAATTTTCCCTCGGACTGTTACTTGTAGGTATTCCATCCTTGATTATTCTTTTTCTAAGCGTTCAATGGGGATTTTTATCTCCTATCCAACAAGCAAACGATCCAAGATTGCCTAATATTTGGTCTATATTGCATCCGATAACGAATGGCTTGATTCCCTTAGGTCCCAAATGGATTAATTGGGTTGGCTTATTGAGTATTTTAGGTGTAGGTTTTTACTTTGTGGCCCAACGGATTAAATCCCCTTTGCTGGAATTTTTACCCCAGTTGTTTTTGGTGATTTATATGTGGTTGATGATAAGCCAACAGTCTTCCGTGGTCAATTATGCGTATACGATTTTAATGCCGCTTATATTTGTTTGGAAGAAGGCATATACCCCTAGCTTTTGGCTCGTTCTCATTTTATTCAATTTAGGGGTGATTTTACAAGCCCCTTTATGGTGGGGGATGGGCATGATTTATTTTCATTCGATTTCGGACTTGTTGGTTCCGATGCATGCGCTTGAATATTTCTTAGAGATATTGGTCGTTGGTTCCTTGTTTTGGTTCTTGAAAAATATGTTGTTCCTCAAAAAATAAACTATTTTTACATTATGATTCGAATTGGGATAATAGGATACGGTTACTGGGGAATAAATTTACTGCGCAATTTTATCAATGCCGCTGATTGTACGGTAACTGCCATTTGTGATTCTCGTGTTGAGCGTTTGAATGCTGCACAGAAAGTTCATCCTTCCTTAACTGTTTACACGGATGTCGACACATTTATGTCGCAGGCGCCCGTAGATGCCGTTGTGATTGCCACACCCGTTTTTTTGCATTTCAGCTTAGCCAAAAAAGCCTTGTTGGCCGGCAAACATGTCCTGGTCGAAAAGCCTTTAACAGCTTCTGTGATCGAGGCGGAAGAACTTGTCGAATTAAGTCTAAAACACAGTTTAGTATTAGCTGTTGACCATACTTTTTTATTTACAGGTTCCGTACAAAAGATTAAATCCTATATTGACAAAGGGGAGTTAGGTGCCTTGCAGTATTTTGATTCCACTCGGATTAATTTGGGTTTATTTCAGCCAGATGTGAACGTTATTTGGGATTTAGCGCCGCATGATATTTCCATTTTGAATTATTTAGTTCCAGAGCGCCCCGTTAGCGTTGTATGTACGGGTCAATCGCATACGAATAATGGCTTGGAAAATATCGCCTATTTGACGCTGAACTATAGTTCTAATTTTATTGCACACTTTACCTGTTCATGGGTTTCACCGCTTAAAATTCGTCGGATTTTGATAGGTGGGGATAATAAAATGTGTCTGTATGACGATGTGGAGCCTACAGAAAAAATCAAAATTTACGATACGGGATTCACGGCTCGAACGGAGTCCGAAAAACATCAAATGTTAATTGATTACCGCGTTGGGGATATTTACATTCCTAAAATTCCACAAAACGAGGCATTAGCATCGATGGCTGCTGATTTTATTCAATCTATTATTCAGGGTAGAAAACCTTTGGTGGATGGTCATGCAGGATTAGAGGTCGTTTCTATTTTAGAGGCAGCTCAAAAGTCAATTTCATCAGGAGGAAAGGAAATTAAATTATAATGGAAATACTAAATTCAACCGAAAATAATCAGTGTTTAAATCACGTAGAAGTAGGTGAAGGGGTTAAAATTTTCAGTTTTGTCAATGCCTATCATTGTAAAATAGGTGCGGGCTCTAAGGTCGGGACTTTCGTTGAGATCCAGCGTGGTGTTGAAATTGGAGAGAATTGTAAGATTTCGAGCCATTCGTTTATATGCGAAGGGGTGAAAATTGAGGATAATGTTTTCATTGGTCACAATGTGACTTTTGTGAACGACCGTTATCCGCGTGCAACGAATGAAGATGGAAGTATTCAAACGGATGCGGATTGGAAATTAGAAACGACTTTAATTAAAAAAGGAGCATCCATTGGTTCCAGTGTGACGATTTTATGTGGAATTACGGTGGGAGAAGGTGCATTGGTTGGCGCAGGTTCTGTCGTAACCAAAGATGTGGCTCCACATACGATTGTGGTAGGTAATCCTGCCAAGCAAATTAAAAAATAGTATATGAATATTCCTTGCCTAGACATACAGCGACAATACCGATTGATAAAATCTGAAGTTTTGGCAAAAACCGAGGAGGTTTTTGATTCCAATGCGTTCTCGGGTGGACCCTATGTCGAACAATTTGAGAAGGATTTTGCTGCTTTCTGTGAAAGTGAATTTGCCTTAGGTTGTAACAATGGTACGACGGCATTGCATCTAGCGCTTTTGGCATTAGGAATTCAAGCAGGGGATGAAATTATCCTACCTGCAAATACATTTATCGCAACCGCATGGGCGATTTCCTATGTGGGCGCTATTCCTGTTTTTGTTGATAATGACGCTTCCACCTGGGAGATTGATGTGAATCAAATCGAGGCAAAGATTACATCCAAAACCAAAGCGATCATGGGCGTGCATTTGTACGGTCAGCCCTTCGATGTGGATGCCGTACTAGCCCTTGCAAAGAAGTACAATTTATTTGTTGTAGAAGATGCAGCTCAAGCACAAGGTGCCCGATACAAAGGAAAACCCGTTGGGACCTTAGGCGATGTCGGATGTTTTAGCTTTTATCCAGGTAAAAATTTGGGTGCTTATGGAGAGGCGGGCGGTCTGACTGTTCGGAAAGAATCTTATGCCCAACATATCAAAAGTTTACGTAATCATGGGATGGTGCAACGCTATTACCATGATGAAATAGGTTATAATTACCGCATGGATGGCCTTCAAGGGGCAATTTTAAGTATTAAGTTGAAGTATTTGTCTGCCTGGAATGCGCGCCGCAAGGAAATTGCCCATCGTTACCAAACGCAGATAACCAATCCGCTTATTACGATGCAGGCTAAGCCCGAATGGGCAGATTCCGTATACCATTTATTTGTAGTTACTACGCAGGATCGTGAACGTTTTTCAGCTTATTTAGCGGAGCATGGCGTTCAAGTGGGCTACCATTATCCGGTTCCTTGCCATCTACAAAAAGCATATCAATATTTGGGCCATCAAGTTGGTGATTTCCCCCATGCGGAATATTTAGCATCGCATTGTGTGTCTTTGCCTATGTTTGCGGAATTAACGGACGAGGAGGTTGATCATGTGATCCATGTTGTAAATCAATACGCATGAGCAAGCAATCCTGGTCAATCATCATTTTTTGTTTCAATGAAGTAGGGACTGTCGAACAAGTCGTTAAAAAGACGATGGAAACGCTTGAGCAGATGGGAGTGGAGACCTTTGAGGTACTTCTGGTGGACGATGGTAGTACGGATGGTTCACGAGAGGTCGCCAATAATTTGCCTGATGTTTTCCCACATTTACGATTGTTATATCATCCGGAAAATTTGGGGATAGGAAGCGCATTGCGTACGGGTTATGCTGAAGCACAATATGAAAATGTTTGTGCGGTTCCTGCGGATGGCCAATTTGATTTAAATGAGTTGTTGCCTTTTACCGAAATTCCTGAAAGGCGGATTATATCGTTTTACCGAAAGGAAAATACGACTTATAGTTTCTTTCGGAATTCACTCTCGAAGGCCAACAAACAATTGAATCTTTGGTTGAACGGATTTGAACTCAAGGATGTCAATTGGGTCAAGATTTATAAAGGGGCCGCGATTAAAGAAATGAATCTTGAAATTGAAAGCTCTTTGGTCGAGAGTGAAATCTGTGCGAAGTTTATCTTCAAAGGTTATGAGGTATTGGAAGTGGAATCGAAATACCTACAGCGAATTTCTGGGGTAAGTAAAGGAGCCAGTTTCAAGATTGTTAAACAAGCATTCATTGATACCTTATTTTTGTCTAGGGTGCTTGCACGTTTTAAGAAAAACCAACGGAATTCTTCCCATTTTAGCTAATCATGAACGGAATTACAGCCATCATATTGACCTACAATGAAGCGCTTCACCTCGAACGCTGTGTGGCTAGTTTACGTCCCGTATGTGAACGAATTTGTATAATTGATTCGTTTTCGACCGATAATACGGTTGAAATTGCAAAAAGTCTAAACGTAGAGGTTTTTCAAAACGCGTGGGAGAATAATTACGCGGCTCAATTGAATTGGGGCATCGAACAGGTAAATGCCCAAACCGAATGGACTTTACGGATTGATGCAGATGAATACTTAAGTGATGATTTAATTGCTGAAATGCACCAACAAATTTCGTCCCTCGCGATGGACGTTACGGGTATCGAGTTAACTCGTAAGGTGAATTTTAAAGGCAAATGGATTCGGTTTGGAGGTTTTTACCCCATCCATTTATTGCGTATTTGGCGTTCAGGTAAAGGGGTTTGTGAAAGTCGCTTGATGGATGAACATATGATTCTTTCCGAAGGTGAAATTGTTCGTTTCAAGGGTCATCTCGTTGATGATAACCTCAATTCCATACATTGGTGGGTGAATAAACACAATAATTATGCCCGTAGAGAAGCTGCCGATATCCTGAATCAGGCCTACCAATTTGCCGAAGAAACCGATTTAAGTGAAGTGGGTGTGGGGAAGCAAGCGGCTTTTAAACGTCAGGCAAAAAATTCCATCTACAATAAATTGCCGCTAGGCTTGCGCGCGCTTGTTTATTTTTTGTTTCGTTTTATTATTCAGTTGGGCTTTCTCGATCATCCCAAAGTTTGGGTTTTTCACGTTATGCAGGGCTTTTGGTATCGCTTATTGGTAGATATTAACGTCGCTGAAGCTAAAACATATAGTCAAGGTGACATGGCTCGAATGCGTGTTTTAGTTCGCGATGTATGGAAAATTAAAATTTAATTGTTTATCATTGTTAGATATTCAAGCTAACATGCGCATAATCAAGTATTTAATTCCCTTCGTGCTCTTTGCTGGAGCATGGCTTTCTTACCACTCTACAGGCATTTATTGCTGGCTAAGCTTCTTGTTTAGTTTTTTACTCGTGCCCGTTGCGGAGCTAGTACTTCCCGCTGATTCATCTAATTTATCGGAGGAAGATGAGTTGCAAGCTAAACAAAATCCCATGTATGATCTTGTTTTGTATGTGGCTTTTATCCTTCAGATTTATTGCTTGTATTTATTTTTATCCCAAATCGCTGCCCCACAAATCGCTAACATTGACCGTGTTGGTCGTGTGTTAACGGCTGGACTATTAGCCGGAATCTTTGGCATTAATTTAGCGCATGAATTAGGACACCGTGTTAAGGTTTATGAGCAAACCATGTCGAAAATTTTATTGTCTACGAGTTTGTATATGCATTTTTTCATTGAGCATAATCGGGGGCATCATTCCCATGTGAGTACGCCGGATGATCCAAGTACAGCAAAATATAAGCAGAGCGTATATGCTTTCTTCTTTCAAACCATTCCTGGGACCTATTTGAGTGCTTGGCGCATCATGAGAGCCGAATTAACCAAGAAAGGTCTTGGGTTTTGGAGCATTCAAAATGAGATGTTGTTATATACGGTTTTTCAAATAGGTCTTTTGGTCGGGATTTATTTGGTGTGGGGAATGCCAACTTGCCTGTATTTTATGGCTAGTGCTGCGATTGGAGCCTTGTTGTTGGAATCAGTGAATTACATCGAACACTATGGACTGTTACGTTCAAAAAATGAAGAAGGTCGATATGGTCGAGTAAAACCCGAACATTCTT
>CANGCD010000075.1 GCA_947452215.1 Cytophagaceae bacterium | reverse complement strand
GGAAGCTCAAAATACACTTCGGCATTAAGCAAGTCGGCGAAACTAGGGACTTCCGGCTGAACAGTTTCTACATGTCCGCCTAATGCTTGAATCCAATCCATCCAAATATGTTCAGGCAATTGTACTTGCAACACGAGCGTTTGTGCGATGGAATTCCATTTTTCTTGCATCCGAAGATTGGCCCAATCGAAGTTGGGCAATTTCTCTACAATCACATCACTAGTTAATTGTTGCATCAATTCCGCTTGAATCGTCGCAATAATCATGTGGTCACAATCGAGTGACAGGACTTCTTGAAAACTTAGGGTTTGACCTTCTTGATTCCAGTAGTGTAAGAAAATGTTCGGTGTCATACGCTTATTGATTGATTTTTAGCGCTTCGCAGGCTTTCATAGCTGCGTTTTGTTCGGCTTTTTTCTTCGAATAGCCTTTCCCTTCAGCGATGTTTTCGTTTTCTAGGAGCACAAATGCGGTAAATTCTTTGTTGTGGTGAACGCCCTCTTCATCCAAGGTAAATTGAACTTTTTTGCCTTCTTTTTGTGCCCATTCGATTAAGATAGATTTGAAGTTCGGGTTGTTTTGAACCACGGTATCTAGGTCGAAGTACTGGGTAAGGATCTTTTGGGTGATGAATTTTTGCGTAAAGCCAAAACCTTTATCCAAATAAACCGCTCCGATAAATGCCTCTAAAGCATCACCATACATGCTCGAACGAGAAAGGGATGTCTTCCGTTGGTTTTCGTATTCAATGACTTCCTCCAAACCAAGTTTTCGGCCTAAGACATTTAGCGATTCCCGACTCACCATCCGAGATCGAATTTCTGTCAGAAAACCTTCGTCTTTGAAAGGAAATTTTTTGAACAGGTATGCGGCTGTTATCATGCCCAAAACCGAGTCGCCTAGGAATTCCAAACGTTCATTTGATTCTTTGTAGGATTTCGATATAGATTCGCGGGAGGCGGAGGCATGTAAAAAGGCTAATCGGTATAATTCGAGATTAGACGGATTAGCCCCTATAAGGTGTTTGACAGATTTATAAAGGTGTTTCTCGCGTTCATCTTGGGAATGTAAGCCGAACCAGGTCAACGGAGAAAATAACTTCATAAATTAGATTTTTCTAAAGATTACGGTTGCATTGTGGCCACCAAAACCAAAGCCATTGCTTAATGCAACTTCGATTTTACGTGCTTTCCCTACGTTTTCGGTTAGGTCGATGCGCTGATCAATTTCAGGGTCACGATTGAAAACGTTAATGGTAGGAGGAACGAATTGATTTTTGATTGCTAGAACAGATGCTACGGCCTCAACAGCCCCTGCACCACCTAGTAAATGACCAGTCATTGATTTGGTAGAAGAAATAGCCATTTTATAGGCATGTTCTCCGAAACAATCAACGATGGCTTTAATTTCTTGAGGATCACCAATCGGAGTTGATGTTCCATGGGTATTGATGTAATCAACCTCCTCAGGTTTTATTTGGGCATCTTCTAAAGCGTCTTGCATCGACAATAAAGCACCATATCCATCGGGATGTGGGGCCGTAATGTGGTATGCATCTGATGAGAATCCGCCACCAATTAATTCAGCATAAATTTTCGCACCACGTGCTTTTGCGTGCTCGTATTCTTCTAATACTAAAGCTCCTGCACCCTCGCCTACAACAAAACCATCACGATCCACGTCGTATGGGCGTGAAGCCGTAGTAGGATCGTCGTTGCGTGTGGACATCGCATGCATAGCAGTAAATCCACCCACGGAAGCGATGGTCACCGGAGCTTCTGATCCACCGGTAATACAAACATGTACACGTCCAGTACGAATGTAGTTGAATGCGTCAATGATTGCATTGTTTGCCGATGAACAAGCGGAAACCGTTACGTAATTCGGTCCACGAAATCCATTGCGAATGGAAATTTGTCCAGAACTTGAGTCTGCAATCATTTTAGGAATAAAGAAAGGATTGATTTTAGGCGTTCCATCTCCTTTTCCAAAATAAATCATTTCATCCTCGAATGTTTTTAATCCGCCGATGCCTGATCCCCAAATAACGCCAACCTTGTTCAGGTTCAATTTTTCCATGTCAAAACCCGCATCTGCGATGGCTTCATCGGAAGCAACTACAGCGTATTGGGTAAATGGGTCCATTTTGCGGGCTTCTTTGGTGTTAATGTAATCTTCTACTTTGAAGTCTTTTAACTCACAAGCAAAGCGCGTTTTGAATTTTTCAGCATCAAATCTTGTGATGGGTGCACAACCGCTTTTACCTGCGGCTAATCCTTCCCAAAAGGTATCAACTGTATTTCCGATGGGTGTAAGAGCTCCTAGGCCCGTTACAACTACGCGTTTTAACTCCATGTGTTAATTTAATAGACTTTGTAAAAATAAAAAATGTCAATTAGTCAAGGGTTCAACTGAGGAAAAATCCTTAGGAATTACCAGGTACTAATTGACATCATTATGATCGTGTGATTCGATTACTTTGCGTTTTCTTCCAAGTAAGCAACTGCTTGGCCTACTGTTTGGATGTTTTCAGCTTGGTCATCTGGGATAGAAACATTGAATTCTTTTTCAAATTCCATGATCAATTCTACCGTGTCTAAGGAGTCAGCTCCCAAATCGTTTGTGAAAGACGCCTCAGTAGTAACTTCTGATGCTTCTACACCTAACTTCTCAACGATGATGCTTTTTACTTTTTCTGCAATATCTGACATTTTATAAATATTTTGGGGTTCAAAAACGTTGCAAAGATTAGAATTAAAAGTTAGAATATCAAACAAATTTTATTCCATTTTGCACTTTAAAAGTATTTATTGTAATAATAATAATTCTTTTGGTAAAAAACTTAGGTGGTCTATACTGTTTTCCATTAAAAACAGAGAGATGCTGCTCCCAAAAGGCCGGCATCGTTACCTAATAACGCTTTCTTGATATTTAATTTTTCTAAGTATGCAGGGGTTAACCAGTAATTTAATTGGCGTTCCATGCTCGGTAATATAAAGTCATACGAAGCTGACAATCCGCCACCGATGAAGATATTTTTAATGTCTAAAATTCGGATTAATGAAACCAACATGTCACCTAATAAACTGCCAACTTCATCCCAAATGGCTAGCGCAAGTGCATCGCCTTCTTCGGCTGCTACAACTAAGGCTGTTGTTGAGATGGTTCCGTCATCTGCTAAAACCGTTTGCCCTGTATACTTCGCACGCATTTCTGTAGCCAATTGCAATAATTCCTTCTTGCCTACATTTCTTTCTAACACTTTGCCGTCTTTCGAGGGTACATGACCAGGTTCCATCGCATTTCCATCTCCACCTAAGAAAATCTTCCGGTCGATAATCGCTGCTCCACCTACGCCTGTTCCTAGGGTAATGAATACGAAATCTTCAGGCATCGTGTTTTTTTCTGGGGAGAAATAGAATTCGCCTAATGCAGCTGCGTTGGCATCGTTTTCCATGAAAAATTCGTGTTCAGGGAAGCGTTTTTCCAACATATCAATCATGGGTGAACCATCAATCTCTGGAATGGCTGTGATTTCAATCAAGGTACGGCGATTCTTGGTTAGAATTCCCGGTAGTCCAATGCCAATTTTTTTGACATTTTTATGTTGGTATAATTGCAAGGCAATCGCATCAGCTAAACGTTCTAAGAAGTGGTGAGATTCACGCCAAGTCGCGGTATCATAACTTTGAAAGTTGTTGATTTGACCGGTATCAGAATGAACGATTCCCATTTTAACGCCGGTACCTCCTACGTCGATTCCTAAATATTCAGCTGCTGCCATAAACATGTATTGATTGAATTACGAATTTGTCGATTTTTGCCGTGAATTTCAAATCAAAAGGGCCTCAATTGTAAATTCGCTCCAATTTTTCCATGATTTGGGCAACGCCCGGGCAGATGACTGCATTCTTTTGGGTGAGATTCATGATGCCCAACATGTTTTTGCGGTCAGTGTGAGGATATTCCCGACAAGCCTTCGGGCGATGCTCGTAAATTTGGCAGGTGTTATCTTCTATGGTTAGGAAGGGGCAAGGTGCAGCCGGATAGACCCAGTCGCCATCCGAATCCTGAACTAAGTATTGATCCAAGAATTGTGCTACTTTCATTTTCAACAGATGCGCGACACGTTGAATATCGGTCTCATTCCACATGGGACTAGTTGTTTTGCAACAGTTTCCGCAAGTCAAACAATCCAAATTTTCAAACACCTGTTCGTGTGCTTTTTCGAATTGCATATCCAAGTCACGCGGCTTTTTCGCTTTGATTCGTTGGAATACCTTTTTGTAATGTGGATCCTTCGGCATAATTAGATGTCGGCATGAAAGCAAGCCCGGCAGCGTGCTTGATACGATTCTGTTTCGCCTAAAAGTACGGTTTCTTCCTTGTCCACGATGCGATATGAGTAATGAGCCACAGCGCCACACTGTACGCAAACGGCATGTACCTTGGTAACGTATTCGGCAATAGCCATTAATTGAGGCATAGGGCCAAAGGGTTTACCTTTGAAATCCATATCCAAGCCCGCAATAATGATTCGTTTACCTTGGTTTGCCAAAACATCCACGACCTCAACGATGGAATCGTCGAAAAACTGCACTTCATCTAAGCCAACCACATCGCAATCACCGGCCAATAATAAAATCTCACTTGCGCTTAATACGGGTGTTGAGCGAATGGAATTATGATTGTGAGAGACGATGTCTTCGTCATGATAGCGGGTATCCGAAGCAGGCTTGAAGATTTCAACGCGTAATTGGGCAATTTTCGCACGTTTGAGTCGGCGAATCAATTCCTCTGTTTTGCCAGAAAACATGGAGCCACATATCACCTCAATCCAGCCGAGCGCTGGTGATTTTTGATTGGACTTGGAATGAGTAGGTTCTAAAAACAAGGGCGTAAAAAGCCCCTGAAATTGTATTCAGGGGCTATCAAATTAAGTGTTATTTCGAAGAAAAGGTCGCTGAGAAATATTCGCGGTTCATGCGCGCGATATTCTCTAAAGAAATTCCTTTTGGACATTCTGCTTCACAAGCACCTGTATTTGAACAAGCACCAAATCCTTCTTCATCCATTTGAGCAACCATTGCCTCAGCACGTTTCGCAGCTTCGACTTTACCTTGAGGTAAAAGAGCTAATTGCGAAATTTTAGCTGACGTAAATAACATGGCAGATGCATTTTTACAAGCAGCTACGCAAGCGCCACAACCAATACAAGCAGCTGCTGCGAAAGCTTCATCTGCATCATCTTTTGGAATAGGTAGGTTATTAGCATCTTGTGCATTACCTGTGTTCACCGAAACGAAACCACCTGCCGCAATGATACGGTCAAATGCCGAACGGTTTACCACTAAGTCCTTGATTACAGGGAATGCACTCGCTCTCCAAGGTTCTACCGTGATGGTTTCGCCATCTTGAAATGAACGCATGTGTAATTGACAAGTAGTCACACCGCGGTTAGGTCCGTGTGGACGGCCGTTGATGTACATTGAGCACATACCACAAATACCTTCACGGCAATCGTGGTCAAATGCTACTGGATCATCTCCTACTTCGATCAAACGGTTGTTTAACACGTCAATCATTTCCAAAAATGACATATCGGTGGAGATGCCACTAACTTGGTAAGTTTCGAATTTACCAGCTACGTTAGCATTTTTTTGTCTCCAAATTTTGAGTGTCAGGTTTAAATGTCCTTCCATTGTATCGAATTATTTATAAGATCTCTGAGCAATTTTGATATTTTCGTATTTCAATTCTTCCTTGTGCAGTTCGAATTTTCCATTTCCTTTGTTTTCCCAAGCAGCTACGTAAGCATAATTTTCATCGTCACGTAAGGCTTCGCCATCTTCTGTTTGGTATTCCGTTCTAAAGTGACCTCCACAGCTTTCATTTCTGTCCAAAGCATCGATACACATTAATTCTCCTAATTCTAGGAAGTCGGCCACACGACCCGCTTTTTCCAATTCTGGATTAAGGTTATCGATTTCACCTGGAATCTTCACATCCGACCAGAATTCTTTCTGCAATGCTTGGATTTCTTTGATAGATGCTTTTAAGCCTTCAGCACTACGTGCCATCCCACATTCATCCCACATGATTTTACCTAAACGCTTATGGAAATAGTCAACGGGTTTTGAACCTTTGATGTTCATCAACGTCTCTAATCGATCACGTACCTCTTTTTCAGCTGTTACAAATGGCTCAGAGTCTGTTGACATCGCTGGCGTACGAATTTCAGATGCTAAGTAATTTCCAATTGTATATGGAATCACGAAGTAGCCATCTGCCAAACCTTGCATCAAAGCAGATGCTCCTAAACGGTTTGCACCGTGGTCAGAGAAGTTTGCTTCTCCCAAGGCATATAACCCTGGAATGGTCGTCATTAAGTTATAATCTACCCAAAGGCCTCCCATAGTATAGTGAACCGCTGGATAAATACGCATTGGAACCTCGTAAGGATCTTCTCCTGTAATTTGCTTGTACATGTCGAACAAGTTGCCGTATTTCTCTTTTACGACTGCCTTACCCATCGCTTGGATTTCTTCATCGGATGGATTATGCATGTTATGTTTGTTGGCTTCACCTTTTCCGTAACGGATGATGGCAGCTGCATAATCTAAGTAAACTGCCATTTTAGAAGCTCCTACACCATAACCTGCATCGCAACGTTCTTTAGCTGCACGCGACGCAATGTCACGTGGTACTAAGTTACCGAACGCAGGATAACGACGCTCTAAGTAGTAATCTCTTTCGTCTTCTGGAATTTCATTCGCCTTGCGGTTATCGTTTTCCTTTTTAGGAACCCAAATACGACCGTCATTACGAAGTGATTCCGACATCAATGTTAATTTCGATTGGTGATCACCTGATACCGGAATACACGTTGGGTGAATCTGTGTATAACATGGATTAGCAAAGAAGGCTCCTTTTTTGTTTGCTTTCCAAGCCGCTGTTACGTTTGATCCCATAGCGTTCGTCGACAAGTAAAATACGTTTCCGTATCCACCTGTACATAACAAGACTGCATGTCCAAAGTGACGCTCCAATGCTCCTGTAACTGAATCACGTGCAATGATACCACGTGCTTTACCGTCGATTGTTACGACATCAAGCATCTCATGGCGTGTGTACATTTTCACGTTACCCATTCCCACTTGACGTTGCAAGGCTGAATAAGCACCCAATAATAATTGTTGGCCTGTTTGTCCCGCCGCATAAAACGTACGTTGAACTTGCGTACCCCCGAAAGAACGGTTCGAAAGCAATCCGCCGTACTCACGTGCGAAAGGAACTCCTTGAGCCACACATTGGTCAATGATATTTCCAGATACTTCAGCTAGGCGATGAACGTTCGCTTCACGTGCACGGTAGTCACCTCCTTTAATCGTATCGTAGAATAAACGGTAAACTGAGTCACCGTCATTTTGATAGTTTTTTGCTGCGTTGATACCGCCTTGCGCTGCAATGGAGTGCGCACGACGTGGAGAATCTTGGAAACAAAATACTTTTACTTTATATCCTAATTCAGCTAACGATGCTGCAGCGGATGCTCCAGCCAAACCTGAACCTACAATCACAATTTCCAAAGAACGTTTGTTTGCAGGATTTACTAAGGGTACGCTTGATTGGTACTTGGTCCATTTTTCGGCCAGCGAACCTTCTGGAATTTTAGCGTCTAATTTTGTCATAATCGTATCAGCTGAGTAATTATTGAATCAAATTAAAATAGAAGGCGATAGGCATTGCGGCAAAAGCTGCTGCAATAATAATCGAGTAAATCGCACCAATAGCCTTGATGGTCGGTGTGTATTTCGGGTGGTTCCATCCCAATGTTTGGAAGGCACTTTGGAAACCGTGTAATAAATGGTATCCCAATGAAATACATCCTAATACGTAAATCGCTACGACGATTGGGCTCGTAAACACCACTTGCATTTCATTGTACAAGGTATGCGTCTCAGTCAAATTGTTCGTTAAACGTGAGAAATACCAGAAATGCTTCAAGTGAATAATTAAGAACAATAACAATAATGTTCCCAAAAGTCCCATCGATCGTGAGTACCATTTGCTGTTTGCAGCACCGTCAACAACAGCGTAAGCAACTGGACGTTTCTTTTTGTTGTCTAACCAAAGGCGAAGACCGTCAAAAATGTGCAACAATAAACCACCAAACAAAACGATTTCCATCGTTCGGATGATTGGGTTGTGTGCCATGAATTCAGCACCTTCATTGAATGCCTTACCGCCGTCGTTTAAAAAGATGGTTGCATTCAAACCGCAGTGGATTACTAGGAAGCTAATCAAAAATAGGCCTGTAATTGCCATGAGAAGCTTTTTTCCAAGGGATGAATTAAGAGATTTTGCTAGCCAAGCCATAAATAAGGTTATTAGATTTAGGTAAAAACATTCAGAGCGATTTAACTAAGCTCACTATGCTACTGAATTTTAGCCTTCAAAACTACAATCCAATCGCTTGTCAATCAAATTAATCACGTAAAAAAATGGTTTTTTTTACGATTTTAATTTCGACTTAGTAACTTGCTAACTTACTCGATTGTTTTATGCGGAAATATATTCTAATCATCTTTTTGGTCGTTTTTTCTGGGACGGCGGCATGGGCTACGCACTTAAAGGGCGGTGAGATTACGGTAAGACGTATTTCAGATAAAACCTTAACCTACGAATTTACTTTAACCACCTATACAGAAAATAACCGTGCCAACCAGGATCAATTGGATGTGAATTTTTGTTTTGGAGATGGTTCCGCAATTATTAAGGCCAAACGTTGCTGTGGAACGCCTGTTGACATCGGCAATGGGACCATGAAAAATCTCTACAAAGTCGAATATACCTACCCCGCTCCAGCTTTATTTTACAAGGTTTCCGTAGCCATTCCGAATCGTAATGATGGTGTTCGTAACATGACTCGTTCGGTTGAAGTTCCCTTTTACGTGGAAACGATATTCTCCATTAATTCAGGCTTAGGTCAAAACTCAACCCCTTTATTGTTGAATCCTGCCGTGGATTTAACGGCAGTCGTAGGCCAGCCTTTTATCCATAATCCGAATGCGGTGGATGCAGAAGGGGATAGTTTAGCCTACCGTTTGTCTGTTTCACGTACAGGGGATTCCGAGACTTGTAATCCGGCAAGTCGGGGAATTACCGCCCCTAATTTTAGACAACCGAATGAGGTTTCTCCTTTGCCCTCCAGTTTTACGATTAATGCGCTGACAGGGGACTTAATTTGGGATTCGCCTCAGGAATTGGGCTTATACAATTGTGCTTTTATTATTGAAGAATGGCGAAATGGTGTAAAGATTTCAGAAACCGTGCGCGACATGCAGATCGAAGTGAAGGATGTAGACAACAAGGCTCCCAAGTTGACCGTTCCGCCAGATGTCTGTGTGCAAGCGGGTGCTTTGATCAATGAAAGCATTACGGCTATTGATGTGCCGTCGAAGTCGGGCCGAATAGATCCCTTGACAATCTATAGTTTTGGGAATGTATATGCTATGGATACCGTTTATGCGGTGAAGCAACCCTACGCGACTTTTGCCTCGATCGCCAAACAGAATTCTCCAGCGAAAGCCACATTCCGGTGGCAGACGGCTTGCCAGCATATTCGTAAGGAGACCTATGATATTTTATTTAAAGTAGAAGACAATCCGCCGATTACCGTGGGGAATGGGGTTAAACTAGTCGATAGTAAGCTGTGGAAAATTCAGGTTATCGCACCAGCTCCCAAAGGAGTTAAGGTAAGCCTACAAGCTACGAACGCGGTGTTGACATGGAATCCATTTACATGTGCATTGACAGGTGCTAAAACGATAATTTATCGTCGGACTGGCGCTTGTAGCCCCGTGGTGAATTCGGCGTGTTCGACGGGTATGACGGCCACGGGTTTTGTGAAAATTGGTGAGGTTGGGATTGATGTGACGACATTTACCGACAAGAATGGTGGGGAGGGGCTAATGAAAAATACCAATTACTCTTATGTGTTAGTGGTCGAGTTTCAAAATTCAAAAGGACTTGTTAATTACAGTCCCATGTCGGAGGCTGTTTGTGCGTTTATTCCCTCCACGGCTCCTTTAATGACTCAAGCGACTGTGTTGAAAACAGATCTGAATGTAGGGGAAATTCAAGTTCGTTGGACCAAACCTTTGAAATTGGATACTTCCATATTCAAAGCGCCCTATCAGTATCGCTTAAAACGAGCTGAAGGCCAAACAGGGACGCAATTTGCAGAAGTTGGTACTACTTCCGATACGACCTTCGTCGACAAGGCTTTAAATACAAAAGACAAGGCGTATCGGTATTCAGTCGACTTTTATTACACGGCAAATGGTAATTTGAAATTATTGGATAGCCCGAGTCCTGCGAGTTCCGTTCGTTTAGAGGCGCAGGCCGCAGTTAAATCGGTTAAATTGACTTGGACGGCTTTTGTACCTTGGTCGAATGATTTTCAGGTTCATCGGGTATACCGTGAGACCTATTCCGGCTCAGGGAAATACAATCAGATTTCAGATGTTTCTGTGGCTGGGCCAGGTACTTTCCAATATACGGACACGGGGACCGATTTCATTCCGGGTGATGGCAAGCGGGATGTCGCGATTTCAGCGGACTCAACTTATTGTTATTATGTTCAAACCGTAGGGCGATATGGGGAAGGTTTACCTGCCATGCGGATTGAAAATGCATCCCAACGGATTTGCATAAAGCCGTTGGCACAATTGCTTCCGCCATGTGCGCCCAATTTGCAAATCAGTATTCCTGATTGTGGGGTTAAAACGACCAATTGCGAATCGCTGACGGTTTCTAATATCTTATCTTGGAAAGCAGTTGTTTCAGGAACCTGTGATCCTTACATCGAAAAATACCTGATTTATGGGGCAAAATCCGCTACATCTCCATTTGTTAAGTTGGCCGAAACGCAAACCCTCGGCTATATCGATAAGAATTTGATATCACATATTGCCTGTTATTATGTGGTGGCTGTTAATCAATTTGGCCTGGAAAGTCCAAAGAGCAATGTTGTTTGTGCAGATAATTGTCCTTCGCTTGATTTACCTAATTTATTCAGTCCGAATGGAGATGGGAAAAATGATGTATTTCAGGCGATGTATTGTCCTCGATTTGTTAAACAGGTAAATGCCAAAATCGTAGATCGATACGGGGCATTGGTTTATGAATATTCAGGAGACATAGCCGGTTTCGGTTGGAATGGCAAATCGCGATCGGGTCAAATGATGGCAGCTGGAACTTATTTTTATACGGTTGATGTGGTTTTTGATGTGCTAGATAGTGCTAATGCGACCAAACAATTAAAAGGCTGGCTTGAGCTGGTCAACTAACATGCTGGTTATTATAGATGGTGATTGTTCGTTTTGCAGATGGGCCTCAGGTTGGTTGCGCCGTTTAGGTGATTCCAAGTTGGAAATCATCTCGCAGGATCAAGTACCTGAATTGGTTTTGAAAGCTTTTGTATCGAATGAAAGCTGGTCGGCCGACAGCATCAAAGTAATCTCAAACGGAAATTTGTTCATTAAATCTCAGGCAATAGCTGAGGTTCTTCGCACATCACGCTGGTTTGCTCAACCCTTACGTATCTTTTTTATACTGCCCGATTTCTTGTTGGACGCCCTCTATGACTGGGTGGCACGAAATCGAAAATCGCAGAGCTGCTCGCTAGAATAGTTTTATCCAGGTCAGGATTGGAATCTGGTAAAGATTTAATAGCAAGGAATAGGTGGGAAGTAATAAATTCCCAAGGGCAATCATGGCGCATAATACGCGTACCTGTTTGATTTCTGCGCTTTCAATTGGCAGCATTTTATAATAGGCGAAAATCAATAGGAATCCATAAGCTAGGCTTCTCGTTACATCTTCTACGGCAGTTGAGGTAATCAAAATCAACACGATTGCTGTGGCAAAAGCGATAGTAAAAATCCATTCTTTTGACTTAATGAGCTTTGCCAGTGCTAACAGGATCAAAATATAATTGAATTTAAAGGC
>CANGCD010000074.1 GCA_947452215.1 Cytophagaceae bacterium | reverse complement strand
TAAGTTGATTGGTAGCTACCTCCAAACAGAAAACCAAGTTTATGATTTAGAATTCGATTGCCAATAGACAAACTCAACAAGCTATTAATGGGGGTTGGAACCTTTTTATATTGCAACGTATTGATTGAAAAATCCGATGGTTTTGCCATGTAATTCAACCCATGCAAAACGGATGGCGGATCAACGTTCGTGGTTTTGCTAAAGCCCATAAAATCTTGGGAATTAAATATTTGACTATATCCACCCGAGGCCGTGCCTGAAATAATCAAATAATCCGGAACACTCTTCATCACCATATTCATCGCGCCACCAATTGCGTCACCTTCCATGTTGGGAGTCAATGCTTTCACAACCTCTAAGCGACCTAATAAATTAGAAGGAAAAATATCCATAGGGACATAGCGATTTTTATCGTCCGGACTAGGTATTTTAACACCGTTAACTGCTGTGTAATTATAACGCTTATCCATACCGCGAATGATTGCATATTGTCCATCACCTGAACTGTTTCGAACAACTGATACACCCGAAACTCGCTGAAGTAAATTACCCACGGTAACGTCAGGCAATAGTTCTATCGCTTTCGCACCGATAATATTGATGACACTTTCGGCCTTTTGTTCCGTCTTACGAGCAAAGTCATCGCTTTCTCCTAGGTTTTTGGCAGAAACAACAGCTTCTTGTAAATAATTAGACTTCTCAACTAATGCAAAATCAATTTCAAGAGATGACTTGGCTTCCGTAATGGTAACGGACTTAGAAATCGATTCATAACCTACGTATTGAGCCGTGATTTGATAAACACCCGGTTGCAATTGTTTGAAAACAAAGGAACCATCTAGTCCAGCTGATGTGCCGTATTTAGTATTCTTTACCGTAACATTTGCACCCACCAAAGGCTCTTTGGTTTCTTTATCAATAACCTTTCCTTTTATGGGCCCAGCAAAAGATACCGAAACAGATATTAAAAGGAAAAATAGCGTAGTTAGGTTGACTAGTTTCATAAGGAAAAATATATTTCCAACAAATTTAACTAGCTAAAATTTAGGATTATTTTCAGAATTGCATAGTTAATCAAACCTTAACAATTGATTACTCGAGGCCTCAATTGCATATTATTTGGATAATAATTCGATAACAAACACATTGAAAATAGAATTATTATAATAAAAATTAGATAGCCGAGATGCTATTTTAGGTATCATTCAAAACAAGCCCTTCCTAAGGCAATGTTGACATAGTCCGACTGTTAGACTGACGCTGGCGGGGTCATGACCCCGCCAGCGTCTACCCTCCTTTATTTTTTAATCGATAGAAAATTCAATCCCATTAATGTAGAAACTTTATGAATTAATTCCCGTTGATATACTTGTTCTTGCACTTGTACTTCGCCTAAATTGGGCACATTTGCTCCAATCATGGCATACCAAATCGAATGACAATCTTTTACCTTTTCTCCATGTGAAGTCCATTGCGATTTGATTTTATCTCCGCGGCCATGATCGGTCGTAATTAAAATAGTCGTTTTGCCCTTGTACAAAGGGTCAGACTCCACGAAATTCCATATTTCAGCTACCCAAGCATCGAATTGATGCGCCGCATTCAAGTAATGACCATAATGACCTTCGTGCGCAAACTCATCCGTTTCCCCGTAGGAAATAAACATGGCCTTTGGCTTCTTATTTTTCAAATAATCCATGGCTTGGTAATGCATAAATCCATCCAATACCTCCGCATCACCGAAAGCACGAAATGAATCCTTCGCCATTCGAGAAAGCAACTCGCTATCTTGCGTTTTCACATATCCTTGATAAGAATCGAAAGCATTCACGACAGGGAATCCCGAACGTTTTTCATTTAAAATACGATCAAAAGCATCCCATGCACCGAATGCCGCCACGGAACCTTTGTATGTCGGCAAGCCATTCAAATATTCGAAAAAATTGGTGTTAGGATTCGCCTTGTAATCATTCGAATTCACGGCAGTATCCACTTGACCCGTTAATAACTCGCTATATCCTGGATATGAAAACCAATAAGGGTTAGCAACATTGACTAAAGAACCTTTTGCTCTGTTGCCATGAATTTGCCCTTTCTTTGCAATCGTATTCCAAAAAAATGGCATCAATTTTGATCGTCGGTCAGATACCTCGGGAGCCCAATATTTTGAAACAATCGATGCGCTATCCCCGTGGTGAAAACGCTTTACCTTGACAATAGACGAATCCATTCCCCCGAAAACTTCTTGCCAACGAAATCCGTCCGTCATGATGACAATCACCCGATGATTATCCGATTTTTGTGCTTGAACAGCTGAAAAGCAACACAAACAAATGATACCTAAAACCCAACGCTTGAACATAGAATTTAATTTAGTTTGAAAACCAAAACTAAAATAAACAATTGAACGGTGAGTTACCTACAAATAAACAAGTTGTTAATTATTTTTTGCCCCTTGATCAACCCAAGCTTTTAGCAAAGCGATTTCACAATCCAGCAAACGACCCCCTTTCGGCATATAGGCCTTCCCGTTTGAAGAGATCATCACGACGTTATTTAATTCCCCCGACTTACCCGATAGCGCAATTTGATCATAATTTTCAATAACAATTCCACCAAAATGATTCGTCGCATCATGGCAAGACAAGCAATTCTGCTTGATAATGGGATAAACATCTTTTTGATAACTGATCGTTGCCGGTGGTGTGGCCGTACAGCCAGGAACAACAGCCGCATCGTCTTTCTTGATGCATGAGCAAGCTATCCAAACAAGAAACGCCGGCAGGAATCCTGCCGACATTTTCTTAATTACACCAATATAAAATCGCGATTCATACATTATTTACCTTGCTTGTAAACCCAACGGTTTGTATGAATATTATATGTTAACGTAGAATCGGGCCACTCGACATAATCGCGCATGACCATATACTCGTTTATATTTCCTTTTTTGACTAACTCACGGTACAAAAATGCCCCGCGTTCTAGCACTAAATCCTCCGATAAATGCGGAGTATTAATGATTTCTTTAAAGTTTTTCGGCATTAGACTTGCACTATCTAATGTAAAACTTCCTACCACACCTCTCCGATACATTTTCAATTTCCCTACCGGACGAACTAAAAAATAATAATACGTTCCCGAAGGATCTTTCGTCAAATTGACCAAAGAATATTTAGGTAATTGCTTTGCATAATACGAACGAAACTCCGGCTGAAATCGCGTTGAGTCCGTCGAATAGGTTGCATTCTCAGCAACAAAGGCAATCATGTTGGTTACCAAAGAATCCTGTTGAGCTTGATTGAAATAATAAGCAGGATTGTTGGTATCCGGTTTGCAGGCTAGCAGCATGAAGCTAGCTAATAAAATAAATAGGTACTTTTTCATGGTTTATATTGGTTATAAAAAAAGGGCTAACGATAATCGCTAGCCCTTTAAAATCAAATTACTTCACGTAAACAATCGATTGTGGAGCAAATTCAGACCAACCCGTTGTCCAGTCAGTTGCTTTAAATGCACCTACGTAATCTGTTGCTTCGAAGAAAGCAGGCAAATCAGACTTCAATTTAGGACCGATCAACGATTCTGCTGTACCAGTAGTCAACACGAATGTTGGACGACCTGCAGACCATAAAGAAGTTGATAAACCTAATGTGCTATTTGTTCCTAACACTTTATTTCCAGTCAAAGATTTGAACCAATCTAATGGAGCCTTGTCGCCGATTAAGATGGCAGCACCGTTTGTACCTGATGCCATGTTTTCGAAACCTGGAACCGCAACACCCATTGGTTTCACGTTTACAGACCATCCTAAACCGAAACCATCGTTACCCCAACCTTCAACACCGGCAAGAACTACGTTTTGTAAATCGATATCACCGTTTGCAGCGTTAACTTTCGCAGAACCTTTTTGGCTATCGATGTATACTCCGTATGGATATCCTGTAATAACTGTGTTGTAGATTTTTTGCTTGTTGTTACGACGTAACTGAGCACCGTGTTGGAATAATGGGTCAATTGCAATGTTTGTAGCACCTTTCGCTCCAATGATTGACATATTAGCGAAAATTGCAGAAGTATATGGAGTGTTCGCTGAACCGTTTGCATCATTATCACACTCAAAACCATTTGAACCTGATTGATCCGCAATCGCAGCACCACGTATACCTACACCGAATTGTACATATCCTGAGAAACCGTTATCCGTATCAAAATCATCATCTAAGCCTTTGTAAGCGATTAAGTGCTTACAATTTACTGTTCCACCAAACCACTCGAATGAATCATCTAAGCCAAATGAAGCTTGGACGTAATCAATTGTAGTACCATTACCTACAGAACCCATTGTTAATGAGTTAACCTCTTGGTTAGGGTTGATTGGAATACCTGCGTACTCTAAACGTACATATTTCAATGTACCTGAGTTATCTGCAGCATCTGTTCCGCCGTGGAATGCACCGTAACCACCTTCTAATTGACGGTTTGTAGCATCATTTGGCAAGTTGTTTGGAGCTTGACCACAAATAACTAAACCACCCCAGTCACCAGCCTCACGCTCACCTGGAGCACGCTCTGATGTAAATACGATTGGAGATGAAGCAGTACCATTCGCAATGATTTGAGAACCACGTTGAACGATTAAAGCACCTTTAGAAGCACGATCACCAATGATCACTGTTCCTGGTTGGATTGTCAATACGCCTTTCTTTGTGATTACACCGAAAGCATCTTCTTGACCTACACGAACAAATCCTACTAATTTGTAGATTTTATCAGAAGTCCAAGTAATGTTACCTTCCAAGTTTCCTTTAACCTCAACGATTGCTTTTGGCGGAACCGCTGTTACGTTAACCGAAACACCTGAAATGGTAGAAACTTGATTTTTCATATCCGTTGCTTGGATCGAGAAAGTTACAACTGTTCCAGCAGCGCCTTCAATAACATAATCTTTTGTGTAATCAGCTGTTTTCTCTGCTGCTGAATATGTCTTCGAATCAAATGCTACTCCATTTTTCAAAACTGTAATCGACTTCAATCCCGCTGGTGCGCTGATTGTTGCCTTTACTGTTACCGTTGCTCCCGCTACACCTGATAACGAACCTGCTGAGGTTACGGTAGGTACCGGAAATACTTCCTCATCCTTCTGGCAAGAAGAGAAAACCAAAGATACCACTGTCAATACAGCGAGTAACTTGAATAATTTGTTTGTTACTTGTTTCATTGTTTTATTTAATTGTTTATTTATTGATTTATTTTTAAAACTGTACTAATTAAAATCCGAAGGGGCTATAAATGATTCCCAGCGAGAAGACACGACCAGGGCTATAAGATTGAATTGTCTGATCTGTATTCGCATCAAAGCGACCGTCTTGATTCCCATCTTGTAATACGATGTTCTTGTTGTTCAAGATATCTGACACCCCACCTTTGATTTGAATTTTCTCAGATAATTTTTTCGAAAAAGTTAAGTCTACGATGTTTCTAGGCATCTCATACCAATCGGGATAGTTGTATCCGTAGTTGTTACCAACCGCATAGATACGCTTACCAATCACGTTGTAAGACAAGTTTACCTGCAGTCCTTTTTTCGTATCGTTGTAATTATAAGCCGCGTTTAGAATATAAGGGCTTTGTCCTTGTAATGGGCGATTGTCCGACTGGTTCGCACCAGAACCTGCGCCCAAGGATACCTTACTAATGATATATGCCCCATTAAATACCACGCTTGACTTACCCAAGAAACTATTTGGACTTTCTGAATTTAAATTCTTACGAATCTCAGCCTCTAGACCTGCACTGAATGCACTTGCTGCATTAGCAAAGTTTAACTCAGGATTCGATCCAGATGCAAACACAACCTCGATTGGATTCGTAAACTGCTTGTAGAAGGCCGCGATACTGTACACCTCTGAAGGCGTAGGGTATTGCTCATAACGGAAATCGAAGTTTTGAATCGACGCATTCTTCAATTGTGGATTTCCTGATATATTACGATTATTTACGAAATCGTAGAAGGCAAACGGTGCAACTTCTCTAAACTCTGGACGGTTGATTGTCTGACCATAAGCTAGACGTAACAAGCTTTTTGAACTGAAGTTGTACGTCAAATTGAATGATGGTAAGACATTTAACACCGTATTATTGTAATTAATCGGGGTCTTACCTGTCATATCAAATGAATTCAATTTCTGGCTGTTGTTCTCTGCACGAACCCCTGCGATTAAATTAAACTTCGTCCCAAGTGCATATCCTCCTTGAATATATGCCGCTAACAATTCATTGGTTGCCGTATATGAATCACTTGGGTTTGTTTGCTCATCAATTTTGACTCCATTCGTCGCATTGATGTTTCCTTCAGAAAAAATTTGATCAATCGGCAACGAACCGATGTTGAACAATGAACTGTTCGCCCGTACATAACCTAAGTTGCGAGCATCAAATTGACGTTTCTTAGACTCAGCAAATACTCCTGATTTGAATTCAAGCTCTTTCCCTTCCGAAAGAACAAACTTGTGTGATAAATTAAATCCTCCCGTATAAGAACTCTCGGATAAAATGATATTCGTACGCCCTAAGTTAAACGTCTGCGCGGCACCAGTTGGAACATATAAAACCTTATTAGATCCGTCAATGATGTAACGGAAACGCTTGTAATCCGGTTGATCGCGATACGATGAATTATAACCTACAACCCAATCCAACTTCGTATTACCTTCATTGAAATCATGTTTGCCAGCTAATTGGCCTGTGTAAATACCGCGGTAGATTTGATCAAAGGATTGAATATCCCAATTGGCACCGTTATCAATACCCACACGATCCACAAATTGCGAGTTACTTAACTGATTAAATAAGTTTTTGATTTCGATGGTATGATGATCATTTAAGCGGAAAGCCCAGTTGTGCAAAACACCCACGCGAATCGCAGCAGAATTTTGTTGATCATTAAAATTGAAAATGTAATCCGGCTTGCCTGTCGTCTGAATGGCTGAATAGCCAAAATCATTCCGCAACATGCTAAATGTAGTCTTCGTGCTTGAGTAATTGATTGCTGTAATATTTCCGACACGCACATTTCCCAAATTGAATTTCAAACCACTCGATAGTGAAAAACGTATATCCGGATTAGCAGTAGACTTATCAGCTACCCAGTTATTTTTCAATGAACGACCCACTTGAGCCAATGCATCCCCTGAACTAGGTAATTGAAATTTGGTCGCAGGGAAGCTCTTTGGCAAATCAAAATAGCCCGTGTTAAATCCTGTCCAATAGTTTGACCCATGCTGAGGCGAATTAAACGCCTGCCCAGTCGTTCCATCGCGGTAAGAATTGCTATAATCAATCGTCAAGAAATTATTTTCTGGAATTGATTTAGTGAAAATCTTTACAACACCCCCCGCAAATTCGCCAGGCAATTCTGCTGCCGGTGATTTAAAAACCAAGATACGGTCAATCTGACCCGCTGGAATGATATCAAATGAGAACGAACGCATATCCGTTTCCATCGAAGGAGCAAACGTATTGTTTAATTGAACCGTATTATAACGCTCATTTAATCCACGAATATTAATGAAACGATCACCAAAAATAGTAACACCCGGAACACGCTTCACAACCTCAGCAGCTGTACGGTCCAACGTTTTCGTGATCTGAGCGGCAGAAATACCGGAAACAACTAATTGGGCAGCCTTAATCTCCGATATAACAGATACTTCTGTATTCGTTAATTTCTGAGCAACAACCTTAACTTCAGCGAGTGTAGCCGACTCTTCCGCTAAGGAAAGATTTAATTCCGTTACTTGACTTGGCTCAACTTTAACCCCTTCATAGATTTTGGACTCATAGCCAACGAATGAAACTTTTAAAGAATAAGTTCCCGCTGGCAATTTGCCGAAAGCGAAAAACCCATTGATATCTGTTGCAGCTCCCTTATTAATTCCCTGAACGAGAATGGTCGCCCCAATAATATCTTCTTTTGTTTTTGAATCTTTAATAGTACCTCGAATAGTACCCCCTTCTTGCGCGAATGCTGTAATTGATGATAGAACTAGTAGAATTAATACGTAAATGGTTTTCATGTGATTTTTAATACTGGTGAATTTTACGCTGCAAAACTACCCGAAAGAAAAACCCAACTGATTAAGTTCAGATTAACGAAACTTTACCAAATGATTAAAACAAATCCGATTTGATTAACAATTCGGTAACACAGACTTTTCGTCTGCACTTTTTAAATAAATTTGAAATATTTATAGCCTTTTTATGGTACTATTCTGTGAATTATAATTTTTTTAAGAAGAACTTTCTTGAAAAAATTAAATTTCACGTGGATTTAATTTGGAGGTAATCTAGAATCCCTAGTTTTGGGTCAACAAACGGAAATATTTCCGCCTAAGTTTTTTTTAAAATAAAATAGTATGAAAAAGTTCATCATCAATGCAATGGCTCTTGCCTTTTTCGCAACGAGCATGTCCATGACTTCTAACGCAATGGCCGCGGAAGTAAGCTTACCTGTAAGCATCAGCCAAGTAGGAAAAATGAAATTCCTTGTTAGCGCTGAACCCAATTCGAAACTCGTTGTCATCATCACGGATGCAGACCAAAATATCATCCACCAGGAATCCATCGCAAACCAAAAACTTTACAACTTCGCGAATTTGTTGGACGGAAAGTATAAAATGGAAATCATGAATGCCAACAAGCAAATCATCCAAACCAAAACATTTAATATCCTAACAGAAACTAAACGTGATTTAGTTGCTGTTCAATAGGTACATCAACAAGTGAAAGATTAAGGGTAAAAGGGCGCGGATTTTCTGCGCCTTTTTTTATCAATTTTTACACCGAATTACCCGTCAAAATTTCCTATTTTTGCTCCCCCTTATTGAAATTAAATTTTACCCTATGGATTACCTGGCAGGTCTGAATGAGCCCCAACGAAAAGCAGTCGAACACATCGATGGTCCCTTAATGATCATTGCTGGTGCCGGCTCGGGAAAAACCCGCGTGTTGACCTATCGAACCGCCCATTTAATCGATAAAGGCGTAGATCCTTTTAGTATATTATTATTGACCTTTACCAACAAAGCCGCCGGCGAAATGCGCCATCGGATCGAAACGGTCATCGGCTCCCAAGCCAAAAACATTTGGATGGGAACTTTCCACTCCGTGTTTGCCAAAATCCTGCGTTTTGAAGGGGAACGCTTAGGATATACCTCGAATTTCTCCATCTATGATACCGATGATGCCAAATCACTCATCCGAACATTGATCAAGGAGCAAAATCTAGATGATAAAATCTATAAAGTCAATTTGGTCTTGAACCGCATTTCCAATGCGAAAAACAGACTCATTGGCCCAGAACAATACCTGAATAGCCCCGTTTTAGAACAAGAAGATCGCTATGCCAAAATCCCCATGATGGGACAGCTGTACAAATTATATTGTACCCGCTGCTTCCAGGCCAATGCCATGGATTTCGATGATCTCCTTTTTCAAACCAACATCCTTTTCCGAGATCATTTAGACGTATTACATAAATACCAACACAAATTTAAACATGTGATGGTGGATGAGTTTCAAGATACCAACGTATCCCAATACCTCATCACGAAAAAGTTATCCGCCGTTCACCGTAACATCTGCGTCGTGGGCGATGATGCACAAAGTATCTATGCCTTCCGTGGAGCCGATATTCAAAATATCTTGAACTTCGAGCGCGATTATGCAGATTTGACTACCATCAAACTCGAAGAAAATTACCGTTCCACGAAAGCCATTGTGGCCGTAGCGAATTCAGTAATCGCACGGAATAAAAACCAGCTCAAAAAAGACGTCTTTACGTCCAATGAGGATGGTGATCAAATCGAAATCATTCGTGCGGGCAGCGACAACGAAGAAGGCCGAATCATTGCGTCAACCATATTCGAAACTTGCCAAAAAGAGGGTTTACGCTTCTCCGACTTTGCTATTTTGTATCGGACCAATGCCCAATCGCGTTCATTTGAGGAATCCTTACGAAGACTAAACATCAAGTATCGGATAATCGGAGGTTTGTCTTTCTACCAACGTAAAGAGATTAAAGATGTCTTGGGATATTTACGTTTTGTTGTCAACCAACAAGACGAAGAAGCATTTAAACGTATCATCAACTTACCTAAACGGGGAATCGGTGATACAACCATCGCGAAAATAGCCATTACAGCCGCCGAACAAAACTCCACGGTCTGGGAAGTGGTTTCAAACATTGGCCAGTTTCAAGGGGTGCGTGGAACTGCACCGATCGAGCAATTCGCCGACTTGATCAAGTCATATAAATTGATGGTCGAGGTGGAGCAAAAAGATGCCTACGAAGTTGCAAGCCACGTGGCAAAAACCTCTGGGCTCGTTCGGGAACTCTACGAAGACAAAACGGTGGAAGGCTTAGCGCGCTACCAAAACGTACAAGAATTACTAAATGCCATCAAGCAATTTGTTGATTCAGAAGAAAATGAGGACAAATCCTTATCAACCTTCTTGCAATCCGTTTCATTACTCACAAACGCAGATACCACAGAAGATCCCAACGATAAGGACAAGGTAACTTTGATGACGGTTCACTCAGCGAAAGGCTTAGAGTTTAAACACGTGTTTTTAGTTGGCTTAGAGGAAGATTTATTCCCGAGTCAGATGATGCTGCAAAGTCAAGCAGACCTCGAAGAGGAACGTCGCTTGTTCTACGTAGCCATTACGCGAGCTGAGAAAAAATTAATGATTTCCTACGCGGAATCCCGTTATCAATTCGGGCGCTTAAAAAGCTGTGAGCCAAGTAGATTCATCGACGAATTAGATAGCACCTACCTGAAAATGGCCAAAACGCCAGGCAAGAAGGATACTTCTAATTTCCGTCCCGTACAAAAAACAGGCTTTGTAGAGAAATCGACAAGTGCAAGTGCGGCCCAATTGATCCAGAAACCGAAACAAAATACCAATTACCAACACGTTCCTTCTGCGAATTTTGTGCAGTCGGACGCCATGAGTCTAGCTGCGGGCCAACGAGTGGAACATCAAAAGTTTGGTTTTGGAACGATTCAGAAATTAGAAGTCAATGGAGCAGAACGCAAGGCTCATATTCTTTTTGAGCAAGGCGTTGGAGAAAAGACTTTGCTTTTAAGTTTCGCGAAACTAATGATTATCGCTTAGCCGTATAATACAAATGAACTGGGCTTGATATGCTGGCAATTTCAGAAATGGTTGCATAGCCTTGATTCTTGCCATCAAAAGCAAGCGCCTCTCCTTGGGGTTCTAATATGCTTGGGACAACGCGTGGTTTTCGACGAAGCGCGTCAGCAATGCTTTCGTGCTTTTTCTTCTTCCAATAATAGATCTCCAAATAATTCCGGACGATGATTTCCTCATTCGAAGAGGCAACATTACCATCGGTGATAAAGTACAATTGTTTCAAAAGGTTTACATCTGAACTAGGTACGGAAAAATTCAGTTTGCAGATGAATTGCGCTTTTTGTATCCCATGATTCGCAAAGGCTGCAGCTGGCAAGCGGTAAAGACGCTTGTGGTCTTCGCGTTTGGAGATAAAAAAGAGGTCGCCGGATATTTGATCAATCAACATGCACTCCATGTCATGAGCTCCATCTGGTAAAACAAAATCTACGGTTTGGGTATCTTTAATGACGCGTCGCAATGGGTCCGTCAGTTTGAGTGAAGGCTCTAAAAAACGATGCACATGATAACTCGGATTTTGTGCAAAATTATCCCCGATGTCAGCTACATATAAATAGGTTTGACCCGTTCGATTTTGCCAGCGACCCATCGCCTCCCAATCCCTATTTTGAAGTCCTAATAAAGTGAATTCAGCTTTGCCTTGACCTGCTTGACTGACTAAAAACATGCGATTCAAGTCCTTGGAATCATTGATCACCCAATAGTGCCCAAGATTTCGTTGAGATGCTACCATACCTGAAGCCTCGTCAATTTCGATGTTCGCGAGTACACCCAAATCCTTCGTTCCTTGAAAACGAGTTTGCGTATTTTCTCCGTCGGAAATATAGAAAGACTGGCAAGCCCAAACGAGCAGACCCATCAACATCACCTGAATCCGACTTCGTTGTCTC
>CANGCD010000073.1 GCA_947452215.1 Cytophagaceae bacterium | reverse complement strand
CGAATCTAATTTTAATTTGGCTTTTGCTGTTTGTGCGAACGCTTCCGCTTCAATAAGTTTTCCTTGGTTATTGGCTAAATCATTGTAGTTGGCCGTCAACTTCGCATTTTCCAAATTGAATTTTTGTGTCTCATTCGAAACACGCAATAGGGGAGTACCGATTTCAACTTCTTGACCTTCTTGAACGTATATTTCTTCAATGATGCCACTGATGGACACGAAGGCTTGGTATTGGTCTACCGACTTAATCGTGCCCGACGCATAAATGGATTCGGTAATATTTCCGCGGCTTGGGCTGATGCTCTCTTCTTTTTTTGAACAAGCGAATAGAACGAGACTAGCCAAGATAAGTATTGCATGAACTTTCATCTCGCTAAATTAGTCTTTTCACTGAATAGAAAAAATGATTTTAATCTTGAATACATCGAATCGTGAAGCCTGCATTTTTATCATTGGTTGATGCCTGAGCACCACTTCCATTTGTTGGGATCACATAGGCCCTTCCGTTGTTGTTATAGCTATTACTCCCCCAATAGTGCGTAGAATTTACCGTTGGAAATCTATTGATAAGCGTCCCATTCAAAGTACTTAACATTCCTGCAGCATGTAATTTTAAATCAGAGGCAAAAACAGAGGTTAATGTTCCTTTGGACTGTGCCACTGAACGCCATTCATCGTAGGTGGGAAGTCGCCAGCCGTTCCCTAATTCTTGTTTACATGGGTCGGTCGTTCTGCTCCAGGCTAAATCATTAGCCGCTGGCGTAGGCCATGTGGTGCTAGGGTTTCGCGCCGATTTATATTCAAATCCATTTTTCCTGCCAAATTGCCAATACCATCCCGCGGCGGCCTCAGAAGTGTCTTTTGCGGACGTTGCTTGTCGTGATGCGCCTAAATTTTGTTGTAACCAACATTTACTTGTTCCTGTGATCGTTGACAAAACCAATTGGTAAATGACTGTTTTATCTACAGG
Source organism: Cytophagaceae bacterium (assembly GCA_947452215.1). Taxonomy (GTDB): domain Bacteria; phylum Bacteroidota; class Bacteroidia; order Cytophagales; family Spirosomataceae; genus Aquirufa. The sequence goes on along the minus strand of CANGCD010000073.1, from coordinate 11,301 downwards.
TGCAATTCCATTCGCTTTTTTATGGAAGACAATAATTTGGGTACAAGGTAACAACTTGTTTAATTCGCCTGTTGTCTCTATTCCATTCAGTGATTGATTATCACCATATGTATTCACATAATTAGCACGTGTATCCCCAAGTTCTCCCGTTTTGTAAACACTTTGTGCAAATCCGGGGAAAAATGAAAATAAAAATAGGGCGATGTTGAGTTTAGTATGCATAGTCAAATAGGATTCTATCATCTTTTTTGAGAATATAACTGCCATTTTTTGAAGGATCGTAGGTAACGGTTCTGTTGCTTACTGCATAGGAGCTAATATCTATTCTTACCCCATTAACATACATCTTGAGTGTACTGGTGGTAGCTACGGAGGAGCCTTGGGGCAGCTTAATCAGCGTAAATTGCGTTTGACCGTCAGTGCTTACGAACATTTGATCAGAGGCCTCTTGGTTTCCGCCACTGGGTGCAGCCCCAACTGCCCATTGGCCTCCTACTACTTTTAAAATGTATCCATTGTTACTTCCAGGAGCTAGTGTTGTAATTCCATTGGTTCCATTACCTAAAAGCAGCGCGCCACTCGGCAAGGTATTGTTACCCGTTCCTCCCTGTGCAACTTCTAATGTGCCTGAGGTGGTCAGGTTGCCCGATGCATCCGTAAACAATCCTTTGGATACATCCATCGTACCCGGTGTGGTAGACATTTTGATTCCATTGAATGTTTTTACTCCACCAAAAGTCTGGGTACCCGTAGTCACTATACCAGGATTGGTGGCGTCAGCTGGACTTAAACTAATGACATTATTTGAAACACTAAGTCCGTTTGTCGAGCTTGTGCCTACGATTCCTGCCGAAAGGGCCGTTGGAACCGTAGCAGTCCACGCAGTTCCATTCCAAGTCAATACCTGGCCAATGGTGTTCGGCACAACGGTTGTAATATTTCCGGTGCCATTACCTATAACGATACCATTGGAAGGTATTGTTACTAATCCGGTACCTCCTTGATTTACACCCACGGTGCCAGTCGAGCTTAGGTTTTTTGAAACGTCCGTGAAGACAACTTTCGAGGCGGTCAAAGCCGAATTGTTCAGACTTCCGGTGATGCTTAAATTGCCCCCAATACTAGCATCCCCTGAGCTGATTATACTTGAGAAAGTTTTTGCACCGGCAAAGCTTTGTGCCCCTGCCGTTATAATACCGGGATTTGTTTGATCCGCTGGGCTTAAACTTAAGATTCCGGATACAAGACTCATTCCCTTGGAATTTGCCGACCCAATAAGCCCTACCGTGATTGCTGGATTATTGTTTTCGGCCACCCAGTTTCCATTTCTTGATACTAGGATTTGCCCATCGCTACCTACATTGATTACATCGATGGCGTTCGTTCCACTCCCTTTTAGTAAGGCCCCAGGGTTAATGTAATTTTGACCCGTGCCGCCGTTTGCAACGGATAATGTTGCTGCCGAGCTTAATACATTATTGTTATCAGTTAAAACAACCTGTCCAGCCGTTGTTCCTGTCGTGCTTAAACCTAGGAAAGCACCCGTACTTTTCGTGATTGAGCCGATGGGCGTATTTTGAATACCTGCCGCATAGATTTGTGCGGATGTATTTAGTTTCGTGTTATTGATATTTCCAAGTTGGATGGTATTGTTTTCACTGACAATTGCCCCTGAACCTATGGCAATCGTATTCGAAATTCCTCCTGCATTTACCTGTACGCCAGCACCGCTTCCGATGGCAGTATTGTTGTCGCCCGTTGTATTGTTAACCAAAGCAGAAAATCCAATGCCCGTGTTGTTTGAGCCTGTGGTATTATTTTGCAACCCCAATTTACCTATGGAGGTATTGTTTATTCCCGTTGTATTGTTTGTGAAATTGGAATTTCCCAGCTTGGTATTGGAAGAATTATTTCCTGGGCCATTACCCAACATGATTTGATTGACTGTCAAATCGTTCAAAAACGATTTGTTTCCTGCAAAAGTTTGCGCGCTGATATTGACCAATCCTGGGTAGAGTTCATTCGCCGGGCTTAATTGAAGCAAACCTCCCGTTAGGGTCATTCCTTTATCTGTGGCGGATGAATTTACAGATCCAATTGAGCTTATGATGTTTAAACTTGATACGGAACTCGAAAGCCATGACGATCCATCAGATCTTAAAATATTCCCTGCAGAGCCTGGTGCAATGAATTCCAAGCTATTACCTCCGACCACGAGTGATTTTGCCGGAAGACTTGAAACGCCTGTACCTCCATTCGAAATAGATAATTGGTTACTCACTTTACTGCTTAAATCTATATTTCCGACGAGCATGCTATTGGTGACCTTAGCATTTCCTATATTGGCTTCGCCCAAATTTGAAATACTGATATCTCCCGAAATAGTCTGTTCGGTTGCAGCGTTCATGTTATTACCAATGAGAAATTTTCCATTACTCAGACTCGTGCCTTGAAGGGACGTATTCGAGAGGGAAAGATTGGATGCAGATATTATCCGACCTTTCGAGTCCACGGATATTTGAGGGATTAAGCCATTCCCACCATAAACACCCGAGGTGACCCCAGATGTTGCAAGAGCAACCGTTATATTGCCGGTTCCACTACCTGCCACATCTCCAGATAAATTGATGGTTTGATCCCCGGTGTTCGTTCCGCTCAGCGTAGCATCATTCGTAATACTAAGTCTTTTGCTAACATCACCGCCTCTCAATACAAAACCCGTGGCATTTGTTTCAAATTGCACCCCATTGATTGTTTTATTTGTCAAGGATTCATTTCCCGTTAATGTCGATAAGGTGCCAGCTGTGGGTAGCGTTATACTCGTGTTTCCAGTTGATGTAAGCGTGGTTGTGTAGGTCCCTAACGTAGTTAAATTACCACCCAACGTGATGGTTTTATTTCCATTGTCAAGCCCTGTGCCTCCTTTATCCGGTGTGATAATCCCCGATATTTTATCTGGTGTTACCGCACCGGATGCTATTTTTGCCGAATTTATCGCTCCATTGGAAATTATAGGGGATGAGGCTGTCGTACTTGGACCCGCCAAATCACCTCCCAATCGAATTTTACCCATCACGACTCCCGTTGCATCCGGAAAACTTGCCAAGGTTTTTTGGTCCACATATTCTTTATTGGCTACGTCTGTGGAGGAAGCAGGCTGGTCCGTCATATGAATTTTGGTTCCTGCTGGGAAAGATAAATTCCCTCCCATCGTACTTCCCGTTAGTTTTACATACCGAGAATCCAATGAGGCTTGATTGGTTGTGAATTCAAACCAGGTCGTACCATCAAAAATAAATGCCCTACCGTTATTACTTGCCGTTGGGTCATTCGATACGATGTAAACATCACTATTGGTAGGTGTCGGGACAGTAGGTGTAAATACCCCATTATTGTAAGGACCGGTATAAGTAGTTCCGATCGGCACAGTGATATTGCCTTGTGCATCCGGGGTAGTTCCATTTACTTTTTGAACGGCTCCATTGACATCTGAAACGGGGATGCGAGAAACCGTCGAAAAGGGTGTTCCAGCTTTAACATATCCTGAGCTTAAGCCCGATGTACCCAAGCCGCCATTGACAGGCTGCAAAACGGCATTACCTCCTATGGAACCATTTATGGTCATCCCATTAATAACAGGAAGTGACATACTTGCTCCCGATGCCCTTACTACATCACCAGAACCGCTGGTGGATACCTCACTCGGCCGGGCGACATTAGCCGTAAAATTACCCAATAGTTTATCTGGATTGATATTCGGTAAATTGCCATATCCAATAACTTGGCTTCCCAATTTTCCCTCTACATATGTCTTAACAGCTCGTTGCGTAGGATACAAGCTTGTACTATTGTTGGCGATATCCTCATCCGATTTATTTACTTTATCTTCTTTAGCATCGAGCGCAGCCTGCGTAGCCGAACCAATACTATTGCCAGCTAGGTTGTCTACATATCTTTTGACTGATTTTTGACTCGGATACAATTCGTCACTTGGATTTGAATTTCCTAAATCTTGAGCTGTTGATTTATTCGTAATGAGTTCAGCACCGAGCACATGTGCCACCGGAATGGTCGGTGAACTACTCATTGCGTCTCTCCCATTTCCTTTTATGTAGCCAGATAAGGTACCAGCCGCACCTGTTCCTCCATGGCTTGCATCCACTATTCCTGTTACATTCCCCGCGTTGCCTGTAATGTCCCCTTCAACTTTGTTACCTCCAATACCTGCGATTTTGGCATTTGTAACGGCTAAATCGAGAATTTTACTCGTTGTAATTGCATCATTTCGGATGATTGGATCGGATGCGCTGGTTCCTGTGCCGGCCAAATCTCCTCCCAATTTAATTTTTCCTAATACAGTTGTTGTGGCCTCTGGGATATTTCCTTGTGCCATTTGATTATCCACGTAACTTTTGATCGCGCTAACATTCGGATATTTCGTAGTGGACGCCGCATCTGCAGATACATCATTACTTTTGTTGGCGTTGCTCTCGGCCCCTGAAATATCGCCAACTGGAATGGAAGTTGATGCAGACATCGGACCATTAGCACTCGCTTTCAAGTACCCTGTAAGCGTACCTGCTACGCCCGTTCCTCCGTGTAAGGGTTCTACAACTCCTGTAACATTGGCAGCATTCCCTGCAATATCGCCACTAATTTTATTGCCATTAATGCCTGAAGCGATTTTGGCATCCGTCACAGCTCCGTTTTGAATTTTGGATGTTGAGATTGCATTATCCTTGATAATCGGATTAGCGGCGGTACTTAATGATGCCGCTAAGTCTCCTCCCAATTGAATAATTCCTTTGGAAGTCAAGCTTGCATCCGCGACTGTGGCTGCACTAATCTGATTATCTACGTAGGTTTTAACGGCGTTTTGTGTGGGATAGAGTGTATTGCTTGTTCCCAACATGGTGGATGTCGATTTATTGGCTAAATCCTCTTTTGCATTGATATTTGTCGTAACAGAAGAAAGTTCTTGTTGAACAAAGGATGTTGTGGCCAATTGATTCGTATTGGTTCCTTGGCCTTGTTTTACTCCAATTGTTCCCGTAGGGAGGGAAGGGGTTCCCGTAAACGTAGGTGAATTTTTATCGGCCTTTGCATTCAAATCAGCAGCCAATGCGATTCCTTGCGTAGCTTGATCCACGTATGTTTTTACCGCACGAACACTAGGATACTTGGTGTCGGATGCTCCATCACTGGAAACACTCAATGATTTATTTATCAGGCTTTCTTTGGTTGCCAGTCCCGGAACCGTCGGGTTTGTCGCAGTTCCTGATAAATCACCCGCTAATTGAACTTTACCAGGCGCCAAGGTTGTCGCATTGGGTGCGCCGGAAACGACCACATTCGAAATGGCTTGATCCACATAGGTTTTAACCGCTCTTTGTGTGGGATATAATTGATTGCTCGCATTCGTATTTCCTAAGTCGGTAGCTGCCGACTTATTCGCTAAAACTTCATATGCTGCGGCCAGTCCATTAATTTGATCCGTCAAATAATTTTGTGTTTGATTGATTTGGCCCGATAATTCAACTCTGTTTTGAATGATTTGAGTGCCCTGTTGGTCAACTTTCGTGGATAGCTGTTTGGTGATTTCCACTGTTTCTTGTACAATTTTTCCTTGCTCGTCTACTTTCTTTTCCAGCGTAATCTGTTGATCTTTCAACAAATTGAAATTCGCCAAATTTTGCGTTTGATTATCATTGATTTTTTTCTCTAAAGGTTTTAAATCATTCGATACTAAATACCCAACATCGTTCGTGAAGCTTGATACATCCGTGGGTGCATGTAATACATTTTTATATTCCACTGCATCGGCATACAAGGCATAGGGACTATACAATAAAGTTTGGTTGCTAACTTCGGTAAAGACACTTTGACCGGGAATTTTGACACTAACGACCAATACTTTGTTTTGACCACTCCAGACCAGGTTGTCAAAGTTTGGGCCATTTAGTTTTTTTCCTTTCCCAATCGTCAAATTAATCAATCCGAAATTGTCTGTTTGCGTTTCATGTTCTTCCACATATTCAATCAAATTGTTTGATTTTAATGTGAATCGCATACTCACATTGGCATTTTGCAATGCTTGACCTTGAATAAATGTTCCGGGAATTTGATAGGGCGCAGGATCCTGTATGACCGCTTGGTATTGTATGCCCTTGGTTTGTGCTAGCAAGCTCATTGAACTAATGAGAAGCACTAGCAGAAGTAGGTATTTTTTCATTGTATATTGTTTTTTAGTGGTTGATACGTAATCCCAATCAGCAAGGTTGATGCTTTTAAACCTAGGCTGGTTTTATTCGATTCAATGGGGGTAAGACTACTGGACTGTTGGTAGGTCAGCGTCAAGGATATCCCATCAACAATTTTTTGTTCAAGCCCCACATGATAGGTTCCCATCGCATGAGGCCCATTGAACTGTTGGTCCTGGCTCAAGTCCAAAAATTGGTTGTTCACCCATTGATTCCCATGTACGAGTTGGTTCAATTGCAAACCCAATCCGGCATGAATTCCTAGATTTCGATAGAGCGGCTGATGAAACTGAAAGGATCCACGGATGCCTACGTAATCGGTTTGATAACTGTAGGCTACATTCACGGCATCACCCACAGCATTAAATTGATTGAATTGAATGCCGCCACCGAAATAAAATTTGCTTAATAATTTCGCTAAACCGGGACGTTGATTAATGGAAATAGCCGTAGGGCTTACGCGCAACAACAAGGCAGTCGTGTCAACTAATTTGCGCGCATATTGCAGGGAATAGGACGAACCGGCACCAAGCTTTATGCCTGCTAATGTTTGGCCTGACGTATTTTTGAAATCGAAGCGGGTGAAATTGGTCCCTAGATTTAACGACCAGTTTTGTGCAAAAGCTTGATAGCGAAAGAAAAGTGAGCAAAATAGGCATATAGCCAATTTACCCCACTTCTCTTTGGAGAAATGGTTATGATACATTTTTATTAGAACTAGGTTACTCTGCAATTAAGTGATATTTTTAAAAAATTTGAAACAAAAAACTGATAATTTCATCTCTTTAAGTTGTTTTGCCGTATTTTGAGAAAAAGAATCCTATGAAAATACATTCCGTTGCTAATTATCAGGAGCTAAGTGAGTTAGCTTCTTCGCTCATCGTAGATGAGGTAAAACATAAACCCGATTTGTTGTTTTGTGCTGCTACGGGTGGCTCGCCAACAGGCATGTATGCCGAGATGGCTAAACAAAAGGCGCTATTCAATCAAATGCGTGTCATCAAGATGGATGAATGGGGAATTATACCCGCTAGTCATCCGGATTCCTGCGAAAGTTATTTGAAGAAACACTTGTTGGAGCCACTTGACATACCGACCAACTGCTATGTAAGCTTTGATCCGAATACATCGGATGCCGATAACGAAATTCAACGCGTTGGGTCTTATATACAAGCGAATAGCCCGATGGACATTTGCATTTTGGGTTTAGGTAAGAATGGTCATATAGCCTTCAATGAACCCGCACCTTTCTTGCAGCCGGGTTTTCACAAAGCGACATTGGCCGAATCGACCATTCAGCACGATCCCGCATTATCGCAAGGATCAGAGCCTGCCTTCGGATGGTGTGTAGGTATGCAAGGAATATTGCAATCCAAGAAAATCATCTTCTTGGTGACGGGGAAAGGCAAGGAAGCCGCATTGAAACAAATTATGACGAAACAAATCACGACCGATTGTCCTGCTTCGTTTCTTTGGTTACATCCCAATGTCGAATTAATTACGGATTATCCTGTTTAATAAAGTTTGAATAGCATCAGAATTGTATATTTGGTCTACTCAATCTATTAAATTGATTTTTTTTTAGTCTCTTTGTTTTTTAAACGATTTTATCGTGCGATCTAACCATATAATAATCATACTCTGCGGCCTTTGTTTGCTGTCCAACTTCTGTTGGGGCCAACAAAATTTCACCCTCCAAAAAGCCTTATACTCAGCTAAGCAGTTTAATATTCAACTCAAATCCGAACGTGTCAATATTGAACAGGCACGTGCGGATGTTATTACGGCTCAATTAAAGCTCAATCCAACGCTGAATAATCAAAGTTTGCAGTTGATGAGTGCGTCACACTTGTCGGCTAATTCTGACTGGTATCAAAATGCGAATCGTCAAGTCTGGTGGCAATTTACCAAACAATTTCAGGTTGCCGGACAGCGAGAAAACAAAATCGACTTAGCTAAGAAAAATGTTCAATTAGCAGAAAAAAACTTGATTGAGTATGAACGAAATCTTTACCTGGATGTAGCCAATAAGTGGCTAGAAATTTGGACCTTACGTAAACAAGGCAAAATTATTCAAGAGGCAAAGTCGAACATTGATAGCTTGGTTTTGATTAATAAACTTCGTCTAAAGAATCAGGTTATTACGGAAACTGATTTATTGCGTGCCGAATTATTGGCACGTTCCTACTTCATTCAATTGCAAACTTTTCAAAAAGAAGAGGAAAGTAAACGGACCGAGTTACGAAATTTAATTGGCATCGATCAACAAGTTCAGGTGGATTTAACCGATAATTTCTTGAATCTTCCCACTAATCAGGTCGATAGTTTGATTCAATATGCTTTCGAGAACCGAGGTGATTATTTAAGTGTGCAATCGACTATTGAATCCGCAAATGCCAACGTTAAACTTCAGAAAAGTCTTGCCATCCCAAGACCTGAGTTTGGTGTCATTTGGAATCCGCAAAATTCCATTCCTTATTTTGGATTATATGCAACCATGCCACTCCCTTTTTTCAATAAAAATCAAGGGGAAATACAAAAAGCCATCTTACAAAAGGAGCAATATGATATTCAGGCTGCAGGTATCCAACTACAGATTAAGACCGAAATTACAGTAGCGGTTCAACGTTTACGAAGTCAACAACAGAATTTGGAACAATTCGAGGATGTCCTTAATAAATCCAGACAAATTTTATCCAATGTCAAATATGCCTATTTGAAAGGAGGTACCACGATTATCGATTTTCTGGAGGCAGAAAGAAGTTGGCTTGACAATCAGCGTCAATACAATGACATCTTACAAGCATATAAACAAAACTACTTACAACTATTATTTACCACCGGTAAAATAAATCAATTAGCAAGCGAATGAGAATTGTTCTTTTAATTAGTGTCCTCAGCTTTGGATTGTATTCTTGCGAAAAGAAACAAAACACGCAAACCGATAAAATTCCAGAAACCATTGTGCGAAATGGGGGAGAGGAAGTTGTTTTTTCTGATGTAAATAGCATCGATTTTTTTCATGTTGCCAAAGTGGAACAAAAAAATATTATTGCTGATTTTACTGCTCCAGGAAAAATTGTAGCGACCGTGGTTGCGTCTCATTCCGGTGCATCCCAGCCGATTATATTGTTTGATAACCCTGAACTTTCTGGGAATTTCACTCAATTAATACAACATCAAATAAATATAAAGCGAATTCAACAAGTAAACATCCAACAAAAATCGGTTGAGGTGGCTCGTTATAAAGATTTATTGGAACATGGAGCTGCTACAGCACAAGATTTGTTGAATGCCCAAACAGGACTTTCTACCGAACAAAGCAATTTGTCAAATGAAAAGGCTGCCATTTTAGAGCATGAAGCTATTTTAGAGGCTGCAGGTTTTCATCCTGAGGTATTGCGAAATGCACCTGTAGGCTCTGTTTATTTGACTTGTGATATTCCGGAAAATCAGTTTTCCAATATGCAAGAAGGGAGCACTTGCCAAATTCAATTTACCGCTTTTCAAGATAAAACTTTTGTGGGAATCATCGATGATGTTGCAGAAGTGGTCGATAATGCTACTCGAATGGTAAAATTGCGGATTCGTATGAAAAATCCCAATTCAGAAATGAAGGCGGGTATGTTCTCCATGATTTCATTTGGTTTAAGGGAGGGAAAACATATGACAATCGATAAATATTCGCTGGTGACAATTCAAGGGAAATCCTATGTCTTCAAAAAATCAGGTCCAATGTCTTTTCAGCGTATTGAAGTACAAATTGGGCATCAAATCGGCGACCGAGTTATTGTATTGAGCGGGATAAAAGCTGGAGATGAAATCGCAACTTCAGGCGTAATTCAATTAAAAGGTTTGAGTTTCGGATATTAAGCATTTATACCTATGATCAATCGCCTGTTACAGTTTTCATTGCATAATCGATGGCTCATGCTCATCATGAGTTTGTCACTCATGGGAATAGGGTATTTTTGCTTTACCCAGCTCAAAATCGAAGCCTATCCGGATATTGCCGACACAAATGTCATTATTGTAGCCAAATACGATGGTCGCGCTTCGGAAGAGGTTGAACAACAAGTAACTGTGCCCATCGAGAGAGCTTTGCAAAATACGCCAAATGTATTGGATAGACGCAGTCGGACCATCTTTGGATTATCCGTTGTCCAATTGACCTTTAAAGATGGTACGGATGATTATTTTGCGCGCCAACAAGTTTTGGAACGCTTGAATTCGGTAGAATTACCCGTAGGAGTAAATCCAGAATTAGCACCATTGTCAACAGCAGTGGGTGAAATTTTCCGTTATGTCGTTGAGGCTCCTTTTGAATACACTCCTACTCAAATTCGAGATTTACAAGATTGGGTGATTAAACCATATTTGCTTCAGACAGATGGCGTAGCAGATGTTGTAACATTTGGTGGCCCCTTAAAACAATATCAAATTTTAACTTATCCAGATAAACTTCGGAAGTATGATTTAACGATTTCGGATGTTGAGGAAGCGGTAAATTCCAATAATCAAAATACGGGTGGGAATTTGATTGAACGAGGTGGTCAGGGTTTTGCTGTGCGGGGCTTGGGTGCCATTAAAACGGATGAGGATATTAAAAATATCGTGTTAAAATCGGAAAATGGCGTACCCGTTTTTATTAGTGATGTGGCGAGTGTTGAAATGGCTCCGCCTCCTCCAAGCGGGGTTCTGGGCTATCAAATCAAGGCAAATCATAGTGAGTCTTCCAATGGCGTGGAGGGAATTGTATTATTGAGACGTTACGAAAATCCTAGTGAGGCCTTAGTGAAATTAAAAGAGCGGATTTCTGAGTTGGAAACACGAGAATTGCCTTCAGGGGTTAAAATTAAAACCCTTTATGATCGCAGTTTTCTCATTGATCATTCCTTGGAAACGGTTGGGCACACACTTTTCGAAGGGATAAGCATCGTTTTAATTATTTTAATTTTCTTCCTGGGAAGCGCTCGCAGTGCTTTGGTTGTGGCCTTGACGATTCCATTTTCCTTGCTCTTTGCCTTTATTTTGATGCGAT
>CANGCD010000072.1 GCA_947452215.1 Cytophagaceae bacterium | reverse complement strand
TTGACTTGATGCAAATACGTTGGCTCCTCGTATTGTTTCAGGGCTTCGATTCGTGCTAATGCATGAGTCCGCAAATCAACTCGTAATGCTGAACTGATTTGAATCTTCCCAATGGATATATTTTTCTCGACTAATTCTGTCAAACAGGCTTGTGGTTTATCGAACGAAACACCGTAGTGACATACGTCGAAACAGATGTGAATATGCCTTCGTACCCAATCCTCCGGAATTCCCGCCGTTATGGCAAAAGGAATCAACGTATCCGTATACCAATCCACAAACTCTCGGTGGTTTTCCAATAATCCATCGGGTTCTGGTTCGATATCAATATGGATCCACTTACCTGTTTTCTGTTCGGTTTGGGCCAAATAAGGAACGAGTTTCAAGAGCTCCATTGTCGCCTGTCCGATTGCATCTCCACGATGTTCCCACCAATATTTATAAGAAAGGGGAGAGGTTGAGATTCCGCCTTCATGTTGGTCTGAAGGTAATAGTTGGACTAATAAATCAATTAATCTTCGCGTATAATTTACGCGATCTTGCGTGGTCCAGTCGGGCGCGTGCACCTGATCTTTTACGATCGTATTATGAAATCCTCCATAAGGGAATCCATTCAGCGTAAAAACGTAAATATCTTCTGCTGTTAGCCAGTTCTTTAGCGCTGTTAGCTTGTGGGCATCTTCTGTCAAATCGATGCTTGCCTGATTGGCAATCCGTAAACCCAATCCCATTGCCTGATCTGGGCAAACTTCTTTTTTGACTTTGGGTACAGTTGTCTGCAAATTGGCAAAATGCTCCTCCCAAATTTCACCAGGATGAATATTGCTGCAATAACTGAGATGTCCGTGTGCTGTTTTCATTTAGGCGTACTGGGCTAATAGGGCAACAGATGCTTGGATAGTAGGGAAGTCCATTTCGTGTACTTCTTCCCCTTTCCCCAGCGCTTTCAAGAGTGTAATAGTCAAATGCCCACCCAAATGTTCTTGGAATTCTTGTAAGCCTTTATGTAGGTTTTGAAATGCATTTTCTGCCAAAGCGGGATGATATAAATCAAAGCCCAAGCCTTTAATGACAGCCAATATACGCTCGCAATCGGGCAAAGAAATCGACCCAATCAAATGTGAATACACGCAATCCAAGGCAATTCCAATGGCAACGGCTTCTCCATGACGTATTTTAAAGTCGGTCAGGTATTCCAATTTATGTGCCGCCCAATGCCCAAAATCCAAGGGACGAGCCGAACCCAATTCGAAGGGATCACCTCCCGAAATATGCTTCATGTGTAAATCAGCGCATCGGTAGATTTGCTCAACCATGGCCGCTTCATCACGGGAATTCATGGCTGTGATATTCGCCTCCAACCATTCGAAAAAGGCTAAATCTTTAATTAAAGCTACCTTAATCGCTTCCGCAATACCAGAACGCCAATCACGATCTTCTAAGGTCGCTAAAAAAGCCACGTCGTTAAATACAGCGACGGCAGGAGCGAAGGTTCCTAAGAAATTTTTTTTGCCTAAGTAGTTTACTCCATTTTTAACTCCTACACCAGAATCATTTTGAGAAAGGACCGTTGTAGGTATACGAATTAATTTAACTCCACGGTGTGAGATGGCTGCGGCATAGCCCGACATATCCAAAAATGCACCACCGCCAATTGCAGCAACAAAGGAATGTCGGTCAATGCGATGCTCATCGATCGCGCGCACCACTTCTTCATAAAATCGGGGGTCATTCTTGCAAACCTCTCCTCCGGGTAATACCAAGATTTCAGGAGCTAGATCTGCCACCGCATGGGATTCGAAATAGGAAACGATTGAGCTTGTCAAAGAAGGATGTGCATCAGCAACTCCTTTGTCGATAACAAACAAGATGCGTTTGCGGAAATTACTTTGGCCGAAATTCGATATAAAATCACACAAGGTTTTATTGCTCGGGTCAAACAAGTGTTTCGTGAAAATCACTTGGTAACTGAAGGGTACTTGAAATTGCTGTTGTAAAACTTGCATGTATTAAAAATTATGAAACGGCGAATTTTTTGCCAACCCACATGGAGATTGGCAATAATGCTAAGGTAACAAAAGCCATGTAATATTGTTCACTCAAACTGACCCAAGCGGCATTCATTAAAATGAGCGTAAGTACACCTGTCTTGACTGTTTGGCCAATGTTGGGACCTATAGGTTTTTGAATGGCTTTCGTCAATTTCGAAAAAATCAAATAGCTGTGCACCAATACGAAGGGTAGTAAATACATTAATTTGCCAGCTTGGTAACCCACGGCTATTTGGCTTGCATGCACAAAGATGAATAAAATAGCAGCGAACCATAAGGGGGCCGACTGGCTTCCATGTACCTCACCGCGACTCACCAAGGTAATTGCGGCGATGTAAATTAAAGGAATCAAAATTAAATAAAAGTGCTCCAATACGCCCAATTCATAAACGCTCATACCTAGAAGCAAATTGAAAGCCCGGCATAAACCCATATTAATAGGACCGAAAAAGCGCATGTGCTTGCCTTTAAAATCGTAGAAAAGCGCAAGCATAGTAATGATTACCGCAACAATTCCGCTCAATCGACTCTGCCAAAACGCTAAAAATATACCTAAAGCGAGTAATACAATTCCACCAAAAACCGCTTCAGCTCGTTGAATTCTGCCACTAGGTAGGGCTCGCTCAGGTCGTTCCAGAATATCGAGCTCATGGTCAAAGACGTCATTAAATACAACTCCTCCCGCATATAAGCACATGGTTGAAATACCCAAGAATATCACCGGCCAAAATTGGTAATCGATCGTCCCAAAGGTAAATCCCACGATGGCCATGCCTGCTAATACATCTGTTAATGCCGTAATGACATTCGCCGGACGCATGAGTTCAAGAAAGGCTCTTATTTTGATGCGCATTAGCGAATGATTAGGGAATCTTTGTTGACACGCGGCGCTTGTCCACCACGTAAAACCGTGTTTCCGTTGAATTTTTGTGTTTGATCGATTTCCAATCCATGGATGAAATCCGATTCTTGAATCTGTCCACTTTGTGCAAAAGCATCCAAAGCATTTTGGTAAGTCACCAAACGAATATGCTCATCAGGAACCTCCTTAATCTTCATCAAAGCAGCTGTTTTTGGGATTGCTAAGGGGTCTGAAATACCCCAATCGGCAGCGGAATTCACCATAATGCGTTCGGGTCCGTATTGTTTTACTATTTCGACCATGCGCTCATTTCCCATTTTGGTAAAGGGGTAAATCGTAAACGCAGCGTAAAAACCTTGATCCAAAACAGATTTAACTGTTTCTTCATTGTTATGGTCGATGATGACCATATTAGGAGCGATTCCATGTTCCAAAGCAATGGCCATGCTGCGTTCCGTCCCTTTTTTCTTATCCCGGTGTGGCGTGTGAACTTGAACGGGTAAATTCATTTCTTTTGCCAGTTCTAATTGAGCACGGTAATATTTTTCTTCGGCGGCCGTTTGGTCATCAAACCCAATTTCCCCAACGCCCACAACACCTTCTTTTTGCAAGAACAAAGGCAAGATTTCCATTACCTGTTCCGCTAAAGCCTCATGATTTGCCTCACGGGAGTTTAAACCGATGGTACAATAATGTTTGATCCCAAACTGCGAGGAACGAAAACGCTCCCAGCCCACTAAACTGGCAAAATAGTCTTTGAACGACGCTAATCCCGTACGCGGTTGGCCTAACCAGAAAGCAGGTTCGATCAATGCAACCACACCTGCATCTGCCAATGCTTGGTAATCATCTGTTGTCCGCGAGGTCATATGCACATGCGGATCAAAGAATTTCATGCCTTGTGTGTATTGAGCAAAAGTACCATCAACGGCATGCGCGGTGGTTTTTTCTTGTTCTGTTCCTTCGAAATGGGAAGGGTTTCCTACGGTTTTATGTTCTTGGCACATATTAGGCTATATAAATCGGTTCAGGTAATTCTAATTCATGCCATAGTCCTTGCGTACTGCCAGGATTTTGGACTTCTAGTTTCACTAGGTTTGCAGCCAGGACATCCCTTGGGTTTTCTGATTGCGCTAGCTTTTCAATGTCGGCATGTAAAGATTCGTTCATGAATTTAGGAACGAGTCGCCACACTTGCGAAGGGACTCTTCGGCCTGCCGACCATCTTTCATGGGCAAAATCGGAAAGTGTATTCGCTAACGCTTGATTCGCTCGCTCATCTAATCCGATGATTTGATGAATGGCTTTATCGTTGAAAATACATTTTAAGACTAATTGGTTCCATGCTGCTTCTTGGAAATAATCCCTAGGATAGGAATTTCCAAAGGCAATCGCATCGAAAACAGGACCCATGTTCGAACGCACGGCATCTGTTGCGCGTAATAAAAATGCGGATGGATTTGGTAAATAAGGTAAAGCGCGCGTTAAAGCAACCGCCTCTTGCATTTCAGCTGTTTCAAACAAGATGTCTAAATTCGCTTCATCCAATGGAATGACTAAATCCAATCGAACCACTTGATCGAATGTCCAGCCACTAAAAGCCCCGCTTTGAAGGATATTTTTGGATACAAATCGTGGAGCTTTCACAAAGGCTAATGCCAAAGCCTTTCCACTCAAAGCCTTTTGTTCAGCTATCCAAGCGGATTCTGCTTCTGTTGCAAAGCTGGCAATGGTTTCTGTGATTTGTGTATTCGTTTTCACGGCTAATTAGGTTCCTTTCAACGAAAATACTAAAAAAAATGAGGATTTTTATGATTTATTGACTTGATCAATATTCTCATCTGCTTTTATACGGTAAGGGCCTTTTTTGAGGAATAATATCCGGAAAAAATAGCGGAGTAATAGGATTACTTTTTGGCCAAAAATTTGCTGATTTTTCGTATCATAATCCCATTTTTTGCCTTTTAATAGATTGAGGGCTATTTTCCAGGTCCAAAAGATGGGAGCTAGTAAAGTGTAGTTGGCATAAATAATTAATACAGCTAAAGCACCATAACTTTTTCGTACCCAAAGTAAATTGGAGAGCTGAATCTGCATGGAAAAGCGATTCACCCAGGAATAGTTCGTTCTCCGAAATGGATTGTCTTGAATCAAATGTATGAATTGAACATCTTCATAATAAGCTAATTTACCTAGTTTACTTAATCTAAAAGATAATTCTGCATCCTCCGCATACATAAAAAAATCTTCATCCCAGCCCTGAATGCGAAGTATATTTTCTTTGGACGCCATGAGAAATGCGCCGACTAAATTATTGGTTTCTTCTGGACTTGAAAAGGATTGTTTGGGTAGCAGTAGATTGATAAGTTGATGAAAAATGGGCTTGTTCGGCACAATGTAAAAATCCCTACGCACATCGTTTAAGGTGCGATAAAAAGGAATGGGTTTACGGTTTTCATCGAGTTGTATTCCCCCCACCGCGACTAAACGGGTATCGTTGATCAAGTGTTCAAAAGCTCGGGTTATGGATGAATCGATCACCAAGGTGTCGGCATTCAAAAACAAGACATATTTTCCTTTTGCAGCTTGGAGTCCTATATTATTGGCTTTGGAAAATCCGACATTTCCACCCGAATTAATCCAATTCGTTTGTGGATATGCGGCTAAAATGGCTTCGTTCTGACCTGGGACAAAATGATTGTCGACAACAATGCATTCGAAATTAAGCCCTTCTTTATGTGCGTAAATGCTTCGAAGGCAATCCAATAAGAGGGCTTCGGTTTTGTAATTAACAAATACGATTGATACATCCATGAATTTCAAAATTAGTTTGAATTTATTTTATTTATACAGGTCGGGAGTTTTTTCTTTTCGTTTCCGTCGGACATTCCCTATATTTCGAGTTATAAAATAAATCTATGCGTAAATTACTTTACTTCGTTGTTCTAATCACCATGAATTTGACCACTTACGGTCAAAAATTCACTTTAGATGCAGTCAAATCCTATTCCTTTCCGACTGAGTTAATTCGTTCCTCCAAAGGGGATAAAATTGCTTGGGCCTTAGATGAGAAAGGTGTTCGAAATATTTATGTTGCAGAAGCACCCGATTTCGAGGCAAGAAAGTTGACAAGTTTTAAAGAGGATGATGGGCAAGAATTAAGTTCTATTTCTATTTCCGATGATGGGAAGTGGGTATTGTTTGTACGTGGAGGAGATCATGGTGCTAATTTTGATGATGAAAAAGCGGTTAATCCAGCCGGAAATGCTGAGCCGCAAACGGTTCGAGTGATGCAAATCGCCTTTACAGGTGGACCTATTCGTATTATTTCTGAAGGGGATTTTCCTGTGATTTCACCTGACAATAAGGTTGTGGCATACATCAAAGAGGGCCAACCATGGGTGTGTAAATTGGACACCAATGAAAATGATGATTTCTTGGAGGCGCCGGTCCGCTTATTGAAAACGCGGGGTTCAGTTAGTACCTTGACTTGGTCGCCCAATGGTAAAAAAATTGCTTTTGTGGCGAATAGAGGGGATCATTCATTTGTAGGTTTCCTAGAAATGGGCAAGCCAACGGTCAATTGGATTGATCCAGGATTTGCCAAAGATATGAGTCCTAATTGGTCGCCTGATGGGAATCAAATAGCATTTGTTCGCACACCGGCTGAAGGTGGCTCTGCGGATTCTTTGACCCAGCGTAAACGTATTACTTGGTCTATACGCAAAGCTGGATTGACAGCAGGTGAAAAATCTACCTTGGTTTGGGAAGCACCGAATACGTATCGGGGTTCTATTCCCACCACTCAAGGTGGAACGAATTTACACTGGGCTCGTCAAGATCGCTTGGTTTTCACATCCTATCACGACGGTTGGCCGCATGCGTATTCAGTAGCTCCTGCCGGTGGATCAGCTTTATTGTTGAGCCCGGGAGATTTCATGGTCGAGCATTTGAGTGTAAGTACTGATGGAAATTCTATTTATTTTGATGCTAATACCGGAAGTGATGCGACGGATGTTGATCGCCGTCATATTTGTCAAGTTTCAGTGGATAAGGCTGATATGAAGGTTCTAACGCCGGGTTTGGGAATTGAATGGACGGCCGTTTCTGTCGTTGGAGGATATGCCTACATTGGTGCCGGGGCACAAAAAGCGCCACAGGTAACGCTGGCAACTGCGAGCACAAAGCGTTCACTTACAGAAAAGTTAATTCCTGCAGAATTTCCTGCGAGTGCTTTGGTGGAACCTAAACAAGTGATTTTTAAATCCTTGGATGGCATGACGATTCATGGCCAAATTTTTGATAACTCCAATGGAACCCAGAAAAAGCCAGCCATCATTTTTGTGCATGGAGGTCCTCCACGTCAGATGTTATTAGGTTGGCATTACTCAGATTATTATTCAAATGCATATGCCTTGAATCAGTATTTAGCTAATTTAGGATATGTTGTTTTATCTGTTAATTACCGTTTGGGAATTGGTTACGGATACGATTTTCAATATCCAAAATCAGCCGGACAATGGGGTGCATCAGAATACCTTGACATTAAAGCGGCTGGCGAATGGTTAGGCCAACAATCTTTTGTTGACTCGAAGAAAATTGCCTTGTACGGTGGTTCATATGGTGGCTATTTAACTGCTTTAGCCTTAGCACGTGATTCTAAATTATTTGCTGCGGGTGTTGATATTCATGGGGTACATGATTGGGCCAATCAGCGGGAAATTCCCATGGATTTATTGGTCGGCCCCCACAAGGCACCCGATGCGGAATGGGCAGCAAGTTTATCGTATCGATCATCGCCTATATCATCTGTTGATACTTGGAAATCACCTGTCTTATTTATTCATGCAGATGATGACCGAAATGTACCATTTAGCCAAAGTATTGATTTGATTAATCGATTGCAGAAGAAAAAGGTATCGATGGAGACCATGGTGATTGTGGATGATACGCACCACTGGATGAAGTTTTCGAATGCGCTACGCGTGTTTCAGGCGACAGCAGATTACCTAAAAGCTCAATTATCGAAATAGGTTAAACCCGCGTTTTTAGTTAATTTTGCAGCATGCAAGAAAGACCTATTACCGACTGGCTTCCGTTGACAAAAAAGGAAGTGGAAAAGCGAGGCTGGGATGAGCTCGACGTGATTCTGATTTCAGGAGATGCGTATGTAGATCATCCGGCATTTGGAACGGCGGTGATTGGTCGAATCATGGAAAGCGAGGGTTTGAAGGTGGGGATTGTAGCTCAGCCCAATTGGCAAGATGATTTACGGGATTTTAAGAAATTAGGAAAACCCAAATACTTTTTTGGCGTAACGGCGGGCTGCATGGATTCGATGGTGAATCACTATACGGCCAACAAGCGTTTGCGTTCTAATGATTCCTATACGCCGGGTGGCGAGGCAGGATTTCGTCCTGATTATGCTACGACGGTCTATTCCAATATTTTAAAGGAGATTTATCCGGATGTCCCTGTGTTAATTGGTGGCATAGAGGCTTCTTTGCGACGAGTTACCCATTACGACTATTGGGCCGATAAACTGTTTCCATCCATTTTAGTAGATTCCAAAGCAGACATGTTGGTTTATGGGATGGGGGAACAACCTTTACGTGAGATCATCCGGGGTGTTAAAGCGGGTAAACAACTGTCGGAATTAACAGACATCAACCAAGTGGCATTTATCCAAAAACAATCGGAGGCATTGCCTGTGGTTGGAAATTGGGAAACGGTGGAGCTAGCGAGTCACGAGGTGTGTTTACAGGATAAGATTAAGTATGCGGCCAACTTCAAGATTGTTGAAGTGGAGTCAAATAAGTGGCAGGCGAATCGAATAACACAAGCGGTAGGTGAGGATTTATTAGTCATCAACCCTCCATTCAAAACGATGGAAGAGGCTGAAATGGATAAATCTTTCGATTTGCCATATACACGATTGCCACATCCTAAATACAAGAAACGTGGCCCGATTCCGGCATATGAGATGATTAAGTTTTCAGTGAATATGCACCGGGGTTGTTTTGGTGGTTGTAGTTTTTGTACGATTTCGGCGCATCAAGGCAAGTTTATTGCATCGCGGAGTGAGAAGTCGATCATGAAGGAAGTCGATCAAATCACGAAGCAGCCTGATTTCAAAGGTTATATTTCGGATTTAGGTGGTCCATCTGCGAACATGTATCGTATGAAAGGTAAGGATGAGTCGATCTGTGCCAAATGTGTGAGTCCATCGTGTATTCACCCGGTTATTTGCAATAATTTAGATACAAACCATACACCATTGACTGAGATTTACCGCAAAGTAGATGCCCATCCAGGAATTAAAAAAGCTTTTGTGGGTTCGGGCGTTCGTTATGATTTGTTGGTCGATGACTTCAATAAAAACAACCAAGACGGAAATCACGATGAATACATGGAGCAATTGATTACGCGCCATGTTTCGGGGCGATTGAAGGTTGCACCGGAGCATACCTCGGATGCTACCTTGCGCGTGATGCGTAAGCCGTCGTTCAAGTATTTTCATGCATTCAAGAAGAAATACGATGAGATTTCTGCCAAATTTGGTTTGAAGCAGCCTTTGATCCCCTATTTTATTTCGTCACATCCGGGATGTGAGGAAGAAGATATGGCGAATTTGGCAGCAGAGACAAAAGATTTAGGCTTCCAATTAGAGCAAGTCCAGGATTTCACCCCAACACCTATGACGGTGGCGGAGGTGATTTATTATTCAGGTGTCCATCCATACACTTTGCAGCCGATTAAAACGGCGAAGACGAAGGAGGAGAAGCAGAATCAGAATAAGTATTTCTTTTGGTACAAGGCGGAATATAAGGATTGGATTCGGAATCGGTTGACGCATTTGAAGCGACCGGATTTGGCTCAGCGCTTATTAGGATTTAGAAATAACAAAACGGGTTGGAAGAAATAATTTCGACTCAATTATTAACCAAAAAAATAATAATACAATGGATGAGAATGAAGAATTAATCGTTCGCGATAGCAATGGAGCTGTATTGAAAGAAGGTGATTCAGTTACCGTAATTAAGGATTTGAAGGTTCGTGGATCATCAGGTGTGATCAAACGTGGTACGATGGTGAAGAATATTCGCCTGACTGATGATGCGGATGAGGTAGAAGGAAAAGTTGAGAAGTCGGTGATGGTGTTGAGAACCGAGTTCTTGAAGAAGGCGTAAGCAGTTGACTGTAGTCAGTGGTCAGTAATCAGTGGTCAGTCCAGTGGATTTCTTACTTCTTAACTATTTAACATCCGAAGTCCGAAGGCATTTGCTTGGGGCTTCGGATTTTTTTTAGTCCCTAGTCATCAGTCACTAGTTTACTGTACGGAGGGAATTAGTCCGGAGTCCGATGGTGAAACAGTTGCTAGTTGTCAGTCACTAGTTGTCAGTCCGGAGGGATTAAGTCCAGAGTTCGAAGGAATTCTTACCGCTTCACTCTTAACTCTTAGTTCTCAACTCTTTACTCCCTTCTATTCCTCTTCAATCTCGGGTTCCTCATCCTGGATCAGTCCTTGGTTCAGCTTTTTGGTTGATTTAATACCTAATTTATGTAGTTTTTCGGCACGGCTGACCAGGTTCCCCTTTCCGGTACTTAGTTTGTTGAGGGCTCCAGTGTGGGCATCTTCGGCACGTTTCATGTGTTTGCCCACGTCTTCCATGTCTTGCGTGAATGAGACAAATTTGTCGTAAAGGTCACCGGCTTGTCGGGCGATTTCGATGGCATTTCGTGTCTGATATTCGGTCTTCCAAACGGACGCGATGGTACGTAAGGTTGCCAATAGGGTAGAAGGGGAGACTAAGACGATTTTGCGTTCCCATGCGTAATTAAATAAGCTTGTATCTTGGCTGATGGTTGCCACGAAACCTGATTCGATGGGTATGAATAAGAGCGTGAAATCGGGGCTATTTAAGTCGAGGCCTGTGTGGTAATCTTTGGCTGACAATAATTTGATATGGGATTTCAGGGACTCGATGTGTTCTTTGAGCGCTTGTTCTTTTTCGATGGTACCTTCTTCCGCGCTGGTATAGCGTTCGTAGGCAGTCAAAGAAACTTTGGAGTCTATGATGAGGTTTTTGTTATCAGGTAAGAAGATAACTGCATCGGGTTTAATTGTTTCGTTGATTTGATTTTTAGTGACAAATTGCGTCTCATATTCCATACCTTTTTTAAGTCCTGAGCTTTCTAAAACGCGTTCTAAAATCATCTCGCCCCAGTTTCCTTGGGACTTGTTGGATCCTTTGAGCGCATTTGTAAGGTCTTCTGTTTTTTGGGTAACGGTTTGATTGAGGTTTGTAAGGTTTTTGATTTGCTCCAAAAGCACCGTGTTTTGATGTAAGGAGTTTTTTTGACCTTCATTAACCTGTGTCTCAAATGCCAATAATTTTTCCTTGAGCGGGTTTAAAACGTCGTT
Organism: Cytophagaceae bacterium; assembly: GCA_947452215.1. Lineage (GTDB taxonomy): Bacteria > Bacteroidota > Bacteroidia > Cytophagales > Spirosomataceae > Aquirufa. The sequence goes on along the minus strand of CANGCD010000072.1, from coordinate 937 downwards.
TAATTTAACTTGTTGCTGGTCGCTCAACATGCGACCTTGTCTTAGCACAGACTCATTGCTAATATCGGTTAACATTTTGCGCAATTTATCTTCGTCGGCCTTCTGATTTTCCACCGATTCTTTCAGTGTCTCATTTTGTCCTTCGAGTTGGGATAATTTCCCAAACATCATTTTATTCTCCTGTTCAAGTGCATCAGCTTTGGCTTGCGTGCTACTTAATTGGGCTAATTGACTGGTAAGTAGCGTAATTTTTCCTTGGAATAGGAGATAGGTGGTACTGGCGCCAGCTAAAATTGCGAGAATGATGTAGAGGATTGTCATGAAGTAAAAGTAAATCATTAAGTAGTAATTACAAAGTTGTGGATAGGTAAATGAGTGACAGAATTTAGTTGTCTGTTGTCAGTCCGAAGGGAATTAAGAACTAAGAGTTAAGAATGAAGAGTGAAGAGCTCCTCCGGACTCCGGACTTCATGCTAGGTAAAAGTGAAGAACTAAGAGTGAAGAATTTTCATCTGACTGACCACTGACAACTAACCACTGATACCACCCTCCAGACTTCTTTGTAGCTAAGAGTTAAGAGCTAAGAGTGAAGAGTTATGAACTCCTACGGACTCCTGACTATTCTCCTTCGGACTTCTTGCCAGTTAAGAGTGAAGAGCTAAGAGTTAAGAGCGAAAAGCTCCTCCGGACTCCGGACTAATTCCCTCCGGACTTCTTGCCAGTTAAGAACTAAGAGTGAAGAGTTATGAACTCCTACGGACTCCGGACTAATTCCCTCCGGACTGACAACTAGCGACTAGCGACTAGCGACTAGCGCTTAGTGACTTTTGGTCACAAAAAAAGACCCACACTTTTGGTGCAGGTCTTCTATAATAACTTGGAGCTTACTTACTTTCCCGGGTTTGATCCCAGTATCATCAGCGGTGCGGGGCTTAAC
>CANGCD010000071.1 GCA_947452215.1 Cytophagaceae bacterium | reverse complement strand
TTGCCTTTGATCATTATGGTAATATTATCAGTTCGGATAACGACGGAGATCATCCTGGGGAAAGTGAGCGTTTAGTGCATATAGTAGAGGGGGCAGATATTGGATGGCGCTCCAACTGGCAATATGGGAAATACACGGATCCAAAGAACAATTTATACAAGGTTTGGATGGATGAAAAGTTATATTTACCACGTTGGGAAGGACAAGCGGCCTACATCATTCCACCGATTCGTAATTATCACAATGGACCTACGGGCATGGTATTTAATCCAGGCACAGCCTTAGGAAAGAAATGGCAAAACAAGTTTTTCTTGGTGGAATTCGTAGGGAATGTGAACAATTCACATATTTGGGCATTTGATTTAAAGCCTAAAGGTGCATCCTTTGATTTTAAATCCGAGGTGGATGTGCTTAGTGGTATTTTACCTACAGGGATTCGATTTGGTCCGGAGGGCGCATTGTATGCTGCCGACTGGGTAAATGGATGGGACACAAAAAATTATGGTCGGGTTTGGAAATTAGATGTCACATCAGAAACGAATGATTTAGCTGCGGAGCGCAAAAAAACGAAGGAGTTGATTCAAATGGATTATGCTAAAGCTCCATTAAATCAATTAAGCGAGTTATTGTATTATGGTGATATGCGTGTACGACAAAAGGCGCAGTTTGAATTGGTGGCTCGAGGGGAATCGGCAAGCTTGATTCAAGCAATCAATCAAAAAGAAAATCAATTGGCACGTGTGCATGGTATATGGGGAATAGGTCAATTGGCGAGAATCAAGCCAGCGCTTAATGAAACATTGGTATCCCTTATTCAAGATGTAGATCTTGAAATTCAAGCACAGGCGATAAAGGTACTGGGAGACAATAAATATCAAACTGCTTCAAGTGCGATTGTGCCACATTTAGCATCTGCATCGCCACGCGTTCAATTCTTTGCGGCACAAGCCTTAGGAAGAATGGGAGCGGAGCAAGCTGTGAATCCTTTGTTAAAGCTCATCGAGCAAAATAACGATCAAGATGTGTATTTACGCCATGCAGCTGTACTAGCATTGAGTCGGATAGGAAAAGTTGAACCGATTGCTGCATTAGCTACGTCGCCAAACCGATCATTGCGCATTGCTGCTGTTTTGGTCTTACGTCGGTTAAAAAATCCAGCAGTTGCACAATTCTTACAGGATTCAGATGAGTACATTGTTGCAGAGGCGGCGCGTGCCATCCATGATGATGAATCCATTCCGACAGCATTGCCGGCATTAGCACAAACCCTGTCGGTCAAAAAATGGACATCGGAAGTGATTATTCGTCGGGCGATTAATGCTTGCCTTCGCGTGGGAACACCGAAGGAAATTGATTTATTAGTTGCCTATATACAACGTCAGGATATTCCTGATGCGATGCGCGCGGAAGGAATTGCTACCTTAGGCACATGGGGAGATCCGTCGGTCTTGGACCGTGTGGATGGACGTCACCGTGGACATTTGGAAAGAAAGGCGTCGGATGTAGTTGAGAAGGTTGCTGGAATTATCCCTGGATTCTTAAAAAGTAAGAATCCTGAAGTTCTGACAGCTACGGGCCAATTAATTGCGGAATTAGGCATTCAAGATGTAAAATCTGAGCAAACGCAATTGTTCTTAAATCACCCAAGTCCAAAGGTTCGTTCGAGTCAATTGAGTTCATTAATTGCTTTAAAGGATGTGAATTTGCCTTTGTTACTTCAAAAAGGAATTGAAGATGTGGATCGAAACGTCCGTTCCATGGCCTTAGGATCGATGGATAAAATCTCGATTACTAAAAATCAATTACCTGGATTAACGAATCCGATTTTTGAAAAAGGAAGTGTACCTGAGCAACAACAATTGTTGCAGAGTATTGCCAAAATGCCACTTGAAAACACCCAAGAGGTATTAGCTGACTTAATTGCACGGATGGTGGATAATAAATTACCTGCGGGAATTAAGTTGGACTTAATGGAAGCCGTAGAAGCAACTAAATCCGACATGCTCATCGCTAAACTGGATGCATTAAAAACCAAAGGTACATTGACAGATGAGTTCAAGGATGCCTTATATGGTGGCAATTTACAGGTAGGTAATTTTATTTTCAATCGGAATCAATCGGTAGAATGTATTCGTTGCCATAACACAGGAGGAGAAGGTGGCGTTGTAGGGCCATCCTTGAAAGGAATTGCTAGTCGGTTAACACGTGAACAAATTCTTCAGGCATTAATTGAGCCAAGTGCCCGTATAGCTCCAGGTTATGGTATGATATCGTTGGTATTAACAGATGGACAAGAAGTAACGGGTACCGTACTAAAAGAAACTGAAGGTGAAATTCAATTAAAAACAAGTGAGGCAGAGCCCTTAAAAATAGCGACAGCACGTATCAAATCACGTGAAAATTATCCATCGAGCATGCCACCCATGGGATCTTTGATGAGTAAGCGGGAGATTCGGGATGTTGTGGAGTTTTTGTCTTCATTGAAATAGAGTTAAGAGTGAAGAGTTAAGAGTGAAGAAGTAAGAGTTAAGAGTGAAGACATTGGACGTTGGACGTTAGACATTGGACGATAGACATTGGACGATAGACTTTAGACATTGGACGTTAGACATTGGACGTTAGTTTTTGGTGATATTTAACTATTTGGAGGACACTATCCCATTAACTGTGTAAGTAGAAAATAGGGGGTTCGGATTTTCGTTTAAATTCGGACCCTTTTTTCAAATATAGCCAAAAACTGATTCAAAATAATTCCCCAGTTGTGAATCGGCATTCCCCATTTTTTCGTGACTTCGTTGATGGCTAAATAAACGGACTTCATCAGGGCGTCATCTGTGGGGAACGAGAGCTTATTTTTCGTGTATTTACGGATCTTTCCGTTCAAGTTCTCAATCAGGTTTGTGGTGTAAATAATCTTTCTAATCTCGAGCGGAAAATCAAAAAAGACGGTTAGTTCATCCCAGTTATCTTCCCAAGAGCGAATCGCGTAAGGGTATTTTTTGCCCCATTTAAGACTAAAATCTTTGAGTGCGGCTTCTGCTGCTTGTTTGGTTGGAGCATCGTAAATCTGCTTCATATCGCGTGAGAACTCTTTTTTATCCTTCCAAACCACATAACGACACGCATTGCGAATTTGATGGACCACGCATATTTGCGTTTGAGATTCAGGGAATACGGCTCGAATCGTTTGCGTAAAGCCATTTAGATTATCTGTGGCTGTAATCAGGATGTCTTCTACTCCTCTAGCTTTTAAATCGGTCAATACGCCCATCCAGAAGCTCGAACTCTCATTTTTACCTAACCACATCCCTAGTACCTCTTTTCTACCTTCACGATTTAATCCAATGGCTAAGTAGACTGTTTTGTTAGCGACTTTGGAATTCTCTCGAACCTTGAAAACAATCCCATCCATCCACACCACCAAGTACACGGGATCTAGTGGTCGATTCTGCCAAGCAATAGAGTCTTCTACAATCCGTTCGGTGACACGTGAAATAGCTGAGGTCGACAGTTCAAACTGATAGATCTCTTTGATCTCTTGCTCGATGTCACTAACGCTCATTCCTTTGGAATAAAGCGAAATAATCAGGTTTTCAACTCCTGTTGAATACCTACTACGTTTAGGAACTAATAACGGATCAAAGCTGGATTCTCGGTCTCGAGGGACCTCAATAGGAGTTTCACCAAACTCGGTTTTAATCACCTTTTTCTGCGTCCCGTTACGTGCATTAGAGCTAGGTGTTTTTTCGTGCTTGTCATAACCTAAATGTGCATCGAGTTCGCCTTCGAGTATCTTCTCCAAGCCTCGCTTGTGAATGTCTCGCAGGAATGCCTGGAGCTCCTCTCCAGTCTTTAGCTGCTTTAAGAAAGCATCAGTTAATGAATCTTGTGTTTTCAATTCCATCTCATTAATGTTTAAATGTAAAAAAAAATAGTGAAGGCCGAAACCAACACTATTTTCTACTTACACACTTTTCGAGATGGTGCCATTTGGAGTGTGGTTATCACGTTCTATTCGATAAATACACTAAAGAGGGGCTATATGCGTATTAAATCATTATAAAAAATCCTCCGAAACTCTTCACTCTTCACTCTTCACTCTTACTTCTTCACTCTTCACTCTTAACTCTTAACTCATACTTCTAAACTCTAATCTTTTTTTCCTATATTTGCATTATGCGTTTATTAAAACTCTTCATTTTATTTGTATCCGTGTTCTTCTTCACGACAATAGCGTCGGCGAAGCAGGTATTGGGCATACAAGTCAATGAAATTTCAACTACGCAGAAACAAATTAAAAAAACGGGAAGCCAAGGTATTTCGTTTATCAATTTGTTGATTGAAGAAACAGACAATAGTGAAGATGAAGATGATTCACATAAGGTTTCTTTAATCTATTTACCTCTCTCTACTGAATTTACCTACCCACATGTGGGGGCTATTGCCATCGCAAATGCCCATCTTACCTACACCAAGGTAACCACTAATTCTACCTCTTTATTTATTCAATTCAGGAATATTAGGCTGTAGTCGTTTTTCGTTCAAGAAAAACCTTTATTCATTCGCCTAAACTAGTGGACAATCCCACCTTTTTTTTATGCAAGAAAAATTTGATTTGCATCATGTGATTCATGAATTGAAGCACTTTTTGCCAGCGCAAGCTCCTTTGATGGACTTCGTGCACCATAATACATTACACGCATTCCAAAATCTCCCTTTTCATGAGGCACTTGAAACAGCGCATGTGAAATTAGGTTACCAAGTTTATTTCCCTTTAGATACCTTTCGGAATTTATACCAAACGGGGCGGATTTCAGATGAAATCGTTGACCGAACATTGACACAGAAAAAAGGTCCAGAAAAGGAAATTTGGAAGGGGAAATTACTTCACAGTCAATACGAGGCATTGGAACATGCACGCGTAGGCGCATTACGTGGTCAATGGAAAAAACAATACAACATTGATTTAGATTCCTTGGTCCATCCGACTTTGTTTCGTTTGTTGGGTAGCTACCTCGATCAAGGTATTTCCATTTGGAATTTCCCGATTGATGATTTGTCATTCCTAGAGGCTATACGCCAATTAGAAACGAGTAGTTGGGTAAGTATTTTCAAACAAAAATCTACGCAATCCCTTTTGCTGAATGAAAATACGCGCATCGAAGATATTTTAGTTCTTCTTGTAGGTAAAAACGAATCCTATTATGAGCAATATCTATACGACCAACAATTCGCGCATCAAGGTTGGTCGGGGATGGTATCTACCGTAGAAGATCTTCCACAAACCTTACTGGATAAGCGTCAAATTAAATTAGAGGAATTAATTCTTTTGGAATTATTACTTGAATTAGACGCATTGGATCACAAATTAGGTGAATGGAAACCTTTGGATCAGCACCTAACGGAAGCTATTCCTGGCTTACATGACCCAATCGTAAAATCAGAACAGTTGGAAGTCCTATCACTATGGCAAGAAGCCTTTGAGTGGACCTATTACGATCAAGTATTGAAAGGGCTTCAAACAGAAGGCGTGGAGCATATCGCACCTCACCAAAAAACTTTTCAAGGATTATTCTGTATTGATGATCGTGAATGTTCCTTCCGTCGGTATTTAGAAAATTTAGATCCTGCATGTGCCACATTCGGAACACCAGGATTCTTTAGTGTTGAGTTTTTCTACCAGCCTACTGGCGGCAAATTTTATACAAAACTTTGTCCTGCACCCGTAACGCCTAAATACCTAATCAAAGAAATAGGAGAGGATAAAAAACGTGAAAAGGATTTACATTTCTCCAAGCTCAATCACAACTTTTACAGCGGTTGGTTGTTTTCACAAACCCTTGGATTCTGGTCGGCAGCCAAATTATTCATCAATCTATTCAAACCGAGCATGAGCCCGACGACGGCATCGTCGTTGCGCCACATGGATAAATTTTCGGGTTTACAGGTTGATTTTGATGCCATGCATGCGGAGGAAAACGGTCTACAGCTTGGGTTCAAGATTGATGAAATGGCGAATCGGGTAGAGGCACAGTTGCGAAGCATTGGCTTGGTAGAGAATTTTGCACCCATTTTATATGTCGTAGGGCATGGTGCGAGTTCGGTCAACAATCCACATTATGCAGCATATGATTGTGGGGCATGTTCCGGTCGGGCTGGATCAGTGAATGCGCGCGTAATCAGTCAAATGGCCAATAAGCCCGAGGTTAGGGCAATTTTGGCCGAGCGTGGCATCCATATTCCGGAGACAAGCATCTTTGTAGGCGCATTGCATGATACGACACGCGATGAGATCGTATTTTACGATGATCAGATTACATCGGAGTCGTACAAGCAGATGCATGCGCAGCATGAAATTGTATTCCGAAAGGCTTTGGATTTAAATGCCAAAGAACGCTCTAGACGCTTTGAGTCCATTAACTCCAAGGAATCGCCTGCTTCCATTCATGAAAAAATTCGGACGCGTTCTGTTTCCATATTCGAGCCACGTCCTGAACTTAACCATGCAACTAATGCATTGGCTATTGTAGGACGAAGAGAATTATCAAAAGGCTTATTTTTAGATCGGCGATCTTTCTTGAACTCATTCGATTATCGCGTGGATCCAGCAGGGGATTATTTATTCAACATATTAAAGGCGGCTGCGCCCGTATGTGGAGGGATTAACCTGGAATATTATTTCTCGCGTGTAGATGGTGAAAAACTAGGTGCTGGGACCAAGTTGCCACATAATGTCATGGGACTATTTGGCGTTGCAAATGGTATCGATGGCGATTTACGGCCCGGTTTACCAGCTCAAATGACGGAGGTTCATGATCCGGTTCGTTTGCTTTTAATAGTTGAGCACTTCCCAGAAGTTGTGTTAAAAACCATACAAAAAGCAGCTGAAACCTACGAATGGTTTATCAATGATTGGGTGAAATTGGTTGCGATACATCCTGAAACGCGCGCTTTGTTTGTTTTTGAGCATGGATCGTTTAATCCGTATGAGCCCTTAGTAAAATCCTTGGAGGTCATCAAGAATGTCGAATCTGTCATTGAGAGCAACCAAGAGAATTTCCCTGTTTACTTATTAAATCAAGACTAATATGACCATAAACACCTTTTTACCCCTATTTATTTGGGTACCGATTATCGGTTTTTTGGTAAGTCTGATCTTACCGAAAAACAATGAAAAATTGATTTCGGGCGTCGCATTCACAACCATGAGTATTCAGCTGTTCGCAGCGATTATTTATGTTGGAGATTGGATGCTTTCGGGAGCAAATACCTTTCAAGTGAAAGAAATTATCTTGTTTCAAAACGAGGATTACATTTTCCAAATCGATTTCTTGTTTGACAAAATAACGGCCGTGTATTTGTTGGTAGGCGCCTTGCTCACCTTCATGGTAACGATGTATTCACGCACCTATTTACATCGGGAGGCTGGATATAAGCGTTTTTTCAATACAACCTTGTTCTTTTATCTGGGGTATAGCATTACGACACTTTCCGGAAATTTAGAAACCCTGTTTGTTGGTTGGGAGATTTTAGGGATCTCGTCATTTCTCTTAATTTCTTTTTATCGCGAACGCTATTTGCCTGTCAAAAATGCGGTTAAAGTTTTCTCTATTTATCGCATAGGGGATGTGGGATTGATTTTAGCGATGTGGGCGAGTCACCATTTATGGGGGCAGAACATTACCTTTTTCCAATTGAATAATGCGGAATTGGTTCATGAGCATTTACTCCAACACAGTTTCATTGGGGTATTTATTTCGTCGATGATCTTATTGTCGGCCGCAGCTAAATCAGCACAATTGCCCTTTTCATCATGGTTGCCTCGTGCGATGGAAGGTCCTACACCATCCAGTGCCATTTTTTATGGATCTTTATCGGTGCATATCGGAGCCTTTTTACTACTCCGAACATTTCCTTTTTGGGAATATCAAAGTTCAGTTCGCATCTTAATCATTGCATTAGGACTTTTGACGGCGTTCATCGCAACAGGGATTGCACGAGTGCAGTCTTCGGTAAAAAGTCAAATCGCCTATGCATCCATTGCGCAGATTGGGTTAATTTTCATCGAAATCGCCTTGGGTTTTGAATCCTTAGCCTTGTTTCACTTTGCCGGAAATGCCTTTTTGCGTACGTATCAACTACTGGTTTCGCCCTCCGTGGTGAGTTATTTGATTCGGGAACAGTTTTATTCGTTTGAACCGCGCGCTAAAACAATTGAAGATTCCTTTCCAAAGCGCTTGCAACATAGTATCTATGTATTATGTTTAAAGGAATGGAATTTAGATACGATGTTGTACGAATACTTCTGGAATCCCTTGAAATGGGCTGGGAATAAACTGAATTTTATCAACGGACGCCGATTAATGTTGTTTTTTATTCCTGTATTTGCGCTTGGTTTTTATGCGATGAAGCAGACGCATCTGCTACCTGAAAACCTACAGGAAGCTACGCCGGTTGTGTTTGCTAGTTTTGGTTTAATCCTCGTATTCAAATCCTTCACACAACGTCATTCGGTGCGATTGGCTTGGATTTTGGTTATAATGAATCATTGCTGGATTGCACTGGCAATCTCCTTCAATGAAAAATTTGATCAAATGGAGAATGTTCTTTATCTAAGCGGGATTTTCGTAGCGGGTATTATTGGGTACCTAACATTACAGCGCTTGTTCCGAATGGAAGGTAAAATCACCTTGAGTCGTTTTCAAGGGCTTTCCGAATCACATCCCAAAATCGCTTTGGTCTTTTTACTAGCTTGTTTGGGATTGACAGGATTTCCCATCACCCCGGCATTCATCGGAGAAGACTTGATCTTCTCGCATATCCATGAAGATCAATTTGCCTTAGCGGCAATCGTTTCCTTAAGTTTTATTTTGGATGGCTTAGCTGTTATCCGTATTTATGCGCGTGTGTTTATGGGACCTAATTCCAAAACGCATGCAGAATTTTCAAATCGCTATTTTTAAAATACTTATCCATGAAAAATCAAAATTCAGTACCTCAAGATGGCTTAGCAGGCCTAAAAGAAAATTTTGCTAGTGATGCAATCTCAGGTTTCATCGTATTTTTACTGGCCTTGCCCTTGAGTTTAGGGATTGCCAAAGCATCGGATTTCCCACCCATCATGGGATTGATTACCGCGATTGTCGGCGGTATGGTTGTGAGCTTTTTTGCTGGGTCACGATTAACCATTAAAGGCCCTGCGGCGGGATTAATTGTCATTGTAGCTGGTGCTGTCGCTGAATTTGGTGGTGGAGAAACCGGTTGGCATTTAGCCCTAGGTGCTATGGTCGTTGCCGGAATCGTTCAGATCCTTTTCGGTGTATTCAAGCTGGGTAAATTGATGGATTTCTTTCCCTTATCAGCGGTTCATGGAATGTTAGCTGCCATTGGTTTAATTATCATCGGCAAGCAAATTCCGGTAATTTTGCATACCTCCGTTTCAACGAAAGGTTTAGGGCCTTTGGAATTATTCGCACACGTTCCTCAATTTGTTGCGAATTTAGACCCCAAAGCAACGCTCATCGGTGTTGTGAGTTTCGTGATTATGATGGTTTGGCCAATGATCAAGAATCCTATCGTTAAAAAAGTACCAGCCCCTTTAGTGGTATTGGCCTTAGCTATTCCAGCTCAAATTTATCTACAAATTGCACCTGATGCGTTAGTAAAAATTGGAAACTTAGCCGATAACATTAAAATAAATGCATCATTTGAAGGATTTAGCCAAACAGGTATATTCATCAAATTTGTAATTATGTTTGCTTTGGTAGGTTCATTGGAATCCCTATTAACCGTAAAAGCAATGGACATGTTGGATCCTTACAAACGTAAGTCGAATGCCAACAAAGATTTAATTGCTACGGGAATTGGTAATACCCTAGTTGCCTTTTTAGGAGGCTTACCGATGATTTCTGAAGTAGCACGTTCATCTGCCAATATCGCTAATGGTGGAAAAACACGTTGGGCAAATTTCTTCCATGGATTTTTCATCTTAGTATTCGTTTTATTAGCAGCCGCTTTAATTGAAATGATTCCCAATGCAGCTTTAGCAGCGATGTTGATGACAGTCGGTATTAAGTTGGCTCATCCAAAAGAATTTATCCATACGTTACATATTGGTAAAGAACAATTATTAATTTTCATCGTAACAATTATTTTCACGTTAGTTGAAGATTTATTAGTAGGTATCGCTGCCGGTATTTTAACGGAGATATTAGTGAACATCTTTAATGGTAAACCATTGAAAGTGATTTTCAATGCGCCTACAGAAGTTTCCTTTACAGATGATGCCTATTTAGTGGAGATTTCAGACGCTGCGGTATTTACGAATTTCTTAGGAATCAAACGTAAATTGGAGGCGATACCGTCCAACTTCAATGTAACCATTGATTTATCGAAAACGCATTTAGTTGATCACTCGGTGATGGAAAACTTGGAACATTTCAAACACGATTATGAGCGAGAAGGTGGAAGCGTTACTGTCATCGGTTTAGAATCGCACCGCGCTTTATCAAGCCATAAAGCAGCGGCTAGAAAAAAAATCAAGTAATTATTAATATAATTGAGTTTTATGATTTCGAAAAGTACGTCTATTTTAGGCGTACTTTTTTTTTGACATTGGACAAGAGTTAAGAGTGAAGAGTTAAGAGTGAAGAGTGAATTAAACCTTCGGACTTAGGACTTAGGACTTCGGACAGATGACTAGCGACTATATTATAGACTTAATTTTGAATGCCCTAAGCGACATTTTGATTTTTTTTGAATATATTGAAGACAATTTAAACCTATTACATGAAACCTTTTGCTTGGCTCATTGCGCTTTTCTTTGCCATGTATGCTCCTGCGGGCTTTAGCCAGATTTGGATGTCGAATCCTGCCAATCAGCAAATGCTAGTAAAACAGCCATTGGTTTCATCAAAAAAGGGTAAGGAAGGCATTCAAATCAATCCTAAACAAGCATATCAATCCATTGATGGATTTGGATATACATTGACAGGAGGAAGTGCCAAACTCATTTTGGCCTTGGCCCCTAAACAGCGACAAGCTTTATTAGAAGAACTATTTAGTCGGTCAGTCAATGGTATCGGAATTTCAGTGTTACGCATCGCGGTAGGCGCTAGTGACCTAGATGCGCAAACATTCTCCTATGATGATATCGCTGCAGGCCAAACAGACGAAAAGCTCAAGCAATTTTCCCTTAAAGCATCAGAATCGGATTTAATTCCCTTGATGAAAGCCATCAAAAAGATCAATCCCAGCGTGAAATTCATGGCGACTCCTTGGTCTCCACCCACTTGGATGAAAGATAACCAAGCATCGAAAGGAGGCTCGCTTTTACCTCAATACTATGGCGTTTACGCGCAATATATAGTCAAATACTTGAAAAGCATGGAATCCTTAGGGCTTCAGTTTGACTATTTAACTCCTCAAAATGAACCCTTGCATCCGGGTAATAATCCGAGTTTATTGATGTTGGCCTCCCAAGAAAATGAATTCATCAAAATTCATTTAGGACCGGCATTTCAAAAGGCTGGATTGAAAACGAAAATCCTTGCATATGATCATAATTGCGATAAACCCGAATATCCACTTGAAATTCTAAATGACCCGATTACACGCAAATTTGTCGCAGGTTCTGCATTTCATTTATACAATGGCGATATTGCTGCTTTAAGTATTCTGCGCAAAGCTCATCCCGACAAAGACGTATTTTTCACGGAACAATGGACGGGTGCTAAGGGTGATTTTGCAGGTGATTTCAATTGGCATATCAAAAATGTCATCATTGGCTCATTAGTGAATGATGCTAAAACGGCCCTGGAGTGGAATTTGGCAAATGATCCGCAATGGGGGCCGCATACGCCCGGTGGCTGTACAGAATGCAAAGGGGCAATTACGATTCAGTCGGACGGTCATTTGATTCGCAATCAGGCCTATTTCATCATTGCACAAGCGTCTAAATTTATCCCGACGGGCTCCAAACGAATCGAATTGAAGGGATTACCCAAAGGTCTAAATGGTGTTGCTGCGATGCGTCCCGACAAGCAAGTGGCACTACTTTTACAAAACGAAACGCAGGAACCTATCAAAACTTCGATATCATTAAGCAATAATCAATGGGAAATCGAGATTCCGAAAGGAGGAGTGGCTAGTGTAGTTTTGAAGTAAGAGTGAAGAGTGAAGGGGTGATACAAAAGACGTTGGACTTTAGACCTTAGACGTTGGACCTAGGAGTGAATATTAAGTAGAGACGCGATACTTCGCGTCTTTCCAGCAGGCTGAAGCCTCAAATTAAAAAAGAATTTTAACCCCAGGTTTTAACCTGGGGATTCC
>CANGCD010000070.1 GCA_947452215.1 Cytophagaceae bacterium | reverse complement strand
TATTTATCCTTTTCTCCATCTCCTTGCAACTTTTGTCTCAAACTATTGTAGTTTTGTCGCATTAGCAGGCTCAAGTCACATTTATTGAATCAAATTTGGGCTGTCATTACACTAACCACAACAATATGTTCATTAAAAAAGCCCTAAGTAGCCTGTTGTTTATTTGCCTTATTGCTACCAAAATCCTTGCACAAAACGCATATTCCATACAAGGAAAATTGTCCGACAAGAAAAGTCCTGTTGAGTTTGCTAATGTTCTACTATATACGCAAACAGATACAATTAAACTCCTAAAACACACGGTATCTGACAGTTTAGGTAAATTTCATTTATCGGCCCCTTCAGGTTCTTATTTTGTAAAGTTTCAGATTATCGGCTATGAACCTAAGCGTGTAGCAATTCGCGTTCAAGATAATGTTGATTTGGGTGCAGTTCTGTTGATGGAAGATAATCGATTACTCGCATCTGTAGAAGTGCTTTCTCAAAAAGAACTCGTTCAAAAAACGACACAAGGCTTTATCATCAAAGCCAAGGATAATTTGACACAGGCCGGTGGTTCCGCGACAGATTTATTGAAGTCGGTACCCACCGTTGTCGTGGATGCGGATGGGGCGATTACCGTGCGCGGGAAAGGGCCACTTATTTTGATTAATGGTCGGACTTCAGGGATTTCATCCACCGACTTAATTCCAGCGAGTAGTGTGGAAAGTGTAGAAATTATTAACAATCCCTCTGCGCAATATGACGCGGATTCCGAAGGTGGGATTATTAATATCAAGTTGAAGAAAGTAACGACTGGTGGCACGAATGCGATGGCATCCATCGGGGGTGGTATGGGAGCGAAGGCGCGCGGAAGTTCTGCGTTTAGTATTAATCACCAGTCGGGAAAATGGAACATAGGCCTAAACTACGATATGAAATATTCGGCACGTACGCGGCAGGCGACGACGACCCGGACTAGTTTTGATCAGCCATTGAATTATTTATTGACGCAAGGCCGTCAGGATAATCGGACGGAACAAACCCAAAATATTAAATTGAATATCGACTATGCTGCATCGGATCACGATGTGATTAATCTGGAGTTCATTGGGAATATTGAGGGGCAAGACAATGATGAGACCTTAATCTCCCGCTTTTCATCTCAATTGGGCGCGTTTACGTCCCGAAATCGGCGAGAATCTTTCGAGGTCGAAAAGGCATTCGTCGGGGAATTTGCCTTCACATATGCACATCAATTTGCGAGCAAGGGCGAGAAAATTATTTGGAATGCCAGCACCTCGCTTGGGAAAGAAAACCAAGATACGGACATCATTACGAATTCACAGAATGAGTTGGGATCTGGATTTGGTAATCCCTTTTTGCAAAGGACTTACAGTTATCAAAAGCCGCAAACGACCAATTTAAAGGTGGACTATGTTAAACCGCTTTCGGACAAGGTTAAACTCGAAACGGGTTATAAAGGAATTATTCGTTCCACGAATATTGATTACCAAAACCAGACCAATGTAGGGGGTAATTATATCAAAAATCCATCCTTGAGTAATGTATTTGATTTTCAAGAACAAGTTCATGCTGCTTATGTTCAAATCAAATCAGAACCGAGTAAAGCCTTGAAATACGATATTGGATTGCGTGCGGAACAGGTGAATAATTCGGGAACCTCCGTTTCCAATACGAGTATTTCATTCCAACGGAATTATTTTAATCTCTTCCCGACGGCCAATGTGGCGTACTTTTTGAACCCGTCGGATTTCTTGAA
Organism: Cytophagaceae bacterium; assembly: GCA_947452215.1. GTDB lineage: Bacteria > Bacteroidota > Bacteroidia > Cytophagales > Spirosomataceae > Aquirufa. The sequence continues at coordinate 10,630 of CANGCD010000070.1, read as the reverse complement.
ATTTAGTTATAGTCGTCGGATTAATCGTCCGGGTTTGGGGGCCTTGAATCCGATGATTGATATTACGGATTCTTTGAACCAACATGGCGGAAATCCCTATTTGAAACCTGAATTAGTTCATGCTTTAGAAGTGGGATATAATAAAGAGGGTGATGGTTGGAGCCTTTCAAGTAGTGCATTTTATCGATTGTCTAGCAATATCATTCGCCCTTTCATAGAGATGAAACCCAATGGCGTTGCGTTAACGACACCACAGAATTTTGGCAATGGAAGCACGTATGGATTGGAAGAAATTTTCAACTTTTTCCCGACGAAATTTTGGTCGGTGAATACGAGTGTTTCCATTTTCGACCAAAAGATTGATGGTAATGTTAGCAGTATGGACGTAGCGAATGAAGTCGTGAGTTGGTATGGAAAAATGATACATAATTTCACGATTTCCAAGACGACCAAATTGCAGGTAATCGGAGCATATAATTCCCCTACTGCCATGCCGCAAGGAACTCGGATGTCTGTTTATAATGTGGATCTAGGTTTTCAAACGAAAATCCTGAAAGGCAAAGGCGGTCTAGGCATCGTCATTAGTGATGTGTTCAATATGCAGAAAAGCGGGAACATCGCCTCGGCGTCAAACTTCCAGTTGGAGCGCACCTTTAAAGTCGACACCCGTGCCGTATTTATCACATTCGCTTATTCTTTTGCGAACATTTTTAAAGAATCACTTTTAGAAAATCAGTTCTCGAACGACTAAGGTTTGATTTCAATTTCGAAGGGTCCAGCAGGTAAGTCCGTGTCATTTGTTAAGTTCCCTTCCGGATTTTCCGACCAGGCGTATCTCACATAAACGGGCTCTTTTACTTCATCCGAAGAAACGATAACCATGTTATTTTCGAGGTACGCTTTGGCCCAAACAAATCTGCGGTCTTTCCCTGCGATTGCGAAATATTGCAATTCGTTTTCATCGCTTGTATCGATTTTCAAGAGACCACCTTCGGCTTGAAATTGCAATTCGATATGTTGATTTTTTCGTGTCGCCTTTAAAATTTTAGGGCCTTCGGGCTCGTTTGTCACTGCAGCTGCAAAGCGTTCGCCCAAAGGTTTTTTGCGTAAAGGGTGGATGTCATTCCATTCGCCTAAATCAATCGCTACAACCATTCGAGTGTTCGGTATTTCGCTTTCAGCCTTTCGTTGGGCCTCGCGTAATTGCGCCCAGTTACTTTCTGTCGGAAGAAATTGTCGGTCGCCAAAACCGGGCAATTGCGCATAAAGAAAGGGTAATTCTTCCTGTTGGAATTTTGCTCGCCAATTCGCGGCCAATGCCTTTAATAAGTCCCCGTAGTCATTCGGCTTGCCTGTATTGGATTCGCCTTGGTACAACAGGATTCCTTTCAATCCATAAGGAATCAAGGGTGCAATCATGCCATTGTATAGTGCCGTGGGACTATACATTTGTGCGGATGAAACGAAGGGATTTGGATTCCATATGGCGCCTACTTTGTACTGCCATTGTCCGATAAGGGAAATGGATTCATTTCCCAATTGCATTTCATAGCGTTTGTCGGGAACGAAGCCTCCTTTACTGGCTTGGTTGGTAACACGGATGACCAAAATGTTCTTTCCGACGTGGAGGATTCCGGGAATAACCTCGTAGCGTCGTGGGGGATATTGATAAGTAATATTTCCAATTCGGATTCCGTTGACATACATTTCATCGGCATCCACTATCCGACCCATGAAGATTTTCGCGGGTTGCTTGATTTGTTCAGCGGTCAGGTCAATTTCCTTCCGAAACCAAACCACGCCATTTAGGTCGCGCAAGCCTTGATCCTCCCAAAATCCGGGGACAAAATAGTTCTTCCATCCCTGGGGCTGATAATTTGTTTCAAACCATTTTATGGGTTCCGTTAAGCCCTTGTCGGGCAATGGTTTGCTAAATGCTGCGGCTTGTTGGGCAGCCGTTGTGTCTTGTTGGTAGGCTGGGAATTGTTTTAATTGGTCAAGACTTAACCAGGATTCAATAGGCGAACCGCCAACGCTAGCATTGATAATGCCGATGGGAATCTGGTTTTTCTCATACAATTTTTGGGCAAAGAAATAAGTCACTGCTCCCATGCTGAGAACGCTTTTGGGATTGGTTTCCTGCCAAACACTTTTCGGCAAATCGGATTTTTCTTGAATCTTGCTCGAGACCGTCGGGATGAAAAAATTACGGATCTGTGAATATTGTGCCTTTGCTATTTCCTCCGCATATAATTCTTTGACCCGCTCCATGGGCAAAACCATGTTGGACTGCCCCGCACACAACCAAACATCGCCCCATAGTACGTTGTGTATCACGACTTCATTGATTCGAATATCGAAAGGCCCTCCTGCAGCAAATGCAGGTAATTGTACCTTCCATTTTCCGGTTTTATCGGCCTGCGTTTTAATGACTTTGTTTCGGGATTCAATGCGGATTTTTTCCATCGGGCTTGCCCATCCCCAGATGTTTGTGGGCTTATCACGTTGCAAGACCATGTTGTCGCCAACCAAAGCAGGAAGTTTGATCTGACCGAAAGCCAGCTGCGTTGTGAGAATTAATATGAGGATGTACCCATTCTTCATAAAAATATTATTTATTTGCTTCGTTAACTAAAAAGGAAATTTATGAAATTCTACTTGAGCATTCTATTCTTATTGGGAATTAATCTATTCTCTTCAGCAAAACCCCAACGGCTCAAACATGTCGTGACGATTACATTTACCGCGAATGCAAGCGACGCACAAATCAAAGAAATCGACGATTCCTTTCAGGTCTTAACTAAAATTCCAGTTGTGAAAGGTTATGAGTGGGGGACCGCAGTGAATCAAAAGGACGCGACATTGCGCCAACATGTTTATGCGTTTACTTTTGATCAGGCTTCCGACTTGGAGGTTTATGCAAAATCCAAAGAACATCAGGCGCATATCAAAGTGGGAGCCAACATCACGGCTGGGGTGAGTGCGATTGATTATTTAATCAACGAGTAATTATCAGTTTCCTGTTCGAATTTCTAATCTCCACACACTACTTTTGCCAAACCCTTATAGATTGGTATAGGACTTACAAATACTTGCGAATCCTTAACCAATTCTCAAAATCCACCGTCCAGTTATCACTCGATGTATTGTTTTTTCGCATGCCAAACCCGTGGTTTCCATTTTGGTATATATGTAGTTCAGTAGGGTGTTTGGCGGCGGTCCAGCGCTCGAATAAACGAATGCTGTGCGGCGTGAATCCCAAATTATCATCGGCCGCCACCGCGATAAAAGCCGGGGTAGTGGTATTGGGCATCTCTTTTCCTGTTACTGCGTCCGCATAATAATAGATGGGAGCTATGAAATTTGGCTTTAGATTTTGTGGCGCGCTTAACAAGACATTCATTGTTAAGGTACCGCCGGCAGAAAAGCCCATAAAGCCCATTTTGTTGGGGTCAATGCCCAAAGCTCCCGCATTTGCTTTCACATATTTAATCGCTTCAATGCCATCTTGAGTCGCCATCTCAACGACTGGCGCATTGATTTCATCGAGCTTTTTGAAGTCCTTCATGAGCGGCATTAATTCCGCGAAGGGATTTGGGCTGTTGGATTTCACGACCCGATATGTCAAAACGAAAGCGGTAATTCCACGTGCGCTTAGCCATTTGGCCACGTCATGTCCTTCAGAATCGATGGATAAAATGTGGAATGCTCCACCGGGTGCGACGATGATCGAGGTTCCGTTTCCTTTGCCAGGTGCTGCGGGGTAAATGGTCAGCATGGGTTCCGTCACATTGAACAACATCCGATTATTGGGCATGGGGGTGAATTCTTTCATTTCCCAATTCCAGTTTTCGGATCCCGGAGCCTTGCCCGGATAGAGTTTGATGACTTGTTGGCCTAAAGCCGAAAGGCTCATGAGTATGAATGCAAATATTTTCATGGCTCGAAGATAGATAATGTATCAAGATTAGACAATATTAAGAATGTTTCTATATTTGCTTTATTATAAACCCTTAAAAATATTTCACATGAAAAAGTTTATTGCGCTTGTATTTGTTTTAACTACCTTATTTTCAACTTCAACTTTTGCTAAGCAACCCGACCCAACCGATTTTTTCGCTGGGAAATGGAAAATCTTAGTTGCTGGGACACCCAATGGGGATGTGACTTTTGCGACGAATTTGATTCGTAAAGATGGCGTGTTAACAGGTCAATTAAAGATTGTTGGTGACGATTCTCTTCCATTGATTGACATTGCTAAGATTGAAGATAGCAGTGACAAAGTCGTGTTATATTTCACCATTCAAGGTTATGATGTTAATACAGAATTAACCAAAGTAGATTCAGACAATTTGAAAGGATCTTTGATGGGGATGTTTGAAGCAAAAGGTACACGCGTTAAAGAATAATCGGCCGCTGGCTGATTGAAAAATGAAAGCCATGAAAATCGCAGGAAAAGTATTTTTAGTAACGGGTGCTGGCAGTGGAATGGGTCGCGAAATGACGCATCAAATCATTGCCAAAGGAGGTAAAGTTGCCGCATTGGATATGCACTTACCTCAACTGTTGGAAACCCAACAAATTTGCTCCGGAAAGGATACTACTTTTCTAGCGTTGGACGTGGATATTACGGATCGAACCCAAGTGCTTGCCTTGCCTGAACAGGTAATCAAGCACTTTGGGCAGATCGATGGCATCATCAACAATGCGGGCATCATTCAACCTTTTGTGAAGGTCAATGATTTATCATTTGCCCAAATTGAACACGTGATGAACGTGAATTTTTTTGGTACTGTTTCGGTCACCAAAGCCTTTCTTCCTCATTTATTGGAGCGTCCTGAGGCGCATATTGTCAACATCTCCAGCATGGGAGGCTTTCTTCCCGTTCCGGGTCAAAGCATTTATGGGGCTTCCAAAGCCGCGGTGAAATTATTCACGGAGGGCTTGTACGCCGAATTGAAAGAAACGGCGGTACGCGTTTCGGTGGTATTCCCAGGGGCAATTGCGACAAACATTACCACGAATTCCGGGATTGACATGCCGGTAGTATCTTCGGATTCGTCTAGCATGCAGACTTTACCTGCCAAAGATGCAGCGCGTATCATTTTGCACGGCATGGAAACGAATCAATATCGGATTTTGGTGGGATCTGATTCCAAATTCATGGATTTTCTGTGCCGACTGGCACCTGAATATGCGACGAATTTTATCGCGAAAAAGATGAAGGCGTTGTTAGGGTAATGATCAATTTTTGAGGCATTTTTCCCACCTCTCCACAATATCTTTGGCTAGAAATTAAGCTGGAATGAAAGTCTCCACCATCGTTAATGCACGATCGATAATCTGGTGCATATCGTAATACTTATACTCCCCTAAACGGCCTCCGAAAAACACGTGCTTTTCTTGATTCGCCAATGACCGGTATTGTTGGAACAAGTCATTATTCACCTGATCATTCACTGGATAATAGGGCTCCGTCACCTCTGCTTTATAAGGCTCTGGATATTCGTAACTAATCCAAGTACTTGGCGTATCATTGAATTCAAAATGCTTATGCTCGATGATCCGCGTGTAGGGAATCTCCACCTCCGTATAGTTCATTACCGCAATACCTTGGTGATTTGGATAGTCATGCTTGACATGATCAAAACGCGTTGTCTTGTATTCTAATTCCCCAAATTGGTAATTAAAATAGGAATCAATCGGGCCCGTGTAAATCACCTTATTCGCCAAGGCATTGTATGTTTCCTTATCTGCTAAATAATCGACATTTAATCGAACCTCAATACCGTCCAATAGCTTTTCGAAAATCTGCGTATAGCCACCTTCTGGAATTCCTTGGTAGCGATCATTAAAGTAATTGGTATCAAACGTAAAACGGACAGGCAAACGCTTGATGATCTCCTTAGGTAATTCTTTGGGATCCTTCATCCATTGCTTGGCCGTATACCCTTTGATCAACTTCTCATAAATGTCTTTCCCCACAAGTTTGATGGCTTGCTCCTCTAAATTTTGCGGCTCGCCCACAATATCTTTTCCTTGTTCAGCAATAATTTGCTGCGCCTCCGCGGGGGTGTTTACATTCCATAACTGATTGAATGTCCACATATTAAAAGGCAAAGCGAATAACTCCCCTTTGTAATTGGCAATCGGTCGGTTCGTGTAATGGTTAAAGGTCGCATATTGGTTTATCCAATTCCAAACCTTCTCATTTGACGTATGAAAGATATGTGCGCCATAGAAATGTAAATGAATGTCATCGCGTTTTTCCGTGTAGCAATTTCCCGCAATGTGATTGCGTTTTTCAATGACCAAACATGAATAGCCCTGATTCGTCAATTCTCTTGCACAGATGCTACCGAAAAAGCCGGCGCCAACAATCAGAAAATCATAGGGTTTTTGCATGAGCAAGGATTTATTTGGGCTACAAAATTAGCTATTTTTCACACGCCTTTTCCAAATCAGCGATGATGAATTTTGACATTTGTAAAAAGGCATAGGTGGCTTTGGGAGCTGTTTCCGGATTTGACATGAATTTCCCCAAACAACTTGGGACAATTTGCCAAGAAACGTTGTATTTATCTTTCAACCAACCGCATTTTCCGGGCTGTCCTTCTGATGTCAATTGATTCCAATAAAAATCAATTTCCTCCTGTGTATCCACGACAACAACATGCGAAACGCCTTCATTAAAGCTAAATTCGTGCATGTGCGAGCTGTCCATAGCCCCAAAAGCCTGATTTTTCAACGTAAATTGGGCATAATTTAAATGGGTGGCAACATCCGCGCCACCTTCCCCGTAGGGACTAAGCTGTACCGTTTTTGAGTCGGGGAAAATAGCGGTATAATATTCAATCGCCTCTGCCGCCTTTCCATTATTATCTCCCGTAAACATCATACTTGGATAGACTTTATCACCGCTGACATGGTCCAGCATCAATTGCCAATTCACCCCAAAGCGGTCGGCAACCCAACCGTATTTACTGCTCCAAGGATACGTGTTTAATGGCATCATGACCTTGCCTCCTTCGGTTAAGCGCGCCCATATGCGATCAATTTCCAACTCATTTTCTGCATTATAGAAAAAGGAAATGGATGGATTGATTTTGTATTCTGGCCCCCCATTGAGGTGCATGAATCGCTTGCCCGCTAAGCTATAATTAACGGTAAATGGATTCTCGGAAATAAGTTGGATGTCGGGAAATACCGACTGATAAAAGGTAAATGCTTCTTTGGCTTGCTTATCAAACCAAAGGCATGTCATAATCGGGTGACTCATCTTGATTTTGCTTTAAAACTCCATGTAAATGTAAACTCGGCGACGGTAACGCCCTCTAAATTCTTGCCGATGGCCTTGGATATCACCTTGACTCCTTCGCCTGTTTTAACCGTTTCGTCTACGGCCGCTTCCATCGCTTTTCCATCTTCACAAGTGAAAAATATGGTTCCTGTGGCCTTTTTGACAAATGTTGCTTCGACTTTTTCGACCAACATACTCACGGCCGGTTTGCGTTTATGGACTTGCGCATAGGCAAGCATGCCGCTACTCATTTCCGCTGCCATTGCCTCTACTGCAAAATACATGGAGCGAAATGGATTTTGGTTAAACCAGGATAATTTAGTTCGTACGATACAAGATTCTTCATCAAAGTGATGGATGTTCAAGCCCGCCCAAAAAGCAGCCGAAAGGTTTTTGAAGATGAAAAATTTAAATAATATGGGCGTCGTAATGATGCGCTTAAACTCGTTGAAATTAACATTCATAGCTTCGTGTTTAGGACAATAAATGTAGGTCTTTTCGTTGCATTTTAAAAATGATTTCCCCGTTGGATTTTTGTCCGATTGCGACCCAGCCCTTGTGCAAATAAAATCCTTCAGCTCGAGTCCCCGGCTCCGTACCTAAAATCAATTCCGTTTTGTCTTGCGAAAAATACCATGTGACCATCACATCATGTAGTCGCGCTCCAATACCTCGACCCTCAAACAAAGGATTCACAAATAATGCCCAAACCTCCCTTTCCTCCGTATCCACAATCGAAAATCCCACGATTTGATCAGCTACTTCACAGACCCATCCTTTATTTGGAGGGGATAAATAGAGCTCATAATCTGATTCTTGTACGGCTAAAGGATTTGTCAAAACATTCTCCTTCACGGCCATTCGAATGCGATGCATGGCTGAAATATCTTCGATTTGCGCCTCTCTTATTTTCATAGATGATAAAGCTATGCGCTTTTTTATTAATTTTAAACTGAGGGGACTAAAATATCCATTCCGTAAAATCTAAACCCATGCAACGAAGAAAATTTATCCAGTGGTCATCTTTGGTCAGCTCCCTATCTTTTTTTTCTGCCAAAGCCGAAACCAAGGCAATTGCGCAAAATGATCGAAGCTATTGGATAAACCTACTCGATAAAATCGCCGCCCCCATCTTGAAAAATATGTCCAAAGGGGAACTGAGAAAAAACATGGTCATCGCTTACAGTCCTACTTGGGATCATCGCTCCTCGGATGTGGCTTACATGGAGACTTTTGGTCGTTTGTTAATTGGCATAGGTCCTTTTTTAGCTTTGCCGGATGATGTAAGTTCTGCCGCCGCGCGCGAGGAAACGAATATCCGAAAGCGCATGAAGGAACAAACCTTAGCCGCGCTAGCACATGCCGCGAATCCCTTGAGTCCCGATTATTTATATTGGGGATCGCCTACTTCCAAACAACCCTTAGTGGATGCAGCCTTTATCGCCCAAGCATTTTTGATTGCCCCCGCGGCACTTTGGGAACCTTTGTCGGCCGAAACCAAAATGAATTATATCCGGGAGTTTACGACGATCCGACAAATCACGCCGCCCAACAATAATTGGGTTCTTTTTGCCGCTACCATTGAGAGTTTTTTGCTGTACATTGGCAAGCCTTTTGATGCTGCGCGCATCGACCAAGCGATTGCTAAAATTCAATCCTGGTATGTTGGCGATGGCTGGTACAAGGATGGCGAGAAATTTCATTTCGATCATTACAATGGCTTTGTCATTCATCCCATGCTCATTGACGTCATGCGGGTTAATTTGGCCAAAGGCCGCCTTTCTCAAACCGATTTTGATTTAGCCTACAAACGGATGCAACGCTATGCAAGTTTTCAGGAACGCTATATTTCGCCCGAAGGTACTTTTTTGGTAGTAGGTCGTTCATCTACCTATCGCGTTGGGCTTTTTCAGCCACTAGCAAAACTTGCTTTGGAGAATGCTTTACCCGAAGGTGTGAGTCTCGCGCAAGTGCGCTCGGCCTTGACGGCGGTATTTCGACGGGTGTTCGTCTCTTCGACATTTGATGGGGATGGCTGGCTGACCTTGGGTTTGGTTGGAGCAAATCAAACAAATCTTGCGGATTCCTACTCCAATACGGGGAGTATGTACTTGACTTCTGCGGCATTTTTGCCTTTGGGATTACCGGCGAATCATCCATTTTGGACAGATCCTGATGCGGATTGGACCCAGAAGAAAGCCTGGACGGGACAAGTATTTCCAAAGGATTATGCGGTAGATTTCTAGCCTTACTAAAAGGTAGTAGCGCGCAAATACAAAACGAGTAAATAAACGGATAAAATGCTTCAAGAACTCATTGCACTATATGATCGGGACTTAAAAGCCCTTCGAAAAGAGATTGAATTGTATCGTTCAGATACACATATTTGGCAAATTTCGGAAGGGATTAATAATCCTGGGGGAAACGTTTTTCTTCATTTAATGGGGAATCTCAATACGTTTTTTGGGGCGGTTTATGCGAATACGGGCTATATCCGCGACCGACCACTTGAGTTTTCCTCTCGGGATATTCCCCGCGCTGCGTTGTTGGAAATGCTAGATGAAATTCATCCTATTGTACTGAACGTATTAAGGGAATTTCCGGATGATAAATTAGGGGAGATCTACCCCATTCGTATCTTTGATGAGGACAAAACCAATGGTTATATTTTCATTCATTTGGAGACGCATTTGGCTTATCATTTAGGCCAAATAAATTACCATCGTAGACTTTTGACAAACCTGTAGGTATGTCAAATTAAAGGAGTAAAACGACTTAATTGAAAAATAAACAGATAACAAAACACATGAAAAAATTCTTTAAAATTCTCGGCTGGTCATTACTCAGCATCATCCTCTTGCTTTCCGTGGCTATGGGGACTTTTATGTACAAAGTAAAGTACGGTTTCCCGGTCAGTTACGAAACCGAAAAACCCGCGATTCAATTTCCCGCAAATCAGCCAGCCATTTTGGTCTTCACCAAAACCACCGGTTTCCGTCATGTAGAATCCATCGATGCGTCGATTCCTTTGCTTAAAGGCCTAGGGGAAAAGAATAAATATTTTGTTCACGAAACAGCGGATGGCGGGGTGTTTAACCCTGAACAACTGAAGCAATTCAGTTTGGTCATTTTTGATAATTCCACGGGTCGGGTGTTGAATGATGACCAACAAGCCGCTTTGGAAAAATACGTCGAAGAAGGTGGCTCCTTGATGGGGATTCACGGTGCAGGAGATGACTCCCACCGATGGGATTGGTATGAAAAGAATCTGTTAGGCGCTAAGTTTTCGCATCATCCTTTGAATCCGCAGTTCCAACAAGCCGATGTACG
>CANGCD010000069.1 GCA_947452215.1 Cytophagaceae bacterium | reverse complement strand
GGTTCTTCGCACATCACGCTGGTTTGCTCAACCCTTACGTATCTTTTTTATACTGCCCGATTTCTTGTTGGACGCCCTCTATGACTGGGTGGCACGAAATCGAAAATCGCAGAGCTGCTCGTTAGAATAGTTTTATCCAAGTCAGAATTGGAATCTGATATAGATTTAATAGCAAGGAATAGGTGGGGAGTAATAAATTTCCAAGGGCGATCATGGCGCACAATACACGTGCCTGTTTGATTTCAGCGCTATCGGTTGGCAACATTTTATAATAAGCGAAAATCAAAAGGAATCCATAAGCAAGGCTTCTCGTTACATCTTCGACCGCAGTAGAGGTGACGAAAATCAACAAAATGGCTGTGGCATAAGTGATTGTAAAAATCCATTCTTTTGACTTTATGAGCTTTGTAAGTGCCAATATGATTAAAATGTAATTGAATTTAAAGGCAGAAAACATGGCAAACGGAACTTTGAATTTATGAATAAATGCAAGTCCGAGGCTAACACCCGCATCATTGCCGATGGGGGTGGCCAACTGGTAGTTAGCATACAAATAAACACGGACGGCAAGGTAGGCCATGCACGCGATGAGGAATTTGCCCAAAAACGCATTTTGGATTGTAAGTGTTTTGAGTTGATAAATCAGGCTTGATTTATCCATCGGTTCGGACGTTAATTTGTCAAGGATAAGGATTAGGCCAGCAGGAATAATGCTGCGTTCGTCAACAAAAAACGTAGCTAATAAGATGGGTATAACAATGACATTTTTTCGCCAGTAAAATGCTGCGAGAAGCCCTAAATAGGCAAAAGAATCGTAGAAGAAGGTGTCATAAGGAAAGGAATTCCCCACATAACAGAATAGGAGTGCAAGCGTTGCCCAAAATGCCGTGATGGAATCTCGGGTTAACGAATGAAAACATTTTAAGGCAAGGTAGATGAAGAGCGGAAATAGGAGTAAGGCCTGTAAATAAAAAAGTTTAATGGCTTCGAAATGCAATGTTTTGCCAACTAAATAGGGTGTGATTCGTAAATCTCTTTTTCGAAAATGGTCCCATTTTTCTGCCTTAACATAGGGAGTAAGTGGGGACTGGATTTTTTGATTGACGAAGGTTTGTACAATCTTGTCATTGGTTGACCAATCCGCCGAAACACGTTTGTAGATGATTTCTGGGAAATAGATGAACGAAAAGAAAAGAAAAATGCCTATTGTAAGTTTAGCAATCCCCCATTTTTTTTCAAATAGTACTTGTATGCGACCATTGAATCGATCGAAAATGAATGCGATGTTTGGGGTCATACCATTTATTTGAAACGCGTCATTGGTTTCGTTTGTGTAAAGTGTACATCTAGAAGTGCTTCATTCCATTTGATTGCGGCACTTTCTACGCCAGCAAAATTGAAATGGGTTCCGTCCCAACGGTAGGTAGGAGCTGTAAGCGATTGCAGGTCCGCACCTAGCAAAACATTAGGTACTTCGGTTAAAATGCGTTTTTGAGCTGCGCGAACTTTCACTTCTTTGGGATCATCGGTTCCTCGGTTGCATTTGGCCATCCAGAAAACGAGATCAGGTTTGTTCAATAAATCTCGTGTTTTTTGAACGTATAATTTCGTGCCTTCGACAATGTCATTTTCGCTTAAATCGATATCATTTTCGCCGTGCATGATGAATACGCCGCGTATTCCGGTTTTTGGGAAGTCATTTAAGATTCGGTTTTCAAAAAATTTGTAGGGGTAGCGTTGTTTCCAATCGAAAATGGGACTCTCAAATGGTAATCCCCAGGCAGAATTTCCCCAGTGGATCGAGGTTGATCCACCGATTCCTGTATTGTAAACCATGACGGGTACATTCAATCTTTTCTTTAATAACTCGGCTAATCTACCCCAAAATGCAACTTTACTTCCCTCGTCCCATTTAATCACCTCACACCATTGTTTGTCGAAAGTATCTAAATTATAAGGATCCTGTCCTTCTGCAAGCGAATGGCCTACAACGGCAAAAACTTCGCCAACCTTGAAATTCCAAAGCATGAGGGTATCCTCAACAACTTGATTATTATTCTCTATTATGACTTGCGGGTAGTAGCCTCCTCCTTTTAGTGTGAAGCTTCCACTGAATTTATTGCCACCATCATTAGAAAGGGGTAGCCAGCCCGTTTCTTGGCCGCCTAAAAAATTCTTGAATTTGATTTTAGCAGTGGTAAATGGGTTATTGGTATTACCGGTGATGAAAATTTCTCCTTCGTTGTTGTTGTTTCGTTGAACGAATTTTCGGCAATTAGGGATGTCGAACGTCACTTTGGTAGAAATATCGACAGGTTCCGGCGTAACGCCATTTTGCTCACAAGCACTAAAAAGATAGAGCGAACTCACAAGCAATAAAATCGATCTCACTAATGTTTGCATTTTATATCAGATGGCTAAAATAAAATCTAGGAACTCTTTGATTATATTTGTCTTTTAAAATTTTAATCAAAAATATAAAAAAATAGACAAATGAAAGCATATGTTTTCCCGGGGCAAGGTTCTCAATTTCCAGGAATGGCAAAGGATCTATATGAAAATTACGCAGCAGCGAAGTCGATTGTTGATGAAGCTGATGCGATTTTAGGCTTTTCGCTTTCGCAATTGATGTTTGAGGGTACTGACGAGGAATTGAAGCAAACCCGTGTAACGCAACCTGCTATTTATTTACATTCCGTCTTGGTAGCTAAATTGGGTAAAGATTTTAGTCCTTCAGTTGTGGCAGGTCATTCCCTAGGTGAATTTTCTGCTTTGGTAGCGGCTGGTGGACTTGCTTGGCAAGATGGCTTGCAATTGGTTTATAAGCGCGCGATGGCTATGCAAAAGGCCTGTGAAATTCAGCCGAGCTCGATGGCGGCGGTATTGGGTTTACCCGATGCGACGATAGAGGAAATTTGCGCAGCATATGGTTCATCCGTGGTAGCGGCTAATTATAATTGTCCAGGCCAAGTTGTGATCTCCGGATCCGTGGAAGGAATAGAAGAAGTAGGGGTACAATTGAAAGAAGCGGGAGCGAAACGCGTGTTGACCCTGCCAGTAGGCGGAGCTTTCCACTCACCGTTCATGGAGCCTGCGCGTATTGAATTGGCTGCGGCGATTGAAGCGACTGAAATAGTAAAGCCTATTTGTCCAATTGTTCAAAATGTAAATGCAAAAGCATCGCAAGATCCTGCGGAAATCAAGGCTAATCTAATTGCTCAATTAACAGGTGCTGTTCGTTGGACGCAGTCGGTAGAAACCATGGTAGCGATGGGAGCAACGGAATTCATCGAATGTGGTCCAGGAAAAGTATTGCAAGGACTTGTGAAGAAAATTCATGGAGATGCGTTAGTAGCCTCTATGGAACTTGTTTAATTGATTGATAATGAGGTAATAGATTTTGTGCCCAATAAATAATTCGTTTTTTTTTGAGCGATGTTTGATTTTTTGGGAGCAAGGCCTTACTTTTGCATCACAATTGGTATTGACCTATGGTGTAATGGTAACACACCAGTTTTTGGTTCTGGTTTTCTAGGTTCGAATCCTGGTAGGTCAACAGAAAAAAGCTCATCGTAATGATGAGCTTTTTTGTTTTCCCTCCAACCAATTCTTTATTTGATTTTCGGTACGTTCTTGATGCATATCTTTGCTCAAGGCTCCCCAGCTCCAAATCGTCAAGGGAATAATTGGAAACTCAGGCATTTCAATTGAATTCGTTTGTGCCTTTAAGGTACTGATGAGAATCACGCCATTGGCACCTCTCACACCGTACATGGCTGTTTGTGAAGGGTCTTTGAGTACTTGAACGCTAGCAACGTCATTGGGATTGATTGTATTAATACTGCCTTGCAAGGGAACGCCATCCACAACATACAAAGGTCCGTTGGCATTAATGGATCCTATTCCATGGATGCGCACCATGGTACTTCCTCCCGGCGAATTATCATTTCCTATTTGTACTCCCGCTGCTTGTCCTTGCATTTTTTGTGCAAGTGATGCAGTATTTGTTTGTCGAAGCTGCTCCGCAGAAAGCTCCCCGGGATTGGTGACCGATCTTTCAGCACGCGTTTTCGCGGGGTATAATTGTAATCCTATCCCTTTTTGGCCTTTCGAATTTCGCCCTTTGATGATTTTTACATCCGCAATCATACGTAAATTAATGGCACTCGTATCCCGGAACTCAGACGGGTTTTGAAGGCTTGCTTCCTCATACCAATACACCCAAAGTGTATCTTTTTTGATTTCAACGCGCTGATTGGGGTTGGAAAAATACTGAATAAGCCAATCAGAGGTCTTAGCTGTTTGAGCCCATCCAGGTAGACTTAAAAAGAGTAAAAGACCTATTTTTTTCATTTTTCGATTTCGCCTAGCTTCTCATACGAGAGAATCATCGAGCGAACGTTATGGTAGTTTATTTTCCAGTTCGTAGCCATGTGACGCCAAATCGGTTCCCCTTCGCGGGTCATTAAGGGCCACCATTCACCGGTATTTCGGTTTATCATTTTATCAAAAACGAATCGATGTACCTGCTCATAAGCCTTCAGGAATTGCTCGTCCTGCGTCACCAGGTAAGCGTCCAACATGCCTATCAGCATTTCGGCTTGTTGCCAAAACTCTTTTTCCAGATCCGTGGGTCCACCACTATGCGACCCCTCCACATAAACGCCTCCATTTTCCCAATCGATTCCATTTTCCATCGAATGATAAAATGCCTTCTTGATGTTTGCTAAATAAGGCGTCGCATCAATTTTCCCCACTTTTAAAGCGTGCATTAATAGCCAGCCGAATTCCGCGTTATGTCCATAGGAGGTATTGTCAACGGCAGAGGCTTTTTGCCCTCCATCCTGAAATCGATCCCAACCCCATACGATATCAAATTTTATCTGTGGCGCCACGCTCCAATCTTCCCAAAACTGAGGAATCCCCGTTCCCGTAGCGGGATCCATGATTTTATGAATCAAAATATCGATCGATTCCTTTAGTTTTCTGCGGTGAATATCTTTTCTACTTGCTTCATACAAGGTGGTAAAGGCCTCCATCAAATGCATGTGTACATCCAAGGTCTTGCGATCTCCGCCAGGGGCTCCTGGCCCCATCATCGACCAATCTTCTGCAAAGAATTCCCAATAGCCTCCATAATGGGTATCTACCGCATATTTTTGGAGTAAATCAAAGACCTTTTCTGCATATTCCAAACCCACGGGATCTCCTGTGGCTAAGGTGTATTCGCTCAACGAATATATCGCAAAGCTGTGTCCATATCCTATTTTCTGCTTGTTCGTCGCTTGTCCGGCTCGATTCACCATCCAATAAAATCCGCCATGCGTTTCATCCCACATTTTGTCCAACAAAAACCGCACTCCATGCTCGGCCATTTCCTTCATCACTTCCCCGCCAAAACCATGCCGATATGCTTGTGAATACGTAAATACGGAACGGGTCATGGCAATCAAGGATTTCTCATCCTGGCCTGAATCTTCGCCAAATTCATTGAAATGCGTGATGTATCCTCCTTGGGTTTTATCTACCGTACGCTGAATCCAAAAGGGCAATAATGCACCTTCCGTATATTCCTTGATTTCCGATCTAAGCGATTGTATGTTCATGATGTAATTGTCTGATGGCGTCCGGGCTCGCGTAGCCGGTTTCGCCTATTTGATGAATACTTATGTGTACAGCCAAACTGGCAAATTCGCATGCTTCTTCTATGGTGGCCCCACATGCTTTAGCTGCTGAAAAACCAGCAACGACCATGTCGCCTGCACCTACCGTATCGATGGGACCATGTAGTGGAATCGCCTTTTGCCAATGAAATTCAGTAGGTGATGCATATACCATCCCTTGTTCGCCTAATGTAACCAGCACAGGTTTCTGTCTTTTGGCAACCCAGGACTGGATGCTTGCCTCTATTTCTGTATTTACACCAATAATCTTTTGTAACTCGGCTTCATTGACTTTTAATAAAGTTTGTGTGGCATGGGGCCCTAAACTTCGTAAGTCGGCAATTGCATTTGTACCTATAAAATTTTGTAGGTAATCTAAATGAGTTGGATCTAATAGGGGAATTTGAAATTGTTCATTGATGATAATCCAGTCGTATTCCTTCACTTGGGATGACAGAGCATGTATCACTTCCGGGGTGAATTGCTGGAATCGATTATTTCGAGTTCCAAAATCCAATCTTTTATCCTCAATACCTTCGCGCATCGGTTTGCTATACGTAGGTGTATCTATTTCGGATTTGACCTGCAGTTGCCGGGTATTTATGTTCAACCCATGCGCGATATGTTCCATTTCTCGTCCGAAAACATCGTCTCCACGCAGGCCAAAGGCGTCCACCTGAACTCCAAGTAATGCTAGGTTCTTAGCGACATTGCCTGCGCCGCCCAAGTAGGTTTTGGCTTTTGAGGCATGCTGTACCTCTTTGCCCGTTTCTACCGAAATTTCTGCTGTATCTGGATTGTAATCAAAATAAAAATCCAATGCAAAGTCCCCGATGACAGCAATCCGTAAAGTCCTGATTTGGGCCAATAAGGCGTCTAATCGCTGGGAATTCATATTGATAGGTTTAGTTACGGAAATGTACAAAAAAAATATTTGGAGGCAAATACGAATTTCCGACTTCCCTTTGCTATGACAGACCTTCGTGGTTTGCCATAACTAGCCCATTCCGATGAAAAATTGACTTGAGAAACTGATAATTTCTCCTTAATTTTATTATTCTATTTATCCTAAATTTTTTCAGTTTTGGCTTTAATTAAATCTATTTCCGGCATCCGAGGTACCATTGGTGGTAAACCTGGTGATGGCCTTAGTCCAATCGATGTGGTGACCTTTGCAGCAGCCTATGGTTCTTGGTTGAAAAGTACAAAGCCTGCCTCCAATCAAATTGTATTAGGACGGGATGCACGTATTTCGGGATCTATGGTTTCCTCTCTTGTTGCAAATACCTTAATTGGTCTGGGATGGGATGTGTTGGATATCGGCCTATCAACGACCCCAACGGTGGAATTAGCAGTACCTTGGACGAAATCTGCCGGGGGTATTATCATCACAGCAAGTCATAATCCCGCGCAATGGAATGCGTTGAAACTCTTGAATGCAGAAGGGGAGTTTATTTCCGACGAAGATGGAAAGGCCTTACTTCACTTAGCGGAAAACCTAGATTTTACCTTTGTCGAAGTAACCGAATTAGGAAAGATTACGGAGGATGCGAGCTTTCTACAGCAACACATTGACCATGTGTTGGGTTTACGTTGGGTTGACAAAGCAGCCATTCAAGCGAAAAATTTCAAGGTACTCGTAGATGCGGTTAATTCAACGGGAGGAATTGTCGTCCCTCAGTTGTTGAATGCCTTAGGTGTTCAGCATGTGGATGTGATATTTGGTGAACCGAATGGCCATTTTGGACATAATCCAGAACCCTTGCCAGAGAATTTAACGGCTATGATTGCCGAAATGAAGACAGGGAAATATGATTTAGGCATTGTGGTGGATCCGGATGTGGATCGTTTATGCTTTATTTCAGAAGATGGAACACCGTTTGGAGAAGAATATACGCTCGTTGCGGTGGCAGATTATATTTTGGGTAAAGAAAAAGGAAATACGGTATCGAATTTATCGTCAACCAGAGCGCTGGCAGATGTAACCCACCAACATGGGGGAACTTATTTTGCTGCGGCCGTAGGGGAGGTGAATGTCGTTACGAAAATGAAAGCAGAAAAGGCCATTATTGGAGGAGAAGGAAACGGAGGCGTTATTTTTCCCGAGTCGCATTACGGTCGGGATGCTTTAGTGGGTATCGGACTATTTTTGACGCATTTGGCATACAAAAACAAAAGCGTCAGTGCGCTTCGTGCTGAATATCCGGCTTACATTATGTCGAAAAATAAGATTGAGTTATCTGCGGATTTAGATGTGGATTTGATCTTAGCGACTGTGGCGGAACAATTTAAAGATGAACGTGTGAATACCCTTGATGGAGTGAAGATTGATTTCGCTGATCGCTGGGTACATTTACGCAAATCGAATACGGAGCCCATCATTCGAATTTATTCAGAAGCTCCTACGGAGACGGAAGCGAGTGGATTGGCCCAACAAATCATGCAGGTAATCGAAGCGATCGCTAGCAAATAAGCATAACATGACATCAACAACAAAAACACCCATTTACCTCGATAATGCAGCAACTACGCCGGTAGATCCTGCGGTTTGGCAGGAAATGCAACCCTTTTTTGAGCAATTTACAGCGAATCCTTCGTCGATTCATTCGCATGGCCGACAAGCCAAAGTGATCGTCGAGAAAGCGCGTAAAGCTGTTGCTACCTTATTGAATGCTTCACCTGCTGAGATTTTCTTTACGTCCGGTGGTACAGAGGCTGATAATACGGTGATTCAGTCGGCCGTTTTATACGGTGGCGTGAAAACAATTATTACGTCTCCTTTAGAGCACCATGCGGTCCTGCATACGGCGGAGGCTTGGGAGAAATTAGGAATGGTGAAGGTTCAGCTGGTTCAAATCAATGCGGAGGGCGATATTAATCTGGAGCATTTGGAAGCTTTATTATCGGAAAATCCCAATGCACTTGTGTCGCTGATGCATGGGAATAATGAAATAGGGAATCTATTGAATTTGCATGCGGTGGGGACATTGTGCCAGCAGTACGGAGCTACCTTCCATTCAGATACGGTTCAGACCATGGGGCATTTTACCCATGATGTGCAAACATTGCCAGTTGATTTTTTGGTGGGAGCGGCGCATAAGTTTCACGGACCCAAAGGAATCGGGTTTTTGTATGCACGTGCTGGGGCGAAATTTCATCCCTTGATGCATGGGGGTGCACAAGAGCGTAACCAACGGGGAGGAACGGAAAATGTGTATGGGATGGTGGGTTTGGCCAAAGCGCTTAACTTAGCATATGCGCACATGGATGAACATATGGCGCATATTAAATCGATTAAATCCTATTTTATTGAAGGTTTACATCAGCGCTTTCCGGGTATTCAGTTTAATGGTCGGTCAGGCGAAGTCGATAATAGTCTTTATACCGTATTAAATGTTCGTTTCCCGAGTGTTGCAGATGGCGATATGTTATTGTTTCAATTGGATATTGAGAAGATTTCTGCTTCGGGAGGAAGTGCTTGTTCGAGTGGTACTTCCGTAGGTTCACATGTACTTTCGGCGTTGAATCCGACGGCTACAGGGGCTGCGATTCGTTTCTCTTTTTCAAAGAATAATACGAGAGAGGAAATCGATCGGGTACTGGAGGTGCTGGAAAGGTTAGTGAAATAAAAAAAAAGACGCGGGTTTCGCGTCTTTTTTTTTATTTGTAGAGACGCAATACTTTGCGTCTTTTTTGATGTAGACGCGAGGTATCGCGTCTCTACATGTTGTTTTTTCGCGAGGTATCGCGTCTTTACATTTTTTTGTCGTGAGTTGTTCTTCTCTACGATTAATAAGCTCTCGCAAACAACACCCGCTTATTCGACGGATTACCTGTCAAAATACAAGTGCCCGCTTCTTCTTTGGCATCCAAAGGAATACAACGTATCGTTGCTTTGGTTAATTCCTTGATTTTTTCTTCGGTTTCCGAGCTTCCATCCCAGTGTGCTGAAATGAAACCGCCTTCTTCTAATTTGGCATTGAATTCATCCCAAGTATTTACGACATGCGTTTTCTCCGTACGGAATGCCAATGCTTTTGCATAGATTTTCGTTTGAATGTCTTCCAAGGTATCTAAGACAACTTGCTCAATACCATCGAAAGCCATGCTTGTTTTTTCGCGCGTGTCACGGCGGGCTAATTCGATGGTACCATTTTCCATGTCGCGATTCCCGATGGCCAAACGTATCGGAACACCTTTCAATTCGTATTCAGCGAATTTGAATCCAGGACTCTGATTATCAGAGGTATCAAACTTAACCGAAACACCACTTTTGCGAAGTGATTTTACCAAAGGATTTACTTTCTCAATGATTGCATTAAGTTGCTCTTCTCCTTTGTATATAGGTACAATAACCACTTGGATGGGAGCTAATTTTGGAGGCAAGACTAAACCTTGATCATCCGAATGCGCCATGATTAAGGCTCCCATTAAGCGGGTGGAAACACCCCAGGATGTACCCCAAACATAATCCAATTGATTTTCTTTGCTTAAGAACTTTACATCAAACGCTTTGGCAAAATTTTGGCCTAAAAAGTGTGAGGTGCCTGCCTGCAATGCTTTTCCATCTTGCATCAATGCTTCGATGCAATACGTTTCATCAGCCCCAGCAAAACGCTCGTTGGCCGTTTTGATCCCTTTTACGACTGGCATAGCCATGAAGTTCTCAGCAAAATCGGCATAAACTTCAAGCATTTGTTCTGTTTCTTCAATCGCTTCTTTTTTTGTTGCATGAGCCGTATGGCCTTCTTGCCATAGGAATTCTGCTGTACGCAGGAAAAGGCGGGTGCGCATTTCCCAACGAACCACGTTCGCCCATTGATTAATCAACAAAGGCAAATCGCGGTAAGATTGAATCCAGTTTTTATAGGATGACCAAATAACCGTTTCGGACGTTGGCCGAACGATTAATTCTTCTTCTAATTTTGCATCGGGGTCAACAATAACACCCCCACCATTGGGGTCATTTTTGAGTCGGTAATGAGTAACCACCGCACATTCTTTGGCAAATCCTTCTACGTGCGACGCTTCTTTGGAAAGAAATGATTTTGGGATAAATAAGGGGAAATAGGCATTTGTATGGCCCGTTTCTTTGAACATATCATCCAATGCACGTTGCATTTTCTCCCAAATGGAATAGCCATAGGGTTTGATAATCATGCAGCCTCGCACGGCTGAATTTTCAGCCAAATCAGCTCGTTTGACTAACTCATTATACCACTCAGAATAGTTGTCGGCACGTGACGGTAAG
This sequence comes from Cytophagaceae bacterium, assembly GCA_947452215.1. Classification (GTDB taxonomy): domain Bacteria; phylum Bacteroidota; class Bacteroidia; order Cytophagales; family Spirosomataceae; genus Aquirufa. Next base: position 1,870 of record CANGCD010000069.1, on the reverse strand, counting down.
GATTTACTCATATATTTTTAGGGAATCGTACTAGGTGGGTTTTTATTTCGTTAATTTGTGTAATCGTAAAAAGAAACTTTTTACACGGTTTAAAGGTTAAAATTACGAATTAAACCATGAACTTAAAAATACAAGCTTCATCACAGTTACTAATCCAATGAAAGACATGAAAAATATAGGGATTGCCTCGGTATTGTTCGCTATTGCTGGCTTGTTGAATGCATGTTCGATTTCTCAAACAGCATTTGTATCAGACGATTTGTATGATTCTTATCAGCGGCCTGCTGCCGCTGTTGCGAAGCAAAAAAAAGCATCCTATCTGAATTTTGAAGATGATGCACAGGTAATATTAGAAGAAGAGGGTACCGTGGCTCAAGAAGAGCCGGATGTGAATTATTTGAATTCGAGAGCTGTGTACCAGCAAGGCTATAATTCAGGTTTTAACCAAGGGATGTTTACGTCTAATCCTTGGAATAATTGGTATTCGAATCCTTACATTAATTTCGGTACGGGATTCAGTAATCGCTGGTATTCTCCTTTGCAATCATGGCGTTTAATGGATCCGTTCTATTCGGGATTTTCGATGGGTGCTAATTTTGGTTTTTACGGAGGAATGGGCTATTCGGCGTATAATTCTTTTGGTTTTTCAAGTCCTTATGGATATTACGATCCTTTTTATGGCTACGTAGGTCCGGGTATGATGTTCGGTTATGGCCCCGCTTATAATTACTACCAGGGTTTCGGTCAAAATTATTATGGAGGAAATAATTATCAATCCAATGTGGGCAATACGCAAGAGCCGGCACCCCGTTACATTCGGGGACCACGTGATGGAGGGTCGACGAATCGTTATGGGGGAGAGAATTATTCCAATGCACCTAGAGGAGGAAATAATACCTACAATACGCAAGGTACGAACCAACCTCGGGTAAATTCAAGTCCGAACTATTCCAATGCTCCCGTTCAAGCTGCTCCGAGACGAAATTCGAATTATGAATATCAAGCAGCTCCGCAGCAAAATTATGGTCAAAATCGGACTGAAAGCTATAGTTCTCCTTCATCCAATTATTCAGGAGGTTCCTTTAATAGTGGTGGCGGCGGTTCTTCAAATGGGGGTTCTTCACGTGGTCCAAGATAATATTTATGAAACGTATTCTTCAAATATTCTTACTTATTTGGGTAAGCTTTCTAGCTAATGCGCAGGTTTACACCTATCCCATGTTAGCCAAGCAATTCTCCACACCTTATGTGACGGGCTCAGCGCGAATGCAGGGTTTAGGAGGAAGTCAAAGTGTTTTGGGGGCTGATTTAAGTTCCATCGCGGGAAATGCGGCGGGTTTAGGGTTTTATTCGCGTTCCGAAATTGGATTGAGTTTAGCGTCTGTGTCGGCAAATACGGATGCCAACTACCTTGATCAGACTACAAGTGCTTCCAATTCATTCGTGCACTTGCCTAATTTTGGTGTTGTTATTTCCGGTGAATACCTGTCGAGTTCATCGTGGCGTGGGGCATTTGGTATTGGTTATTCGCGTCAGGTTGTATTATCGCAACCCTTAACACTAGAAGGTACGAATAACCGGAGTTCTTATTTGGATTATTTGATTCAAAAAGCGGGTGATAAAGGGGCAACTGGTGCTAGTTTAGATAATGAATACGATAATTATTACAATACAGCGGATAGCCCGGAGGCAGCAGCCTATCAAGGATATTTGATTAATCCGAATGCCGGAACTGGAGGCGCACCTTTTGAAAGGTATTTGCCTAATTTGCCTACCAAGCAATTTGGCTATGCAACGAATTCGGGGGCCGTTTCACAATGGGATATCAGTTATGGTGCAGCTTATCAGGAGCAATTGTACATTGGTTTAG
>CANGCD010000068.1 GCA_947452215.1 Cytophagaceae bacterium | reverse complement strand
GGTTCGCCAAAAACGACGGTTCTCGTAATGTCTGATTCGTAACCATCGACTTGACAACCACAATCCAACATGACTATATCACCTTTTTGAAGGATTTGCTTGCGGGAACTTCCGTGTGGAAATGATGTCGCCACACCAAAAGTAACACCCGCAAAACCGTGTTGGGCTCCTAATTCACCATGCTTTTGCGCAATTTTTTGACTGATTTGTCGGGGATTACAACCTTCCGTTAAAGCTGCAATACCGGCTTGGATGGCCAGTGTCGTAATATCATTTGCCTTTTGCATGAGGGCGATTTCAGCAGGGGATTTGATGAGTCGGCAAGTCACGGAAACGGGATCCCCACTGACCAATTGAAATTGTTTTCCTGCTTTTTGTAAGCCGTTTGATATAAAGAAACGAGTTTGTTCTTCTATTCCTATTTGGCTAGATTGAAATCCTAGATCTTTGATGGTTTTGATACAAAGTTCAAAGGGATTTTCATCTTCGTGCCAAGTGCGCACTTCGGTTCCCAATTTTAGCAATTCGCGCAGTCGGTCTTCTTCAAAATAGGGACAGATATAGGTTAATTCGCCTTTTGCGGGAATAATCACCAACATCGATCTTTCACTTGGATACCAGGAAAGTCCGGTGAAATATTGCATGGTCGTGCCTGCATCTAGAATCAATGCGACCATTTTATTTTTCTGAAGAAGCTCCTGAGCTTTGGCTATGCGTTGTTTTCGTTCTTCAATGCTGATAGGTGAAGCTTCAGAGGGGGCTTGCGTATATAGGAATGAGTTGTTCATCAGCGCTGAGATGCCGATGGAGCTTTTGATGAAGTCGCGACGTTGAATCATAATCCTGTTTGTTTGAAGCAATTTACAGAATATTTGGCGCCTAGGAAAGCAGAATTTTATTTCAATAAAACGGGGCTTAGTGTCAAAAAAAACAGATAATAAATTAAATTTTGTCTTTCAGAAATAAGTCTTAAATAAGCTGAATATGTTTATTTTAGGGTATTTCGTGTTCGTGTTGGTCATAATTTTGTCATTTTGTTCTCAATTAATATTGGGCATGCATATATTATCACTGACAAAAATGAGTAATTTGAATTGCTCATTTTAATATCACATTCCCTTGAAAAAGTCTAAGAAATCTCCTGTTAAAGAATTGAAATCGAAAGTTATTAAGAGTTCTTCGACACAAGAGCGTGTGATGAACTTGTTGTTGTATTTATTGGAAGCTGAAAAGCCTGTGCCTATGCGCAAATTGGAAGCCTTGTATGGAGGAGGTGAGCAGGCGGGGGAAGATAAGCGAAGAACGATATTTCGGCATTTGGATATTTTGGCCGGGTATGGTCTGGAAATTATTCGAGGGGATAAATATGGCATTAAAAAAAAAGCGGAATACTCCCGAACTGAGTTCAGTTTACAAGAAAGTCAGGCTTTGTATTTTGCTGCACAAGAGGCCATTTCAGATGTAGACATGCGGCGGACGATACAGCAAAAATTGTTGCAGATATTTCATTCGAATAAGAAGCGTCAAAATCTATTATCAAAGCGCACGATAGATTTGGTTGAGTTTTGTGATAAACAGATTAATCAAAGTAAGCGGAAGTATCAAATGCGGTTAATTAACTATTCGAGTGCGAATCAAGGTACAAAGCGGGACCGAATAGTCGTTCCAGTTAGTTTTAGTCTAGAGAATTTAGAGATTTATGCAATTGATCTGGAAGATTTGACAAAAGAACTTCGTCCCAAAGTATTCAAGTTAGATCGTTGTGAAGGAATTGAGAAGTTGAAGGTCCTAGCCCCCAAAGAATTACATCTCCAAAATCATCAATTAGTACGGGATCCTTTTGGGTATTTAATCTATGATCAGCCTTTATTGCATTTGGAGGCCTATTTTAATTTAAAAGCCATGACGATTTTCTTGTTGCATTTTCCTTATTTGACGGATCAATTTCAATATTTAGATGCTGAGCTTGATAAGCCTTTTCTACTGAAATTAGACGTCATTCGCGTAGAGCCGATTATCGGTGTATTTAGTGTGCTTTTGAATCACATTCGTTTTGAAAATTCAGAGGCTTTTTTAGCTGCATGGAAAGTGTTTCATCAAACGAACGTGGAAGAAGGCTTAGCTCGATTGTTTAATTAAATAATTCGTAGCCTTTTCCATCGTTCCTGGCCGTTGAACTAATGACTTTTGGGAATGCCTTTTAGATTTGTTAATTTTAATCTCTAGTTCGAAAAAATCTAATGTTGAATAAAATTTTGGTTGTGGGTGCTGGATTCAGCGGTGCCGTTATTGCTCGCATTTTGAGCGAAAATGGTTTTCTCGTTGACGTGATTGACAAGCGATCCCACATTGCGGGGAATGCATTTGATTACATTAATCCACACAATATTTTAGTTCATCAATACGGTCCGCATTTATTTCACACAAACAATCAGTCGGTTTTCGAATTTTTAAGTCGCTTTACTGATTGGATTGATTATCAGCATCGGGTAAAGGCAATCTTGGATACGGGTGAATTATTAACGCTCCCTGTTAATCTTGAAACGAAAAATAGGGTTGGGGAGGATAAGGTTATTGATACGTTCATTCGTCCCTATTCCGAAAAAATGTGGGGCTTGAAATTGGAAGAAATTAGTCCTGATATTATTAATCGGGTTCCGGTCCGGAATGATACGAATGAATTGTATTTTCCTGATGACCAATACCAAGCCATGCCGAAAGAGGGCTATACAAAAATGTTTGAAAATCTGCTCGACCACCCGAATATTCAGATCAAATTGGAGACGGAATTTCACAAAGACATGGAGGATGCATACATGCATGTTTTTAATTCAATGCCCATTGATGAGTATTATGAATACAGCTTAGGGCCCCTGCCTTATCGCTCCCTTAAGTTCCATCATGTCGACTTACCTATTCCTCGTATATTTCCTGTTTGCCAGGTGAATTTCACAAATACAGGCCCATATACCCGTGTTGTGGAATGGAAGAACATTCCGAATTCGCCTCAAAATCCTATGTTTACGAGCTTGACTTATGAGGAGCCCTGTTCGTATACTGAAAATAATAATGAACGCTTTTATCCTGTGAAGGATGCCAGTGGTCAGAATCGGGCACTTTACCTGCAATACAAGCAAATTGAGAATCCGAAGACAACGTTTATCGGCCGATTAGGTCAATATGTATATTTAGATATGCACCAAGTTGTCAGTAGTTCGATGGCAACAGCAGAAAAATTCGTAAAAGAAAATCCCTTATAAATGCAACAATCAAACAAAGTAGATGTAGGTATCATGATCTATGGGAAACCATGGCAAACTGCTGTTTCCTTACATACGCTCTACAAGTATTCGAAACAACATATCAATAAAATTTATGTGACCTTTGAAAAGGTACAGCCTTTCGGCTTTGATATGGATGAATTAAAAGGTCTTTTGGAGGGTCTTCCTGTCGTTTATAATGTATCTGAACGTTTTTTTGGTTTTGAGAATTTGAGTTCTAATTCCCTCAAACAAAAATTAAAGTTCTTGTTCCCCTCTTACCGTAAATCCGTTCGCTACCAATATGCCTGGGAAGAAGCCAAAATGCCTTATTTGTTTTTGATGCACAATGATATGCTTTTTAGTGGCGATTTGATTGGGCATTATTTGGGCAATATTGGTACCGATATCGCCGCGGGAACCATCGGCCAATGTTGGAATTGTCCAGCATTTAATAAAGGATGTGTAGACCAACAATATTTCGATTATCGCCCTTCTAGCAAAGAATTAGAAGATTTATATCAAGGTTGGCCCCATGACCGAGCGAGTTCCATGGGTTTATTAGGCGAAGGCAAGGCTAGTTGGCCACTCCCTGAATGCCGCCTCAATGAGTTCGTTGTTCTCTTTAATATTCCAGAAGCCCGTAAATTGGTGTTTCCGCGTGGAAAGGCCCGACTATACGGATTGAAGAATGCTATCGATTTTGGTATTCCTTGGTTTCAAGATATCTCCAATATGGGTATCAAATTGCGTCATACCTCTTATGATGGACACGCGGAACATGGCTGGTGCAGTAACCATGCAGGTGGTACCAATTCACTGACCAATCAAAGTCTATATGTCCAAGAGGAAGAAATCGCAAAGAAGTATTTTCACGAAAATTGTTAATAATATTCGTTGAGGATTAGACCGGTTAGCTCGATACATGCTAGCCGGTCATTTTTTTTGCTCAATAAATAAAAAAGCCCAACATTTCTGTTGAGCTTATCAGAGCCTCCTGTCGGGATCAACGCGGAATGCAATTCTAACGACCTACTGATTAAAATGATTTTCAAATTTTGGATAAATCAGCCAATTGTTACACAACTGTTTCAACGAATATGTCCAGTAATTTGGGATTTGTACATGTTGAGTCAAATTAGAAGAAATGGCCCCATACTTTATGTTTTCTCGGGCTCGTACTAAATTCGAGAAATCATTGTTCAACAGACAAAACTTATTAGAGACACTTCAAAAGCCCACTAAAACAAAAAAGCCCAACATTTCTTTCGAGCTTATCAGAGCCTCCTGTCGGGATCAACGCGGAATGCAATTCCAACGACTAACTGATTACAATGATTTTCGAATTTTGGATAAATCAGCCAATTGTTACAAAACTGTTTCAACGAATATGTCCAGTAATTTGGGATTTGTACAAGTTGAGTCAAATTAGAAGAAATGGCCCTATACTTATGTTTTCTCGGGCTCGTACTAAATTCGAGAAATCATTGTTCAACAGACAAAACTTATTAGAGACACTTCAAAAGCCCACTAAAACAAAAAAGCCCAACATTTCTGTTGAGCTTATCAGAGCCTCCTGTCGGGATCGAACCAACGACCTACTGATTACAAATCAGTTGCTCTACCAGCTGAGCTAAGGAGGCGCATTTCGGTTTACAAAAGTAGTGTTATTCTCCTAAATCGCAAAACCGAAGTCTAAAAAAATTAACTTTTTTTCAATTTTTCCAATTCTTTTTCCGCCGCCGCAATTTTCTTTTCCACCTCCGCACGCAGCTTATCGCTGTTTTTCGACTTCGCAAAGAACTCTAAGTTGTTGGTTAACACCGCGATATCATTTTCCAAGGCTTGGATTTTTTTACGCGAATCTGCCGATGGTGCTGCTGATTCAGTAGGCGCTGATTCTGTCTTCAACGACTTCAATTCAAAGCCCCAAGCAGCTAATTGCTCCGTCGGTTGCGTTCTTGCCAAATCAATCAAAGCATTCCAAGTCTTTCGGAAAGCCTCTTGTAAGTCCTTCACATTTTTCTTGGGTACAAATCCAATCGTATCCCAGGCTGCTTTTACCTCGCCCAAACGGGCTAATAAACTCGCATCCTTCAGCATCGCTTCCATGTCGGCCAAAATAGCTTGCTTCGCAGCTAAATTTGCATCCATTTCCGCATCCTTGGATCCTTTAGAAGCTGAACGTTTTAGGTTGAAATAATTATCACATGCTGCTTTAAACTTCGCATAGATACTATCTTTTTGCTTCTCAGGTACATGGCCGATTTCCTTCCACTTTTTCTGCAAGTCTATCACCATTTGGGTAATTTCCGGAGTCTCTGTACCTACTGAAACGATTCCTTCTACTTGGTCGATCAATTGTTGTTTCGCTGCTAAATTTGCCTTACGCTCCGCATCAATTTTTCCGAAGAAATCACTCTTAAGTTTAAAGAAGGTTTTTAAGTCGGCCCAAAACTGGTGACTTACTTCTTTTCCTCCTTCACGCGGTAATCCGCCCTTTAATTTCCCCCATTGCTCTTGTAAGGCTAATACGGCCTTCGATGCCTGGTTCCATTCGGATATCGATGTTGACGTAAAAGACGCATAACCATGCATCAATCCAGCCAATTCCTTTTTAATCTTTAAATTCTCCTCAAATACGGCTTTGTTGGCATCCTGAATCTGACGCTTCTGTTCAAACAAAACATCCAACGATTTCTTCACGCGTTGCCACATCGCTTCATTGTCCTCACGTGCTGCAGGTCCAATGTGCTTGTATTCATTGAATAATTCCTCCGCTTCTTTTAGTAAGACAGGCAAATTGGTCGCTTTCGCCACGGCTGCTGCCAGCGTTTCTAATTTGGCCGCGATGATTTCTTTCGCCTGTAAATTCTTCTTGCGATCTAACTCCAATAATTCATAGAAGATGGAACGGTTGGAATAAAAACGATCTACCAAGGCATGGTAAGATTGCCAAAGAGTTTGGTTCATGGGCCCTTGAACGGATCCTAAACTTTTCCACTCTTCTTGAATCTTCTTAAATGCCTTAAAACTTGCATTTACTTGGGCTGGGTCACTGTTATCATCTTTGTCGACTAATGTACGCAACTCATTTATTAATCGCGTTTTGCCTTCTAATGCCTTTTCACGAGCCTTCTCCAATCCTTGGAAAAAGGCTTGTTTTTCTGTCCGAATGTGGTGAATCAATTGATCTACCGCATGAACGGCTTCGTCTTTGAAATCAAACCCTTCATCGGTACCATCATTGGCTGCTTTAAACGCCTCAATTGCTGCTTGCTTTTCAGCTTGCTTCAACTGGCTCCAAGCTTCTTTAACCTCTTTTGTTATTTCATCCACCTTTTTGTAGGTTCCTGGATGTGCATGTTCCGACACGATTTCCTTGATTTTCCCAAAATACGTCAGGAAATGATCTTTAGAAGCGACCGCAAAGTCGAATAGGGGATAGCTCACTTCCTTTTCAGGTGTGGGTGCTTCCACTTCTTTGGCAAGCATTTCGCTTGTCTCTGCCGCTACGGGTGTTGTTTCTTCCACGTTTACGGGCTCAGTAGCTTCGTTCTCTGCTGGATTTTGATCAGTTGTCATGTCGTCGTTGTTTGCGTTTTTAAACTAATTTTTCAAAAATACGCTCCATCGATACCGCATAGCCTAATTTTTCTTTTAGGTCAGCGATAGAAATGCGCTCTTGGCTCATCGTATTGCGATCACGTACCGTTACGGTTTGATCTTCCATGGTTTGGTAATCAACCACGACACAATAAGGCGTTCCAATTAAATCTTGACGTGTATAGCGCTTGCCTATCGCTCCTCCGTCGTCATAGGTTGTATTAAAGGCAAATTTTAATTGATTTGTAATTTCTTGTGCTTTCTCTGCTAATCCATCTTTCTTCACCAATGGCAATACTGCTACTTTCGTAGGGGCTAAAGCCGGATGAATATTCAAATAAACGCGTTGCTTTAAGCTTTCACCTTCTCCCGTCGTTTCATCTGTATAGGCATTGCATAAAATCGCCAAAAACAAGCGATCAGCACCTACCGATGTCTCTACGACATATGGGATGTAGTTTTGATTGATCTCTGGATCAAAATACTGTTGTTTCTTCTTTGATAATTCTTGGTGCGCCTTCAAATCAAAGTCGGTCCGTGAATGTATCCCTTCCATTTCCTTAAAGCCAAATGGGAACTTGTATTCAATATCCACAGCTGCATTCGCATAGTGGGCTAATTTATCGTGATCATGGAATTTCAAGGAATCAGCGGGTAAGCCAATTGCTTGGTGAAACTTCATACGTGTTTCTTTCCATTTATTGTACCATTCCATCTCCGTGCCAGGACGTACAAAAAATTGCATTTCCATTTGTTCAAACTCCCGCATGCGGAAGATGAAATTACGTGCCACAATCTCATTACGGAAGGCTTTTCCAATCTGAGCGATACCAAAAGGCACCTTCATGCGGCCTGTCTTCTGCACGTTTAAGAAGTTTACAAAAATCCCTTGAGCTGTTTCTGGACGCAAATAAATCAAGGACGCATCTTCTGAAACTGCACCTACTTGGGTCGAGAACATCAAGTTGAACTGACGAACTTCGGTCCAATTCGCTGTTCCTGATACAGGGCATTTAATGTTTTGATCAATGATTAATTGGCGCACGGACTCTAAATCTCCCGCATCCAATCCTTTTGCCATCGCTTGCATCAAAGCTTTCGCCTCATCCGCTTTTCCTTCATCCTCTAATGCTGCTGCACGCTCTTCTAATAGGGTATCTGCTCGGTACCGTTTCTTGGAATCTTTGTTATCAATCATGGGATCGTTAAACGAATCCACGTGCCCAGAGGCCTTCCAAGTTAAGGGATGCATGAAAATAGCTGCATCTAAGCCTACCACATTGTCGTTCAACATGGTCATCGCTTTATACCAAACGTTCTTTAAATTATTCTTGAGTTCAACGCCATTTTGACCGTAGTCGTAAACGGCTTGTAATCCATCATAGATTTCAGAGGATGGGAATACGAAGCCATATTCTTTGGCGTGTGAAATGATATCCTTGAGTGCTGAGGCGGTATCTGGTTTTTTCTCCATTTAATCTTCAATTAAGTGTGCAATTTACCGAAAAGAATGAAAGAGAATAGATTTTTCTTAATTTTGCGACGTATTTTTTTTCCATGCAGAAAATCCTTTGTATTCGTTTTTCGTCCATTGGGGACATTCTTTTGACAACACCTATCGTACGTGTGCTCAAAGCACAATTCCCGCATGCCGAAATTCACATCGCCACCAAGGCATCCTTCGCTCATCTATGGGCCGGGAATCCTCATGTGGATCAAGTGCATGGATACGATGGAAATTTATGGAAATTTGCCTCTGAGCTTCGCCAAGAAGGTTTTGGCATGGTTTATGACTTACATAAAAACCTTCGTTCGCACATGTTATGTTTGCTGTTGGGAAAATTTCCCAAGCAGATTAATAAATATACCGCGGCGCGTAAAGCCTTCGTTCAAACGAAAGTGAATACGCTGCCCGGGCATCTGGTGGATCGCAATTTTGCTTCTTTGGGTTTAGTTCCTGATGGTCAAGGACTTGATTATTTTATTTTAGATTCGGCGCACGTTAAGCTAGCCGATTATGGGATAAAATCGCCATTTGTTCTTTTTGCGATTGGTGCTGCGCATCAAACCAAGGTATTATCTTATCCCAAAATGATTGAATTAGTGGATTCGATTCCCCAACAAATCGTATTAATTGGCGATGATTGGGATGAAAAAATGGGCTACCGATTAGCGACGCTTTTTCCTTCGAAAGTCATTAACCTTTGTACGAAAACGAGTATCGCTCAGAGTGCATCAGTGATCCAACAAGCTTCGATGGTGATCACGCATGATTCAAGTATGTTGCACGTAGCGGCTGCCCTAAAGCACCCCAATTTATTTACGATTTGGGGAAGTACGCATCCGGGATTAGGTTTTACCCCGTATCAAACGTCGTTTACAGCTATCGAAAATAGGGATCTGGCTTGTCGGCCCTGCTCGACACAAGGTTCGAACGTTTGTCCTTTGGGACATTTTAATTGTATGAATTCATTGGATCTTTCGGCCCTTAAAAACGCCGCCCACGCATTATGAAAAATATCAAATTTGCCTTACTGCAATTGACTTGTTCGGAGGACGTGCAAGCGAACCAACAAAAAACGCACGCTAAAATCCGAGAAGCCGCTGCTCAAGGTGCTCAAGTGATTTGTTTGCAGGAATTATATCAATCCGTATATTTCTGTCACAAGCAGGATGCTGCCTATTTTGATTTGGCGGAAGCTATTCCAGGACCCGGTACGGATACTTTATTGGCTCTTGCCCAAGAATTGAACATTGTCATCGTAGCTTCTTTGTTTGAAAAACGCAGCAAAGGAGTTTATCATAATACCTGTGCCGTCTTAGATTATGCCAAAGGTTATCTGGGTAAATATCGTAAAATGCATATTCCGCAAGACGCAGGTTACGAAGAGAAATACTATTTCACGCCAGGAGATTTGGGATACCAAGTATTTGATTCGAGTTACGGGAAATTGGGTATTCTGATTTGTTGGGACCAATGGTACCCCGAAGCAGCGCGGTTAACAGCCTTAAAAGGTGCTGAGGTGTTAATTTACCCTACGGCCATCGGTTGGGATAATCAAGAACCTAGTAGCGAAATCAATCGGGAACAATACCAGGCTTGGCAAACCGTACAGCGTGGCCATGCAGTAGCGAATGAAGTTCCGGTGATCGCGGTTAATCGGGTAGGAGAGGAAAATGGACAGACTTTTTGGGGTGGATCCTTCGTGAGCAACGCTTTTGGTCGGGTGATCTATCAAGCGCCTCATAATACTGAGGAAATAGCCGTTGTGGAAATTGACTTAGATGCACAAGAGCAATACCGTCGGATTTGGCCATTTATGCGCGATCGACGAATAGATTCGTTTGGGGATATTACGAAAAGGGTGATTGATTAGGGAGTTGAGAGTGAAGAGTGAAGAGTGAAGAGGTAAGAGTTTAAATTAACTACTTACAATAAATATATATATCTACTTCTTACTAATCACTTTGATTACACAATCAATCACATTTAACTAATCGAGAGCTAATACCATTTCTTCACTCTTCACTCTTCACTCTTCACTCTTAACTCTTAACTCTTAATTCTTAACTCTTAACTCTTAACTCTTCACTCTTCGCTCTTAACTCTTAACTCTTCACTCTTCACTCTTCACTCTTAACTCTTCACTCTTCACTCTTCACTCTTCACTCTTCACTCCAACACCTAAAGACTCATTTGAATCGTCCCTTGCGTTTGAAATCCTTCCCCATATTTCACACCAATCTTGTGTCCCATTTCTTGGGCACGGGCATCAACGAAAGCAAGAAAATCAGGACTTGAAATATAAGATGCGGGTTCTGTTGAATTTGGGTCGAAAAATTGACTCTTGAATGCACGTATGGCAGCTTCTTTTGTCGACCAATGTTCGGTAATGTCAACTACGAAGTCGGGCTTCAAATAGCGATCTTGAATATAATGATAAACATGTTTTGGTCGCCAAGGGGCTAAGCCGGTTTCTATTTTACGTAATCCACTTAAAAAACACGCATCAATAGCTAAAGCAGCGCCTTTTCCATGATCCGGATGACGATCTTCCAAGGCATTGGCTAATACGATTTCGGGTTGATATTTACGAATGACCTCGATTAATTTCATTTGACTCTCGCGATCATTTTGGAAAAATCCATCAGGTAATTCCAAGTTTTCGCGGGCATGAATTCCTAATACCTGGCTTGCTGCGGCTGATTCTGCCAAACGAATTTCGGGTGTACCTCGAGTTCCTAATTCCCCGCGCGTGAAATCAACGATTCCTACTTTTTTGCCTTGTGCAATTGCGCCTGCAATGGTTCCCGATACGGCTAATTCAGCATCGTCCGGGTGGGCAGCCATGACCAATATATCTAGTTTCATCTTCTTAGTGAATGCGTAGGCGTCGACCTGCGCGAATGGTGGAGGACATTTTTAATCCATTCAGACGGGCTAATTTGCTAGCAGATATTCCCGCGCGCTGCGCAATGGAATACAAAGAATCCCCTGATCGTACTTTCGTCCAAACTTTCCGTCTACTTCTAATTTTTTCCCCAGCACTTCCGTATTCATTGCGAAGTGATAAGGCTCGGATGTTAAATGTTTGAGCCGTAATTAAAAGGTGATCTGAAAGGGGTTCCCCCGTTCCAAAATTGTATACTTGATTTGGGTTAAATGGGTTTCCCTCAAAGCGGGTTTCAAAATGCAAATGGGATCCTGTACTCCGACCAGTATTTCCGCCTAAGCCAATTTCATCACCTGCCTTTACAAATGTGCCAGGCTCTAAACCTTGTTTGGAAAGGTGACCATATAAGGTTTCTAAACCGTTGTAATGGCGCAAAACCATATATTTCCCATATCCGCCACCGTCATAATTGACAACACGCACGATTCCATCGAATGGCGCGTAAACCGGATATCCCGTTTCTAAATCCAAATCTACACCCGCGTGCAAGCGTCCCCAGCGTGGCCCAAAGGGACTCGTTTGCTTCACGACTGCCAATGGAGGGGCCCAATTTCTGCCAGCAGGCAAATTGTATAATTCTAAATCAACAGGTTCATCAAACTCCTTGGCATTGATGTCATAGGGGTCAATGCTTTTAGTATCCCAAATCGAATAATAGGAGGCAACTGACACAAAATCTTCGGATCCGACCGGCGCATTTTCCTCCTCGATTTCCACCACCAAGGCTTCGCCTTCATCAATCGAAGTCGTATCGAAATTACTGATGCTCGGATTAACGAATTTCAAAGGCTCATACTTTCGTTCCTGCATTTCAGATCCTTGCAAGGCTGTAGTCGTACTTTCGCTTTCTGTCCGAAAGGTTAAAGGAGGTAAATCGTCTAAATCATCCTTTTTTTCCGACTTATCCTGATACAAGGAAGAGCTCGGCTTGGATTCGATTTTGGTATTTTTCTTGAAAAGCTTTTTTTCTTGGCCATAGCTCGTTAAGGTCAAAAAGACCAGGCAAAAGCCAAGAATGATTTTGCTAAAATTCATAGGTGTTTTTTAGTGTAAGTTGGAGGCCGCCAACCATCTTTCAGCGTCCAAAGCTGCCATACAGCCACTTCCTGCTGCCGTAACGGCTTGTCGGTAAGTCGTATCCTGCACATCCCCACAAGCAAAAACGCCTGGGATGTTTGTACGTGAACTACCTTTTTCCGTGATTAAATACTCCTGAGCATCCATGTCCAATTGGCCTTTGAATATGCTCGTATTGGGTTGATGACCAATCGCCACGAAGAAGCCCGTTAAAGCAATTTCCTCTTTTTCCTTCGTCACATTATTGATAATACGAATTCCGGTTACGCCATTGGCATCCCCTAAGATTTCCTCTGTTTCTGAATTCCAATGAATCGTAATTTTTGGATTATTTTTCACGCGTTCTTGCATGATCAATGAGGCACGCATTTGATCTCTGCGGACAATTAAATGTACTTGAGTACACAAATTCGCCAAATAGCTCGCTTCCTCAGCGGCTGTATCTCCAGCACCTACGACAGCAACCGTTTGATTACGATAGAAGAAACCATCGCATACCGCACAAGCAGAAACGCCTAATCCATTAAATGTTG
>CANGCD010000067.1 GCA_947452215.1 Cytophagaceae bacterium | reverse complement strand
TAAACCGGGGTATTGTTTCATCCTTCGGATGATTCCCTAGGCTAAAGCCTAGGGTTAAAAAGAAGTAGATTAGTCGTCAGTCGCTAGACGTCAGTCCGTAATCTTTAGTCCGAAGGGAATCAGTTGTCTGTACTGGGAATCTGAAGGAAAGAATTTCATTTTAAACTAGGCGTAAAAAATAGACGCGAAGTATCGCGTCTCTACAATCCAATGTCCAACGTCTAATGTCCAACGTCTAAAGAACCGACTCCACCTGCTTCAAATGATGCACGCAATGCCACGCATAAATACCTAGAACCTTATCCAAACGATAGCTAACGCCACGCTCCGGATGAAAATACGTCTTCGACCAATCGGATTCTTGCATGGTTTTCATTAGGTAAACCCAACGCAAGTGAATGTATTTGATACCCTCAATAGACCATTGAATTGGCGCTTCGTTGCCATCCGGCATCTCCGCCCAAGTATTTTCATCGTATGGCTTAATCGTCGGATTGTCTTCCGTCAAGGCCATCTTAAAACGAATATAACTATTGATATGGCTGTCGTAAAGGTGATGAATTACTTTTCTTGCCGACCAGCCTCCTTCGCGGTAGGGTTTTTCCAATAGGCTTTCATCCACGTTGGCTAGTAGGGTTGCCAATTGCTCGGGCAATGCTTCGATGATCGAAATCCATTCTTCGCGTATTGCGGGCGTAATGACTTCCGGTGCTGAAAATTTCCCGATGGGATATTGTAAAGGATTTAATGCTTCCATGTTAACGTGTATAAAATGCTGTAATTTCGGATCCTGCCTGACGTGTATGTGCAATGAGTGGATGCACGCCTTGGTGAATACTTTCCATTAATTCTTTGCCAGTTTCTTTGGCTAGTTGAGCCACATGAAGCACATATTCAATCTCGCCTTCTTCCATTTCCAATGGAACCACAACCTTATACGCTTGATTGCCCAGAGCCGCTAAACGCGCCGCTTCTTTTTTTGCTGTCTCAAAACTGTTTTCCAATTCACCCGTATCCACCTGAATGACTTGCGGTTCTTGCGATAATTTCTCAAGCAAAACCTCTGATATCGCTTGATCCAAACCTTCCAATAATTTCCGGAATGCATGGTAATTTTTGCCATTGCGCATGCGCTCACGAATCGATTGTCGAATGAAATACGTAATGGAATCAGTGACGGTTAAACCAATTTCCGCCATCTGCTTAAAGATCAAGGAACTCGGGGACATACCTGGAATCGTATTGGGGTCATGCAACACAACCACACCGTCTGCTGTCAAAAATCCATCAATCCGCGTACAAACACCAAATCCTAGATCATCAAAGGCTTGTTTTACCTGCGCCTGAATTTGTTGGAGATGCTGCAACGACGCATCCATCGGAATACGCTTACGCGTTAATTTCGACTTATATTTAGCATTGAAATCAAAGACTTCAACCGATTCATCAATCACAATTTCTGTAGGAGGAAGGGCTACCGATTCTCCTTTGGGCGTTTGAATCACTCCACAACTGAATTCATTTCCATGAACAAAGGCCTCCAATAATACCGCATCTTCCGAATGCATGGAATGAATGCTCGCTTTCGTCACCGTATGGACAAAATATTCTTTTAATGCTGCATGTAATTCGCAAGGGTGCAGGTAAACCTGATGATTGAAACGAACTGGAAAACCAATGCCCTCATCTAAATTGACCATTTTTTGAAGAACCTCTACTTGTTGTTCCTCGCTATACGTGATCCAATGCTCCCGGTAGATTTCCTGAATGAACAAACATTTCTTTATCGCCTGATCAAAAACCTCCAAGGAATCTTCCTTCACAAATGCCAAACCAATCGACGATCCTTGATGGGGTGCTTTCGCCACAAAAGGAATTCCAATGGCCTTTTTTACTTGTTCAAATAGCGTCTCCCGACCATACGATTCATAGTCGGCACGCTGCAATACAAAATATTTTTTATCCAAACCGACGCTCTTCGCAAGCCAGTCGTTTTGTTTGATTTTGTCAATTCCAATGGATGAACCCAATAAACTCGGACCCGAATAAGGAATATTAAACCACTCCAGTAAACCCTGAATACTGCCATCTTCGGCACCCGGACCATGCATCGCGATGAAGGCGAAATCGATTAGGTTTGCGAAATCAGCGGGTGTGATAACTGTACCGATTTCGGCCAACATACCCGCGTAGTCCGCGATATCGGTCAAGGATTCTGTATATACAGAAAAAGGAGCCCGTTGGTATTTGGCTGGAGGAAAGAAATTGCGAATGGATTCTTGGTAGATCAATTCCTCTTTGATCAGCACAAAATTGCCCAAACCATCCACAAAAATAGGGACAGGGGTAAATAACGACTTATTGATGTGTGCCATGGCTGTTTTGCCACCGGCAAAACTGATTTCGCGCTCCCGCGCTTGGCCACCAAAAAATATTCCTATTCGCATCATCCTACTTTGATTTCTTCTACTGCTGTAATTTCAGGTACATCGCGTCGAATTGCTTCTTCTACACCGGCACGGAAGGTCATGGCCGACATATTGCATGATTGACAATTTCCAACCAATGCTAATTTCAACACATTTTCTTTCGTAATCTCAACGACCTCTACATTTCCGCCATCTGCCACTAAATAGGGTCTAATGCTATCTAAGGCCGTTTGGATTCTAGAATAGAGTGGGTGATTTTCCATGTTTGTGTCTATTGTGCGTTATTAATCGCGATTTGCTGCGCCAAATTAGCCGCAATTTGTCCAAATGCTTCTGCTGTAGGCCCTTCTTCCGCGGCAATCGGTTTACCCGCATCACCCGCTTCCCGAATTCCTTGCACCAAAGGCACCTCCCCTAAAAAGGGAACCTTATATTTTGTTGCTAATTCCTTGCCACCATCTTTCCCGAACAAATAGTATTTATTGTCGGGCAATTCAGCCGGTGTGAAATATGACATATTTTCGACCAATCCCAAAATAGGCACATTGATGCCATTTTGCTTGAAAAACTGCAAACCTTTTGTTGCATCCGAAAGCGCAACTTTCTGGGGTGTTGTTACGATAACCGCACCGGTCAACTTAATTAATTGAACTAAAGTCAAGTGGATATCCGATGTTCCTGGCGGCAAATCGATTAATAAATAATCCAATTCTTCCCAATTCGTATCGCCAAAAAACTGACGCAAAGCTTGCGTCATCATTGGCCCGCGCCACGGCACAGGACTTTCCGTAGGGGCTAAAAAGCCCATGGAGATTAATTTGATGCCATATTGGTTGATGGGTTGAATCCGATTTTTGCCATTGATTTCCTGCACCAAAGGTTGCATGTCTTCTGCGCCAAACATCACAGGTATGGACGGGCCCGAAATATCGGCATCTAAAATACCTACTTTGGCACCTGCTTTCTTCAAAGCCATGGCTAAATTCGCCGTGACGGTCGATTTGCCCACGCCTCCTTTACCGGATGCCACCGCAATGACATTCTTAACGCCGGGAATCAAAGGATCTTGTTGTTGTAAACTAGTCACCTCAGCCGTCATATTAATGACCACTTTCAGGTCTGGATGCACCAACTTATGAATGGCATCTACACAATCTTGTCTGATTTTTTCCTTTAACGGGCAGGCAGGCGTCGTTAATACCACCGTAAAACGCACTTCTCCTACGCCCAATTCGACATCTTTAATCATGCCCAAAGTCACCAAATCTTTTTTCAAATCTGGTTCTTGAACCGTGCTTAATGCACCTAATATGATTTCTTTCGTAACACTCAATTCTCCCATAATGCGTTCATTCCTTTCAAACTTCAAATATAGGGCTTTGTCTTAAGATAAGGCCAATATTTGTTGGTCTATTTTTGCCAAAATCTTGGATGAATCAATACTTGATTTTGCATCTTCGATTTCCTTCCTAAGTCGTAATAAAATTTCGCGATGTTGTGCGTATTGCAAAGGATGCGGTCGGTGTTCCATGGTCCGCATCATTTCTTCCCATTTTTTGGCAATATCCAATAAGTCATCCTCGAAATGAGTCTGTTTGAAACGTTTGTATATGTATTCCACCGCTTGTTCGGTGGGATGAACCATGTCCGACTGGTAAAATCGGTAATCACGTAACTCGTCCATCAAGATCTCATAAGCGGGGAAATAACTCACTTGGTCAGGGAATTTCTTTGCCAAAGTATCCGCAGCCACTCGCAATATCGCTTTGGAAACAGCATTTTCTGGTATTCCATCTCGTGTATGACGAACAGGTGAAACGCTTAGAATGATTTTTTGCAAGGGGTTTTCCTGAAAAAATTGTTCATAGGCCAAAGAAATCTCCTCCACCGTACTTTGCTTCTTGATGAAGCGCGAAGCGGCTTGTTTATGGCAGTTGGCAATCGCACGCCCCAAAACCTGATCCTCATAATAAAAAGCCGTTCCCCAAGTGATGACAACGAAATTGCTCTCCGATAAAAATTCAAGCGTTCTCGATTTGATTTGAATCAATTCCGACAAGAAATCTGCTGGAGTCTTGCCCATGAACTGCGAATGAAAGTCTGGGTGGACGTACAAATTCCCTTGCGGATATAAATCGCTTTCCTGCAATACATCAGGGCTTAATCCACGTAAAATGCTCATCGGGTGGAACAGGGTGCCCAAGGCTTGATTGGAAACGACCAAAGGTAAATGGTCCAATCGCTGCCCCATATTTTCTGCAAAACAAGAGCCGATGCACAGGATATGGCTGTTCGGGCGAATCAAGTGTGTGGCGCGTGGGATGGAGAACGTGGTGGTGAGGTTGATCATTCTATTTTTTGTAGAGACGCGATACCTCGCGTCTATTGTTTCCATGCATGGCCAACTTTTTTGTAGAGACGCGATACTTCGCGTCTATTATTTCCATGCATGGGCCAACTTTTTTTGTAGAGACGCGATACTTCGCGTCTTAATATGTTTACAAGACGCGAGGTATCGCGTCTCTACAGTTTTTGAAAGACGCGAAGTATCGCGTCTCTACATGTTGATTTTGCAAAGACGCGAGGTATCGCGTCGCTACAAACTTTTCGCCCAGCGATTCATCTTGTTTTCCATCACATCCAATGGCATATTGCCATCTTTGAGGATTTCATCATGGAAGTCGGAGAGCTTAAATTTCGGTCCTAATTCCTTGCTCAAACGCTCACGAATCTCACGGATTTTTAAGGCTCCGATTTTATACGAAAGTGCTTGCGCGGGAATCGCCATATAGCGTTCGATTTCCGCTACGGTTCCCTCTTCGCTGAGTGGTTCGTTGTCCATCATATACTTAATGGCTTCCTCGCGTGTCATATTTTTCGAGTGCATGCCTGCATCCACAACCAATCGAATTGCCCGATGCATTTCATCGCCCAAAGCTCCCATGTATTGGTATGGATCCGTGTATAAACCTAATTCTTTTCCTAAGCTTTCCGTGTAAAGTGCCCAGCCTTCTGCATAGGCTGAGTTACCTCCGAACCGACGAAATTTTGGCAATTGGCTATTTTCTTGTTGGAGACTCACCTGATAATGATGCCCAGGAATTGCCTCATGCAAGAATAAACTTTCCATACCGGAAGTGGTATTGAATTTTGTTGCATCCAAAATCGGTACATAGAAAATACCAGGACGCGTTCCATCCTCAGATCCTTGCAAATATTCTGCTGAAGATGATGCTGCTCGGAAAGCCTCCGTTTGGCGAATTTCAAAAGGAGTTTTAGGTACACGGCCAAACATCGTCTTCAATGCGGGTTCCATCTTTTTGTGAATCGCATGAAAAGCAGCTAGCACTTCCGCTGGCGTCTTGTATGGATAAAATTTGGCATCCGTTTTCATGTGCGTGAAGAATTCTGCCAATGTTCCTTGGAAGCCGACCGACTGTTTCGTTTTCTCCATTTCTGCCCGAATGCGCTTCACTTCCGATAAACCGGTTTGGTAAATTTCCTCGGCTGGTTTATCGGTTGTTGTTAATACCCGAATCAAATATTGATAGTATTTCGCACCGTTCGGAATCGCTGAAATGCCCGTTGAAGTACGGGATTTTGGTAAGTACTCCGTTTGCAAGAATTGTGCTAAACGTGCATATGCTGGCATGATTTCCGACTGGATAATCTGCGTATATTCTTGCGTGAATTTCGCTTTGTCGGCCGCCGTGAAATCCTTTGGAAAATTATTCAAAGGCCCGTAAAAGGTGCTTTGCTTGATGTCGGACACGTTGAACGATTGCAATTGTGGTATCACTTTTTCCACCAATGCCTTGGGTAAAACGATATTCGCCGCGATACCTCTCTTGAAATAAACAATACTTGAGTCCATATACGCCGCCCCTATGTGCATGCGTTTTTCCCAATTCTCATAATCTTTTTTCGTGGC
The DNA here is from genome assembly GCA_947452215.1 of Cytophagaceae bacterium. GTDB lineage: Bacteria > Bacteroidota > Bacteroidia > Cytophagales > Spirosomataceae > Aquirufa. Next base: position 6,628 of record CANGCD010000067.1, on the reverse strand, counting down.
AAAGGGTTGCATCACAGAACCGCTTCCCAATTGTGCAAAGGTTAAGTGGAATCCGTAAAACTGATTTAAAGGCATCAAATTATCTTGGAAAGTTAATCCCTCCAGGCCTAAATCGATGTCGCGCTTCAACATATCAAATGTAATCTGATCGTTATCGTCTAATTTCTCCCGATCAATCGCATGTAAACTCGACTGCGTTTTCTCTAATAGTGCCTTGATTTTAGCCCGATGTGCATCGGTGAAATCGATGTTCAATTGGTCATTGTAACGATTATCGCCGTTTGCTGTAGCGGAAACGGGGTTGAGTTTCAACTGTTCCTCGTAGTAGGAATCGACAAGCGTACTTAGTTCTTTTTTTGCATCGCCTGATTTGCAAGCTGCGAAAGCCAAAAGGCATAATAGGTAAGTCAGTTTTTTCATTTTGTTGATTTAGAATTCGAATATAAAAAGAAAGCGGAACAACCACTGCATGGCCTTTGCAAATGTCCTATTTCTACAAAAGGTAATTTCACCAAAAATTCTATATTTGTAGTTTACGGATTAAATCAACACCTAAGCATTTATAAAATTATGTCACATAAGGGAGCGGAACGTGAGCGACTGAGTCTACGCAACGATAATAAAGGGTGGAAAAAGTGGGGGCCTTATTTGACAGAGCGTCAATGGGGAACGGTTCGGGAAGATTATTCAGCAAGCGGAAATGCCTGGGATACGATTTCGCACGACATGGCTCGGTCGAAAGCCTATCGCTGGGGTGAAGAAGGAATTGGGGGAATCTCCGATAATAAACAACACGTTTGTTTCGCGTTTGCCTTTTGGAACCACCGCGATCATATTTTAAAAGAACGCTTTTTTGGCCTGACAGGCAATGAATCGAATCACGGGGAGGACGTGAAGGAATTGTATTATTACCAAGACTCCACACCCACGCACTCCTATCAAAAAATGCTGTACAAGTACCCACAGCAAACTTATCCCTATCAAAAACTCATCGACGAAAGCAAAAAACGCTCACGTTTAGAGCCGGAGTACGAGTTGATGGATACCGGAATCTTCGATAAAAACGAGTTTTTCGACATCTCAATGGAATATGCCAAAGGGGATGAACAAGATATTCTCATTCAAGTAACAGTAGAAAACCGCTCCAAAGTAGCTGCCCCTATTACCGTTTTGCCTACCATTTGGTACCGGAATACTTGGTGCTGGGGCTACGAAAAATACAATTACAAACCGATGCTAACGGGTGTAGGACATTCCTTTATTGAGGTAGATCACCGCGTGGTAGGCCGCTTTAAATTGTATGCAGAGGATGCGGATGAATTCTTATTCTGTGATAATGAGACCAATTTCGAGCGTTTGCATGGCTCTCCGAACCTTTCGCATTTCACGAAAGATGGCATCAACGACTACATCGTTAATAAACATAAACATGCCGTAAACCCGAACCACATCGGTACCAAAGCATCTGTTCGTTATTCCGCTAAGATTCCCGCGGGTGGCAAAAAAGTCTTTCGTTTGCGTTTGACGACCTTGACCTTGCGTGAACCTTTTGCGGATTTTGATGAAATCTATGCAGCCCGTTTGAAAGATGCGGATGATTTTTACGCGGATTTACAGAAAGATATTGAGGACGCGAGCATGCGTAACCTACAACGCCAAGCCTATGCGGGTATGTTGTGGACCAAACAATGGTACTATTACAATGTATTCGAGTGGATCAAGGGTGACCCGGCGATGCCCAAACCTGATGCTTCTCGGAAGCTCGGTCGGAACAATACCTGGCGGCACATGTACGCCGCGAATATTCTTTCCATGCCGGATAAATGGGAATATCCATGGTTTGCGGCTTGGGATTTAGCTTTTCATACCTTGCCTTTGGCACGTTTGGATCCGGATTTTGCGAAACGCCAATTAGCGGTTATTCTACGTGAATATTACATGCACCCGAATGGGCAGATTCCGGCTTATGAATGGTCGTTCTCGGATGTAAATCCGCCGGTGCACGCTTGGGCAACCTGGAAGGTATACGAAATTGATAAGGAAATGAATGGCAAAGGCGATGTCGTTTTCTTGGAACGTATCTTCCATAAATTATTGCTGAATTTCACCTGGTGGGTGAATTTGAAAGACGAAGGAGGAAATAACATCTTCGGAGGAGGTTTCTTGGGTATGGATAATATCGGGGTGTTTGACCGTTCGGCGCAATTGCCTACGGGAGGGCACTTAGAACAGGCGGATGGAACAGGTTGGATGGCCATGTACAGCTTGAATATGTTGCGCATTGCCTGTGAGATCGCCTTGGAAAACCCCGTTTATCAAGATATGGCGTCCAAATTCTTTGAACACTTCTTGCACATCGCTGGTGCGATGCAGTCGATCGGTGGAGATAAATTGAACCTTTGGGATGAAGATGACCAATTCTATTATGACATGTTGCATAAGGAGGATGGTTCTGCCGAGTTATTGAAGGTTCGTTCGATGGTGGGTCTGATTCCACTCTTTGCGGTCGAGGTATTGACGTCGGATATGTTGGAAAAATTACCCGCCTTCAAACGCCGTGTGGAATGGGTATTGAATAACCGACCGGATTTGGCGAGTTTGATTTCGCGCTGGTATGAGCCGGGGAAAGGAGAGAGCCGATTGCTTTCGATTTTGCGGGGTCACCGGATGAAGATGATTATGAAGCGGATGTTTGATGAGACGGAATTTTTGTCTGATTTTGGTATCCGTTCTTTATCGAAATACCACAAGGAAAATCCGTACAAGTTTGCTTTCGAGGGAGGTTCCTTGCAGGTAGATTATACGCCGGCGGAGTCGACGGGCAGTATGTTTGGAGGTAACTCCAACTGGCGTGGCCCGATTTGGTTTCCGATGAATTATTTGATTTTGGATTCGCTAAGCAAGTTCTCTGCTTATTATGGTTCGGATTATGAGGTGGAATTCCCAACGAATTCCGGCGAAATGATGAATATCAAAGATGCTGCGGAGGGCGTTTCTCGCCGCTTATTGGCTATGTTTGTGCCCAACGAAAAAGGCGTAGTACCCATGTACGATGGGCATGAGAAATTACATGAAGATTCTCATTTGTTCTTTGAGTACTTTGACGGAGATACCGGAAAAGGTTTAGGAGCGAATCATCAAACCGGTTGGACCGGCTTAATCTCAGAAATTATCCTTCAATTACATAAGAAATAATGGAAACACCCGAAGAGCGTTTTGCGGCCTTGGGCCTTGTTTTACCTCCTGCACCGAAACCTTTGGGTGTTTACAAACCCGGTTTGCAAGTAGGCGAATTCTATTATGTTTCGGGTCATGGTCCCGTGCTGCCGGACGCATCTTTGATCATCGGGAGAATCGGAGCGGATATGGATATCGAGGTGGGAAAACTCGCTGCCCAACAAGTGGGTTTAACGATTTTAGCGACGTTGAAAGCACAATTAGGTTCCTTGAATCGTGTGAAACGCGTTATCAAGGTTTTGGGTATGGTCAATGCGACGGATGATTTTTTGCGTCATCCCTATGTGATTAACGGCTGTTCGGAATTATTTGCGAAGGTTTGGGGTGAGGAAAATGGCATCGGTGTTCGTTCCGCTGTAGGGATGGGGACCTTGCCGGATAATATTCCAGTGGAGATTGAGGCGATGTTTGAGCTAGACATTTAAACGTTGGACTGAAGATGTAGAGACGCGATACTTCGCGTCTTACAAACGGTGGACTTTAGACGTTGGACACTTTGGCAAAGCTTACATTATTGCCAAAGGTTGAGGCGCTTTTAGTGCCGATTCCCCAGACTGAAGTCTGGGGTTATAACCCCAGGTTTTAACCTGGGGAGTAGACGCGAAGTATCGCGTCTCTACTAAGCGGAAATTTCCAACATCCTCTTAAGCGCCTTATACGCCGGAACGCGGATGGATTCTTCTAAATTAATTTCAGGTAATTCGTAGTACAGGGCATTGTACAACTTCTCCAAGGTGTTCATTTTCATGTAAGGACATTCTGAACACGCACAGGTATTTTGCTCATTCGCCGGTGCTGGAATCAAATGCTTATGCGGCACGGCTTGCTTCATTTTGTGCATGATGCCTGCCTCGGTCGCCACGATGAAGGTGGAGTTTGGGGAGGTTTCTACAAATTTTAAAAGAGCGGTAGTGGAACCAACGTAGTCGGCCTCCTTTAAGATGATTTCTTTACATTCCGGGTGGGCGATCAACAAAGCCTCAGGATATTCCTTTTTCAAGGCAGCTAATTTCTCTAAGGAAATGTCGATGTGCACCATGCAGGCGCCTTCCCAAAGAATCAATTCCCGACCGGTCTTGTGTGCTACGTAGCGACCTAAATTCGCATCGGGCGCGAAGATGATTTCACGATCCGCTGGGATGGACTCGACGATTTGAACCGCATTGGATGAGGTGCAAATGATGTCGGTCATGGCCTTAATTTCCGCTGAGCAGTTGATGTAGGAAACCACAATCGCATCCGGATGAGCTGCTTTTAAGGCCGCAAATTCCGAAGCTGGTACGGAGTCTGCCAACGAGCATCCTGCATTGAAATCGGGAACGACCACTTTTTTCGATGGGTTCAAGATTTTAGCCGTTTCACCCATGAAATGCACGCCACAGAAAACGATCAAATCCGCCTCTGTTTTTTCCGCTGCTTGAGAGAGTCCTAAGGAATCACCCACATAGTCGGCCAATTCCTGGATTTCACCATCCACATAGTAATGCGCTAAAATCACGGCGTTTTTCTCCTTTTTTAGGCGCTGGATTTCGGTTATTAACTCGACACCTTTTGGGGTAGAGCGGGCGATGTAGCCAACTGATGTTGCTTCGTCTATTAGATTCATTTCGCTTTGAGGCTAAGGTCTAAACTTTTCACTTGGTGCGTTAAGGCACCTACGGATATATAATCTACCCCTGTTTCGCCATAGGCGCGGAGTGTTTGTTCATTGATACCGCCGGATGCTTCGGTGATGAAGCGACCGTCGATTTTACGAATCGCAGCGCGGAGGCGTTCTGGGCTGAAATTGTCCAACATGATTCGTTGGACGCCACCGATGGCCAAAACTTGATCTAATTCGTCTTCATTGCGCACCTCGATTTCAATGGAAAGTGGTGTGGGCAAGGACGCATTGTAGGTAAATGCTTTTTCCAAAGCCGCTTTGATTCCCCCGGCAAAGTCGACGTGATTGTCTTTGATCAAAATCATGTCAAACAAACCGTAGCGGTGATTCACCGCTCCACCAATCTTGCAAGCCCATTTTTCCGCCAAACGGAAGTTGGGCGTCGTCTTCCTTGTATCCAATAATTTGGCCCGCGTACCTTCTAAAATATTAACCATGGAACGGGTTTTGGTTGCGATGCCCGACATGCGTTGCATGCAGTTCAGGACCAAACGTTCCGCTTTTAAAATCGATAGTGAGGAGCCTGATACCTCTAAAACCACTTGACCCGGTTCGATCCAAGTGCCATCGTGGATAAAGACCTGAACGTGTAATTCGGGATCCACTTCCTTGAAAATCAGTATAGATAATTCAACACCCGCTAATACGCCACGGTCTTTCACCAGCAATTGCGCTGTCCCTTGCGCTGAAGCGGGAACCGTAGAAAGGGAGGTGTGATCTCCATTACCGATGTCCTCCGCGAGGGCAGCTTGGATGAATTCGTGTACGTAAGTAGGTTCTAAATAATTGAACATGGCAGATTTTTCGAAAGGCAAATTTACGAAAATTCCATTCCGAATTGATTTCTAAGAAAATTATCCTATTTTTGCTCCCTATCATGCAAAAGAAGGTTAAGATATTTCATTTATTGTTGTTTATGCCTGTGCTGTTTTGGCTTGTGGCAAAACCAATATCTGTCGTTAAGGCCGATCAAGCAAAGGTAAAAACGGAGAAACAACAAAAGACCATTCAAGTGGCGGAACAGCATGTTTATCAGGCTAGTTCAAGCACAAACGTTGATTTTCCCCAAGATTTTGTCTTCCCAAGCCTTCACGTTTTCGTTCAGAAGGTATCTACCGCATCCATTAAATTGCCGTCTATTATTCATCGGACGCAATTCATGCGCATTTTATTGACCCAATTTATTGCCACACTGGCGCCTTGAAAAGCAGTGGTCAGTGACCAGTTATCAGTGGTCAGTTGTCAGTTGCCAGTGGTCAGTTGTCAGTGGTCAGAAGTCCAACGTCTAACGTCCAACGTCCAATAGAATATTTACAATTTATTTTTTACCATTTAATTTAAAGTTATGCGTTACAAAAGTGCCATTATTTGGCTGTCTACGATTATTTCAGCCCTATGTATTTTCTTCCTATCGTTTACGTGGAAGTCAAACCAATTAAAAGAACAAGCGATCAAGTATGCGACTACAGCCGATGGCAAAGTAGATGCAGCGAAGCGTTTGCATTTCATTGATTCCCTTTGGAAGCAACCGGTTTACATCGGATATACTTTGCAAGAGGTTACGCAATATGCCTTACAAAAAGGTCTTGACTTAGAAGGTGGTTTACACGCGGTATTAGAAGTTTCTCCTGTAGAAATCTTGCGTGCCCTTTCAGGACAGTCGAACGACCCGAACTTCGAGAAGGCTTTAGCAGAGGCTAGTGCTGCACAAGCAACTTCGACGTCATC
>CANGCD010000066.1 GCA_947452215.1 Cytophagaceae bacterium | reverse complement strand
GATTTGGATATGATAAGCATCCGGATTCAAGCCCACCGGACTGTGTGCCGTCAAGGCAAATTGATGCCAAAAACCAGAATGCATCACGCCATTTTCAACGAGTTGGCGCACAACCTCCAGTGAATCAACCGTCTCCTGCGCGGTCTGTGTCGGAAATCCATACATCAAATAGGCATGGACCAAAATACCCGCCTGCGTAAAGTTATCGGCAACTTGAGCCACCTGGGAAACCGTTACGCCTTTATCGATTAACTCGAGTAATCGATCCGAGGCAACTTCCAATCCTCCTGAAACGGCAATGCATCCGGAACGAACCAACAATTGGCATAAATCTTTCGTAAAACTCTTCTCAAAACGAATATTGGTCCACCAAACCACCGTCAAATCCCGTCGTATGATTTCCAATGCTACATCGCGCATCAAAGCCGGCGGCGCTGCCTCATCCACAAAATGAAATCCATTATTGCCGGTTTGGGCAATCATCGCTTCGATGCGATCCACTAAAAGTGGTGCCGTCGTTGCTTCGTAGTCTTTGATGTACGATAAGGAGATGTCGCAAAACGTACATTTGCCCCAATAACAGCCATGGGCAAGCGTTAATTTATTCCATCGACCATCACTCCACAAGCGATGCATCGGATTCGCAATCTCAATGACCGATAAATACTTGTCCAATGGCAAATCCGAATAATCCGGAATGCCCACATCTTTCTGTTTGACATCTGAATCTTTCGAGCCATTTACGTAAGTGGCCTTTCCATCGATGCAACAAAACGTCCGTTTCAAATCCTTCAACTCCCTCTTTGCTTGTAGATGTTCCAACAGATTCATCAAGGGCGTTTCCCCATCATCCAAGGTGATGAAGTCAACAAATTCAAACACGCGGGCTTCCTGTAAGGAACGTAATTCCGTATTCGCATATCCACCACCCAAAGCGACCTTGATCTGCGGATGGTGTTTTTTGATCCACTGCCCGCAACGCAAGGCACTGTATAAATTACCTGGAAAGGGTGCCGTAATGGCTACCAAATCAGGTTTTTCAGCTTGAATTTTACTTGCTAATAAACCGACTAATAATTCATCGATGTAGGTCAAAGGTGCTTGCAATGCCTCATTGAGTTCATGAAAACTCGAAGCAGATCGACCGAGTCGCTCCGCATACCGACTAAATCCAAAATGCGGATCCACGGCATCAATGATTAAATCGGAAATATCTTCTAAATACAGCGTCGCTAAATACCGCGCTTTATCCCGCACACCCATGCTGCCAAATGCCCATTCCAAATCCGTGACTTGTTGGAAACGAGACGCTTCCGGCAAGTAATTTTGATCTGCAATGAGGTGGGCTAAGGTTGGGTTTTTATCGTGTAAAAAGGAAATAACCGGGTCAATCGTGCGGATGTAGGACTGTTTCAGTCGGAGCATCCGCTCCCCGTTTTCATTGAGTTTTTTCCCAACTCCTGCTATGTGCGCAAATAATTGAGTGAGTCCATCTTTCGAAAAAAGCTGTAAAATGACCTCCAAACCTAAGTCGGCCTGATAAGAATCCAACCCATGTGTATTCAAAAACCCCTTTAAATAAGCCGTCGCTGGGTAGGGCGTATTTAACTGGGTAAATGGAGGGGTGATAAAAAATACCTTCGGATTCTTTGCGCTCATGGATATCAAAAGTACTCGAAAAGCTGCTAAAAGAAAAGCCCTTTAGCTTAGTCAGAATTACCAAAGGTTATGGAGAGGAGCTGATTTTTTGTATATTCCCTAAATAAAATCCATCACGATGAAAAAGTTATTCTTGCTATTCGCCTGTCTTTTGACTTTGCAGGCCTGTACAACGAAAGAAACAAGCGTTTCCTCATACTTCAATTATTCCGATACCCTCGAATCAGCCGGGGTCCGCATGATTCCCATCCAAACCCCAAAAGGTACGTTCAAGGTCTGGACGAAACGCTTTGGCAATAACCCGAAAATCAAAATACTCTTGTTACATGGTGGACCTGCCATGACACATGAATACATGGAATGTTTCGAGACCTTCTTCCAGCGGGAAGGTTTTGAGTTTTACGAATACGATCAGTTGGGGTCTTATTACAGCGACCAACCGAATGATACGACATTGTGGACCAATGAGCGTTTCGTGGAAGAGGTCGAGCAAGTTCGAAAGGCCATCGGCGCAGATGCATCGAATTTCTATATTCTTGGGAATTCATGGGGAGGAATCCTGGGCATGGAATATGCCTTGAAATACCAGAAAAACCTGAAAGGTCTATTGGTTTCCAATATGGTTGCCAGTGCACCGGAATATGGAAAATACGCGGATGAGGTGTTGGCCAAACAAATGGATCCCAAAGTGCTTGTCGAAGTCCGTGCGATTGAAGCGAAAAAAGATTTCACAAATCCCCGTTACATGGAATTGTTGATTCCCAATTTTTACCACGAACACATTTGTCGGTTACAAGAATGGCCGGATGGTTTGAATCGCTCCTTGAAACATGGGAATAATACGATTTATGTCCAAATGCAAGGCCCGTCCGAATTTGGCATTGGAGGTTCTTTAGCGAAATGGGACATCAAAAACCGCTTAAACGAAATCGCTATTCCTACCTTGATGATCGGCGGGAAATACGATACCATGGATCCCAAAGCCATGGAAGAGCAAAGTAAAATGGTGCAAAAAGGTTCCTACCTCTATTGTCCAAACGGTAGTCACCTATCCATGTGGGATGACCAAAAGGTCTACATGAAAGGCGTAATTGATTTCATTCACCAAGTGGATACTGGCTCCAAATAGAATCAATCAAGGCAATCCATCCCAATCGGTGCCCCATCTGGAATTTTTGGGGTATCCATGGGTTTCCAATCGTTCGGATTGGCCTTAAACTGGTCAATGGTCTGAACAATGAATTTCGCCATGGCCGAAGCTTTATTGCTATAATAGCCACGAATCTTATGCACCGATTCCTGTACTTGAGCCGCCGCCAGCGGTGAAAGACTCGGCGCGTTTAAGACATTCAACAAGGAGGCAACTACTTTATAGTTGATCGTTTCCTGTGTCGCCTGTAAATACGAATCCGCATGCGTTTTATTCACGGTTGATTGGATGACCCAATTCAACGTTTCCTCCAATCCCAATTGCTTAGTATCTACAGCCTTATTCCCAGCTAAACGTGATAGGCGTTCTGGGTGAAATAGGAAATCAAGTGTAAAGTCGGTCGCCGATTCCACCGCTCCCATGGGATCGAAGGTGATCCCCGTCTTTCCTTTGAAGGATTCCCGCGTACGATCGTAGTTGAAAGCGCGTGGAGGGAAGAGGGCCAACTTGTCTTTGGGAATCGCAAGGGTTTGCGCATCCAAGGTGTTGGTAATCGTATGCAAAGCATCGATTTGTAAGGCAAGTGGTGCGGGTGAAAGTACTAATTCCTTGCCACCTCGAACGGCATAATTGTATTCAGATCCGCCGATGATTTTCGAAACGGCTTCTGTTTGATACCGATGTAAAAAATACAAAGGAACGAACACGTCTTCTAAATGCGAATAGGTTTCGTTTGGACGAATGTTATTGACTGAAAAATTTGCAATGGCTTTTTGGCGTACCGTTAATAGGCTTTTTAACTCATCCACGATTGTCGTCCCATTGTCCCATAGGTGGGCATAGATATGTGCTCCACCAGGGTTTCTCGCGTCGGAATCTGTGATAAAACGCATGCCTTTTTCGTAGGCCTTATCGATTACTTGGTTTAATTCCGTTTGGGTCTTGTGATCGCCATAGGCATAATCGACGGACACCTTATCCCATTCCCCGATTTTCGTATCGTAAGCATGACTGAAATCCATTTGATTTCCCTTGAATTCGATTTGGGGGTGCGGATAATCCATCACGCTGGTATTGTTACGCGCGCTTGCAGCGTAATTGTGCGCAAAACCAAGGGTATGTCCGAGTTCATGCGCGGCCAGTTGGCGAATCCGCGCCAAAGCCATCGCCATCATCGGGCCATTATTTGAGCCATCCACGGCAAATGGGGCATTCATCAAGGCCTGTGCAATCAAGAAATCTTGGCGAATGCGTAGACTACCCAAGCTCACATGGCCTTTCATGATTTCTCCCGTACGCGGGTCGGCGATGCTAGCACCATAAGACCAGCCGCGCGTGGAGCGATGTACCCACTGAATTACGTGATAGCGAACGTCCATCGGGTCAGCATCCTCGGGCAATAATTTGATTTGAAAGGCATCTTTGTATCCGATGGACTCAAAGGCTTGGTTCCACCAGCGTCCCCCTTCCATCAAGGCCGAGCGAATAGGTTCAGGTGTTCCGTTGTCGAGGTAGTATATGATGGGCTTGACTGCCTCACTGACTGTAGCGTTCGGATCTTTTTTCGCTAAACGATGCCGCGTGATCCACTTTTTTTCTATGACCTCCGTGACCGGAGAAGAATAATCTTGAAACGTAATGGCATTAGTTCCCGAACGGGGATCGAATAAACGGGGTTGATAGTTATTGTCGGGAAGTTCAATGAAAGAATGGTGCTCCACCACGGTCACGTTATCGGCATTCGGCGCTACGGAACGAATTTCCGCGCCTGTTCCGTTGCCGGCAAAGGTTAGTCGTGCCTCAAACTCTGTGTTTTTGGGAAAGGATTTGGTACGCTCTAAGGCGAGCGAACTCTTCGATTTATCCAAGGCATAGCTTCCCTGTTTTGCTTGTGCCAAGCGTTTTAAAACGCCATGCACATCTTGCATCAGGAAATCCGTAAAATCAATGAAATAGGATCCATTGCTTGCATGCTCAATTTTAAAACCAAAAAGAACCGATTTCGCGAAGGCTTGTTGGACCGATATTTTTTCCAAGGGATTGGTCGTATTTGCTCGGTAGCGCGTATTCGGTTGCACGAGGAAAATTTTATTTCCCTGCTTCTCGAAAAACACAACCTGCTCATTGCCCAATTGTCCGCGGTCTAAGCCGAGGTCATTGTTTCCTACGCCTTGGGCAAGGGAATAAGCGTACAAAAATTCTTCGTTGAGTTTATTGACCTCCAGGTAGATTTTATCGGTGGATTCGTCCAAATAAAAATTGAAATAGCCCGAATAGGCTTTCATGGATTTGATTTTTTCGGCGATTTGGGCTTGAGCTCCAAGGCTAAAAAGGAACAAAATGAGGATCAGTTTTTTCATTTTTACTTGTTATTACTCCGGGTAAACCGGTTTGATTTGTTGGTCAATTTTCCTATCATTGATAGTAATTTCTAAACTTATGAAAAATATTCTATTGTTCCTGCTTTTGGCATTTACGTCTGTCGGCCAAACCAAACCTTTACGGATTATTTTTATTGGCGCACATCCGGACGATTGTGATATCAAAGGTGGAGGAACAGCCGCCTTATTTGTGGAATTGGGCCATCAAGTCAAATTTCTTTCGGTTACGAATGGAGATGCGGGTCATCAATCACAAGGGGGCGGAATGTTAGCTAAACGGCGTATCGCAGAAACGCGTGAAGTAGCCAAACGTTTAGGCGTGTCGTATGACGTGTTGGATAACCACGATGGAGAATTATTGCCCAGCTTGGAGATTCGATTGCAGATCATTCGAAAAATTCGGGAGTGGAAGGCAGACGTCGTCATTGCTCCGCGTTCAAACGATTACCACCCAGATCATCGCTATACGGGTGTTTTGGTTCAAGATGCTGCATTTATGGTAGGTGTTCCAAACGTCGCACCTGATGTAGAGCCTCTCCGTAAAAACCCTGTGTTTCTCTATTTTCAAGATAATTTCAAGAAACCGAATCCGTTTCAACCCGACATAGCGGTGGACATCACACCTGTCATTGCGAAGAAATTAGCTGGCCTCGATGCGCATCAATCGCAGTTTTATGAGTGGTTGCCTTGGATCGGAAACTATGAGTCTGAGGTACCTTCAGATCCGTCCAAGTATAAGGAATGGTTGTTACAAAAACGTGTTTTGAAACCGAATCCTGAGGTTCAAAAGAGTCTTATCAAGTGGTACGGTGCCACACGCGCGGCCAAAGTTCAGTATGCGGAGGCTTTTGAAATTTGTGAATATGGGACCCAGCCAACGGAGGCCGATATACGCAACTTATTCCCCATGTTGAATTAACATAGATATCCATGAAAAATACCTTATTATTCCTCGTGCTTCTGCTAAGCTTTAGCTTACAAGCTCAAACCTGGAAACCCTTATTCAACGGCAAAGATTTGACCGGTTGGCAACACGTGGGCGGAGGCTCCCGATTCGTTGAGAATGGATTATTGGCCAGCAAGGGCGGTATGGGACTCTTGTATTGGACCGGCGGAAAATTAGGCAATTGCCAAATCCGTGTCGTATATAAAATGCAAAATTTCAATAGCAATTCGGGTGTGTTTATTCGTGTGCCAGCTGAGCCGAAAGAGGAGTGGATGCCTGTATTTTATGGTTATGAGGTGCAAATCGATAATCATCCGGAAACGTCCAATGAAGACGAATACCATATCAGTGGAACTTTGTATGCTTTCACCAAACCGAAAAGCAAACCGGGAAAACCGGGGCCGGAATGGAATACCTTGTTGATTACCTTGGATGGACCACGGACGATTGTCTATTTGAATGACCAATTGGTGACGGATTACCGCGAAGGCGAACCGGTTCCGGCGCGTAAATTTGATTTTGAACCTTACCCGGGTCGCCGACCGAATTCCGGGTATTTTGGCTTGCAGAATCATGGTGATGAAGATGTTGTGTATTTTAAAGAAGTTTCCGTTAGACCCTTGAAAAAATGAAGCGTTCCGAATTTATCAAGAAAAGTACCTTAGCTTCGGCGGGTTTTTTTATCGTGCCCCGACATGTCTTAGGGGGTAAAGGATTTGTCGCACCTAGTGATAAATTGGTCATTGCGGCTATCGGTTGCGGAGGCGAGGGGGATAATGATATCCAGCATTTAGCCAAAACACCCAATAACAATTCGACCATCGGTTTTCTATGCGATGTGGATCAGCGACAAGCCGCTCCGAAACGCAAGCAATTTCCGAAGGCGAAGTTTTACGAAGATTGGCGGGAGCTTTTCGACAAGGAAGGCCAGCATTTCGATGCGGTCACTGTTGCGATCCCGGATCATAACCACGCATTGGTGGGACTACGTGCCATGCAAATGAAGAAACATTTGTACCTGCAAAAGCCGTTGACCCATGATATTCATGAGGCTCGCATCATCACGCAAGCTGCTTCGAAATACAAGGTCGTTACCCAAATGGGTGATCAAGGCGCTTCTTGTGAGGGCATGCAAACGATGCGCGAATGGATTGAGGCGGATTTGATTGGCGAGATTTCCAAAGTCTATTGTTGGACCGACCGTCCCGTTTGGCCACAAGGCATTGCTTGGCCGAAAACGCCGAGTCGGATTCCGAAAGAATTAAACTGGGATTTATGGTTGGGGACCGCCCCGAAAACCAATTACATTGAGAATCTTGTGCCCTTCAACTGGCGTGGCTGGTGGGAATTTGGTACAGGAGCCTTGGGTGATATGGGATGTCACATCATGGGGCCACCGTTTAAGTTGTTGAATTTGGGTTATCCGCATGAGGTTTCGGGAAGTGCTTCCACGACCTACAGTGGCGTATTTAAGGAGTCGGCCTATCCGGAAAGTGGTCCCATCTCGAGTTCCTTGAAATATCGATTTACGATGAACAATGGGAAGGATTTGGATTTGTACTGGATGGATGGCGGGATTACGCCGGAGCGTTTACAGGCTTTGGCACCTGAAGTGAATATGAATGATGCGCTAGGTGATTATCCGGGCGAAAATGATTTTGAGGGTTCTACTTTATTTGTTGGGACCAAAGGCGTGATTGCCTGTGGCTGGGGTGGTTCACATCCGCGCTTGTTTTCGAAGGAATTGCAAGAAGCGGCGAGTCACATCCCGCAAAAGTATGCCCGCGTGAAAGGCGGCATGGATGGACATTGGTGGCAGTGGATCGATGCGAGTATTGCGGGTTATGGCAACATGGAGGTGAGTTCACCTTTCGAAGGATATGGAGGACCCTTAACAGAAACCGTGTTATTGGGGAATTTATTGTTGAGGAGTTTTAACATCCGCGAGAAGGTCAAAAAGATGGATCCCGTGTATGGTGCCATGGAAGGCTATTCCTATAGCGGACGCTACAAGGCACTGAAATGGGATGGGGCCAACATGCGTGTCACCAATTACGAACCGGCGAATCAGTTTTTACGTAGAACCTACCGACAAGGTTGGGGTGATTTGGTACTTTAATCGAAGATACGCTTATTGGAGACCAAAGGTTTGGCCCAAAAACCAATGCTAAAAATATAGCCCATGCTCAGAAACAGGATACTCATACCTGTTTTTAGGCCGAAAATATCACCAATACCACCGACGATGAAGGGGAAAATGGCGCCACCTACGATGCCGGTAACGATGATGCCGGCGAAAGAGCCGTGGTGTTCGGAGACCGAGTTTAAGGCCAACGAAAAGATAATCGGGTACATAACGGATGCGAAAAATCCAATCAGCGGGAATGCGATTAGCGCTATGATGGCGTTACCGTAGAGCGCAAAAGCGAGCGCTATCATAGCTAGAAACGTGAAAGCTACCAGCACAATTCGGCTGTCCAATAATTTCAATAGGACAATGCCTAAGATACCTCCGGCGGTCATCAGACCCCAGTAATAGGCGATCGTGTTGGCGCCATCAATCTGAGGATTTAATCCATGGTAGGTTTGGAGAAATTGCGAAATCCATGTCGCGATTCCCTGTTCGGTGCCTACATAGCAGAGCATGGCTAAGAAGTACAAAATCACTTGTTTGTTTTTGAAGAGTTCGAGGTGGATGGCAATGGCACCCGGTTTCTCGTCGTGGGCTAATTCGACTTTGGGAAATGGGGTACTTACGGTAACGAGCATCATGACCGCCGAAATGCCTATAAAAAGGATGTACAAACTAAGCCAGGGAAGGTTTATGCCAATGAAATATTGATAAACCATCGGGCTTAAAAACGAGGCGAAGCCAAAGATTAATTGTGCCCAAACCGAATAATTTGCATAGTGTTCTTCACCACCTGCGGTTCTTAGCAAAGGATTGATGACAACTTGTAACATCGCCATGCCACTGCCAATGAGGAAAAGGGATAATAAGGCAGTCAGGTAGTGCGGCGATAGAACAATGAGCAAAGATCCTAAAGTTGCTAGGCCAAAAGCCATCAACATCACTTTTTTCTCATGGAATGTTTCGAGCAAAATTCCTGCCGGGATGGACGTAACGCCATAGGCAATGAAGAAGGCAAAGGGAAGGAGTGAAACTAAGGTAAGGCTCAGGTGAAAAGTTCGAATCAAGTCGGGGATAATGGGTCCGATGATATTCGAAATAAATGAAATGACGAAAAAGGTCAATAAGATTATTGATACAAGTGTTTTATTTTTCATAGCCTTATCTTGGGCAATACTCCAAGCTTAGCCAAAGGTAATGGGGTAATTTGATTTTTTCATGGGGAGCCAACGGATAATTACAATCAACATGTGGATGCCCTCTTATCACTTATTCATTTTCTGAGTATCACAACCACCCATAGCAATCCTATTGGGTTTGTCAAAGATAGGCGCAACATGTTATTTAAAATAATTCTAAATAAGCTTGCAATTGCGGCGTGTGCGATTTAGTTTTGGACTCTATTTATAATTAGTCTAAACAAATATAAGTATATGATCCGCCTAATAATTCTATTAATTTGTTCATTTACAGTGGTTTATGGTCAACAGGCTTCTTTGGAAGGTGTTGTTCGAGATGCCAAACAGCAAGTTGTGCCAGGTGTTTCTATTCGTCTAATCGAGTTGAAGCGCGGAAAGCCTTCGGATGCGGAAGGTAAATTTACTTTTCAAGGTTTGAAGCCGGGTATGTACACCTTGCAAGCTTCATTTGTTGGTTATAAAACCTTGCAAGAAAAAGTTAATCTGGTCGCTGATAAAACACTTCATTTGGATTTGGAATTGGTTGAGGCTAGCAATGATTTGAAAGAAATTGTAGTTGTTGGTTATGTAAGTCAGAACGAGAAGCCCATCACCATCGGTAAATTGCCCATCAAACCCATGGATTTGCCGCAAAGTGTCGTGACGCTGGATAAAAGTTTGTTGGAGGCCCAACAAGTAAACCGCATGAGTGACGTATTGATGAACACCAATGGCGTTTATATTTTCGGAGCGACAGGTGGCTACCAAGAGGAAATTGCCGCGCGGGGATTTTCGATGGCTAGCTCCAATACCTTCAAGAATGGAATGCGCTATGCGAACGGAATGATTTCAGAATTGAGTGGTGTGGAGAAAGTGGAGATTCTGAAAGGAAGTGCTGCGATTCTGTATGGCAATGTGGCTGCTGGAGGCGTGTTGAATTTGGTGACCAAGAAACCGAAATTCAATTTCGGGGGTGAAATGAGTCTGCGCACAGGTTCATGGGGTATGTACAAACCTTCGGTCGACGTATATGGCGGTCTTTCCAAAAACATCGCGGTTCGCTTGAATGCGAGTGCCGAGCAGGCCAATAGTTTTCGGGTAGGAGTTTCATCTGAGCGCGTTTATGTGAATCCTTCAATCTTGTTTAAGTTAGGTAAAAAGACGGAGTTGATTGTGGAGGGGGATCATTTGGCCGACCAAAGAACACCGGATTTCGGTGCAGGAATCATTAATTACCAAATTGTTGATATCCCTCGTGAGCGATTTTTAGGTGTGACCTGGTCGAATATCAAATCATCACAAAGTTCGTTGAATGCTAGCTTGACACATCAGGTCAACGAGAATTGGACCTTGAAATGGATGAGCGGCCTTCGCCAAAACAGCAGTAACTTATTTTCAAATACGCGTCCCAATGCTGGTTCCTTAATCACGTCGGACGGACAATGGATTCGAAATTTACAGAAGTCGGAAGTGGCGGAGCGTTATGGAATTACGCAATTGGATTTGATTGGAACATTGAATCTTGCGGGCATGAAGCATCAAGTCTTGTTAGGCGCTGATTCCGATTTTTATGTCACAGATACCTATGCCTATAATCAGTTTAATCGCTACGATACGGTCAACGTATATAGCAATGCGTTGTCGTCAGCTCGTAATGACCAACCGGCCATGACGCCATTTACGAAAACTTCGGCACCTATTCGCCGATTTGGGATCTATGCGCAGGATTTGATACATATCAATGAGCAGTGGAAGGTTTTGGCGGGGATTCGCTATTCTTACCAACAAACACTCAGTGACGTTTATAACTATACGACAGGCAAAACCACCTCGACTTCAAATTTTGATGGGGCATTTTCACCTCGGTTGGGAATCGTCTTTAAGCCTACGTTAAACCATGCGGTTTTTGCGAGTTATTCGAATTCATTTACCTTGAATACGGGTGTGGATATCAATAACCAGGCCTTGCCTCCCTCGTTGATCGATCAATACGAAGTAGGGGTGAAGAATGATATTTTGGATGGCTTCGTTTCGGTAAATGTGACGGCCTATCGGATTTTGAATAATAATTTGGCCCAAAATTCTTTGGTCAATGCCACGACCTATTCTTATGTCAAAGAAATGGCGGGATCTGTTCAGAGTGAAGGTTTGGAGGTCGATCTGATGTCGAAACCCATCAAGGGCTTTTCGTTTTCCGGAGGTTACAGTTTCAACGAAACTAAATATGTGAAAAGCAATACGTACATCGAAGGCAGTTTGCTAAAATATAACCCACGCCACACGGCAAATGTCGGAATTCAATATCGGCATCAAGGATTACAAGTGGGTCTGACAACGGTGTACATCGGGGAGCGATTTGCGGGTCGGTCGACGCGTGTTTTGGTTGCCAACGACGCGTATCGACTCGTCGCATTGCCAGCTTATTTGCAATCGGATTTTACCGCCGGATACACCTACAGAAAAATCTCATTACGCGCTAGAATTGCTAACCTGGGAGATGTGGTAAATTTTAACGTGCACGATGATAATTCGGTGAATCCGATTACACCTCGCAATTATACGGTGTCGCTGACCTACGGATTTTAATCGATAGGTTTAAAATCCCACAGAGAATGTAGAAAATTGTCGAGACCGATTGTTCCTAAAAACATTTTATGGAACATGTCCGGATGATGATTCGTTGTTTTTATCGATGCAAATAACTTATTTGTATCTATGAAAACTTGCTTACTTCTATTAATCATTTCAACCGGTTTATTTGCGCAAACGCAAATGCCTTTTGGCCAAAATTCCCAAGTGGGAAAATATGCTTCCATTCGTGGCTTCAACATGTATTATGAATCCTATGGCTCCGGCGAGCCGTTGCTGTTGATTCATGGGAATGGGGGTTCGATTGCCGACTTTAGTAATCAAATTCCCTTTTTTAGTCAGCATTACCGCGTGATTATTGCCGATAACCGTTCACACGGAAAATCAATTGACACGAAGGATTCATTAAGCTACGAAATGATGGCGGATGATTTTGCGGGATTATTGGACCATTTGAAAATTGATTCTGCCCAGGTAATCGGTTGGAGCGATGGGGGAATTAATGGCTTGTTATTAGCGAGTAGACATCCGAAAAAAGTTAAAAAGCTTGCCGTTACAGGCGCTAATCTTACGCCTGAACCTGTGAAAAGCGTGGATTCATGGGTGGTTGATTATGTCTACAAATCCATCGATAGTTTACAAAAAACACCAGCATCTCAGGAAAAGAACCGACAATTGAAATTGGCTCGATTATTAGTCCAAGAACCACATATTACGCATGCCGTTTTAGGTAAAATTGCTTGTCCTACCTTGGTGATTGGAGGGGATCATGATGTGATTTTAGCGCATCATACGTTGGAAATTGCCGACGCTATCCAGCAGTCCTATTTATGGATTTTGCCTAATTCGGGGCATTCGACGCCCATCTATTACAAAGACTTATTTAACTCAACCGTGCTTGACTTCTTGAAATCCCCTTACCGGAAGATTGAGAAAAAGGCCAAATTCTTCTAAACCATGCTTAAAAAACTAATTTT
>CANGCD010000065.1 GCA_947452215.1 Cytophagaceae bacterium | reverse complement strand
TGATTAAAATGGATGTTACAACCTCAGAATCAGCAAAATTCATTTGACAACCGTAACTTTCTATATAGACCTTGCCAAGATAATTCGTTTGAATAAAATCACTCGAAATTCTTGGGGAATCTAATGCTTCTTTTTCCTCTAATGATAAAACCTTTAACGATTGCATAGAAATTTGTTGATTGCTCAATGACTTGCAAAGTTATGACATTTTGTCAGAGAATACTATTGAATAATTCCAGAATTCAGATGAACGACAAGATCGGATTGTTTTGTTAATCCTTCATTATGGGTAACCATTATGATTTGTTGTCCATATGTATGCTTTAGTTGAACAAACAACTCATACAAGGATTCTGCATTTTTATTATCTAAATTACCTGTAGGTTCATCCGCTAAGATTAAAGCCGGTTTATTTATCAATGCCCTTGCTACCGCTACCCGTTGTTGTTCTCCACCCGATAATTGACTCGGGAATTTATGAACTAGTGATTCTATGCCTAAATGTTTGGTGATGTCAAGAAAGTAATCTTCTTGTTCGGAAGTTATTTTTTTATCTCGGATCAAAAGAGGCAATTTTATATTTTCTGCACAGGTAAATTCACCAAGTAAATTATGAAACTGGAATACAAACCCTAATTGATTATTTCGAAAGTTGGGTAAGGAATTGGAATTTAGTTTGTCATAAAATGTTCCATTGAGTTCAATGCTTCCCGAATCGGGTTTGAGTAATAATCCAATGATTTGTAAAAGCGTACTTTTGCCTGATCCTGATGGACCTAATATAGAAACCAATTGATTCGGTTGAACTTGCAGATTAATATCATTTAGAATCAATTGTGTTCCATAGGTTTTGGAAATATTTTTTAATTCTAACATTTTATTGGCTTTTTTTTAGATTTTTAAAGAGATATGCGAACTATTTAAAAGTTTGGCAAATAAATAGTAATTTCACGAAATTAAAATTTTTACTAAATGAATATTCACGAATACCAAGCAAAAGAAATACTCAAAGGCTACGGGGTAAGAATTCAAGAAGGAATTGTTATTGATAAAATCGAGGATTCGATTTCGGCAGCTGAAGCATTAAAAGCACAAACGGGAACAGGTTGGTTTGTAGTAAAAGCACAAATTCACGCTGGTGGTCGCGGAAAAGGAGGAGGAGTGAAGTTGGCTAAAAGTTTAGAAGAAGTAAAGGAAAGGGTTTCCCAAATTCTGGGTATGCAATTAATCACGCATCAAACGGGTCCTGAAGGCAAGAAAGTTAATAAAGTATTGATTAGCGAAGATGTCTATTATCCTGGAGATTCCGAGCCAAAGGAATATTACATTTCTATTTTATTAGATCGTGGTCGTGCTTGTAACGTTATCATGGCGTCTACTGAAGGTGGAATGGATATTGAAGAGGTTGCTGAACATTCTCCTGAGAAAATCATTAAGGAATGGATTGACCCGCGTGTTGGATTACAAGATTTTCAAGCACGCAAAGTAGCTTTTATGTTAGGCCTTAGTGGGCAAGCATTTAAAGAGATGGTTAAATTTATTCAATCGCTTTACCGTGCTTATGTAGAGACAGACTCTTCGATGTTTGAAATCAACCCCGTGTTGAAGACATCAGATGATAAAATTTTAGCTGTTGATGCAAAAGTTAACTTAGATGATAATGCATTGTATCGTCATAAAGATTTAGCTGTTTTGCGTGATATTGAAGAGGAAGATCCTTTAGAAGTTGAAGCGTCAGAAAACGATTTAAATTACGTTAAGTTAGATGGAAACGTAGGTTGCATGGTTAATGGAGCAGGATTAGCGATGGCAACTATGGATATTATTAAATTATCTGGAGGAGATCCCGCTAACTTTTTAGATGTAGGGGGTGGAGCTAATGCAAAAACTGTAGAGGCTGGATTCCGTATTATTTTACAAGATCCAAACGTTAAGGCCATTTTAATTAACATTTTTGGTGGAATTGTACGTTGCGACCGTGTTGCTAATGGAGTTGTAGAAGCCTACAAAAATATTGGTGAAATCAATATACCTATTATTGTTCGTTTACAAGGAACAAATGCGGAAGAGGGAGCTGCCATTATTAATAATTCAGGATTGAAAGTGTTCTCTGCTGTGTTATTAAAAGATGCTGCTCGTTTGGTATCAGAAGTTTTAAAATAGTTCCGGATGAAAATCATTTGTGTTGGTAGAAATTACGTGGATCATATTAAGGAGCTATCAAATGATAGACCTACTGATCCTGTAATTTTTATCAAACCGGATACTTCCTTATTAGATGCTTCTCAAGCTTTTTACTATCCTTCTTTTTCTATCGATGTACACTATGAATTAGAACTCGTTTTTAGAATAGGAAAAGTTGGAAAAAATATTGAATCCAAATTTGCTCATAAGTATATAGACGCAATTGGCTTGGGGATTGATTTTACTGCGCGCGATGTTCAAAGTCGTTTGAAGGAAAAAGGTCTTCCATGGGAGAAAGCGAAAGCATTTAATGGATCTGCGTTTGTCTCAACCATGCGGCCCATTCAGGAATCTGATCTCAATTCAAAGATTAAATTTGAGCTTCAGAAAAATGGAGTTTCTGTTCAACAAGGAGATTCTGATTTAATGATTTGGAATATTGCTGAATTGATTGAAGATATTTCTCAATATTTTGCACTTAAGACTGGGGATTATATTTTTACAGGAACACCTGCAGGTGTAGGACCCGTAGCCATCGGCGATGTATTAAGTGGCTACCTTCAAGGCAATAAATTATTCGATTTAGCTATTAAATAATATGGAATTATCAATTGGTCAACGTTCACCTATTTCAAATTTTGTAGATTCTACTGGAAACACATTCAATTTATTAGGTAAAAAAACTGTATTGTATTTTTATCCCAAGGATGATACACCGGGTTGTACGGCTCAAGCTTGTAATTTGAATGAGAATTTAGATTATCTGGCTTCCAAGGGATTTCAAGTAGTTGGAGTGAGTACAGATTCGTCAAAATCGCATGACAAGTTTATTGCGAAGTACCAATTAAAGTTTCCATTAATTGCCGATGAATCACATGAAATTGTTGAGGCATTCGGCGTATGGGTGGAAAAGTCTATGTATGGTAAAACATATATGGGAATTGCACGAACTACATTTGTTTTAGACGAAAATGGAATTATAACAGACATTATCACGAAGGTGGATACCAAAAATCATACGGAACAAATCCACTGATCGATTTATTATGCAAACAATAGAATTACAAAAAGTCGCTTCCCAGGTACGCCGGGACATTTTACGTCAGGTACATGGATGCCAATCGGGTCACCCGGGAGGTTCATTAGGCTGTACGGATTTATTAGTTGAGTTGTACTTCAACTCAATGAACTTAAAAACAGACGCCTCAGGTAAGGTTGAATTTCATATGGATGGTTTGCATGAAGATGTATTTTTCCTTTCCAATGGTCATATTTCACCACTTCTTTATAGTGTTTTAGCACGTCGCGGATATTTTTCTGTGGCAGAATTAGCTAGTTTTCGTAAGTTAAACACGCGTTTACAGGGACACCCAACACCGCATGAACACTTAGAGGGTATACGTATAGCATCAGGATCATTGGGTCAAGGACTCAGTGTTGCTATTGGTGTTGCTCAAGCAAAAAAATTAAATGGTGATGCTTCTATCGTTTATTGCCTAATGGGTGATGGAGAGCAGAACGAAGGTCAAGTTTGGGAGGCAGCCATGTATGCCCCTCACCACAATGTCAATAATTTAATTGCATTTATTGATGAAAATGGACAACAAATTGACGGGCCTACCGAAAAGGTAATGAATAACCTCGATTTAGAAGCTAAATATAAGGTGTTTGGGTGGCAGGTATTACGTGTTGACGGAAATGACATGGCAGCATTAACTGCTATCATTCAAAAGGCAAAAGGTCTATTGGTAAATAATAAGCCTGTTATGGTTATTATGAAGACTGAAATGGGTGCTGGAGTAGATTTTATGATGCATAGTCATAAATGGCACGGAGTCGCACCAAATGATGATCAATTAGCGACAGCATTAGGTCAATTAGAAGAAACATTGGGAGATTATTAATACATAGAAATGGCATTATTTACCTACGAAACAAAAAAAGATACGCGTTCGGGCTTTGGAGCTGGAATGGAGTATTTAAGTCTTAACAACCCCAAAGTTGTTGCTTTATGTGCTGATTTAATTGGTTCATTAAAATTAGAAGCATTTATTAAAAACGCTCCGGAACGTTTTTTCCAAACTGGAATTGCTGAAGCTAATATGATTGGCTTGGCGGCAGGTTTATCGATTGGTGGTTATGTTCCATTTGCAACTACGTTCGCCAATTTTGGTACTGGTCGTGTATATGATCAAATTCGTCAATCCGTAGCTTATTCTGGGAAGAATGTTAAAATTGCATGTTCTCATGCAGGTTTAACGTTAGGAGAGGATGGGGCCACACATCAAATATTAGAAGATATTGGATTGATGAAAATGCTACCTGGAATGGTCGTTATCAACCCATGTGATTATAATCAAACAAAAGCAGCTACAATTGCAGTTGCTGCATATGAAGGTCCTGTTTATTTGCGTTTCGGTAGACCCGTTGTACCTGTATTTACGCCCGATAATCAAATCTTTGAAATTGGTAAGGCTTTACATTTAATTGATGGTAGCGATGTAAGTATTTTTGCTACTGGACATTTGGTATGGGAAGCAATTATTGCAGCTGAAATCTTATTGGAAAAAGGTATTCATGCTGAGGTTATTAATATTCATACCATCAAACCTTTAGATACTGCTGCAATTCATGCTTCAGTTGCAAAAACAGGTTGTGTTGTTTCTGCGGAAGAGCACCAAATCAATGGTGGACTGGGTGATTCAATTGCTCAATATTTGGCTTTAAATCTTCCAACTCCTCAAGAATTTGTGGGTGTTAATGATTCATTTGGTGAATCAGGAAAGCCTGCTGATTTGATGGAGAAATATGGTTTGAATGCTCAATCTATTGTAGATAAAGCTATTAAAGCCATTGCACGTAAAAAAGCTTAATTAAAACGGATAACCAATTCCGATATTAAATTCAATTGGGTTCTCTCCATTACTCCAAGTAGTTTTGGTGAGGACCCATTTTTCATTGGTGGCATTGGCTGGGTTTATGACTTTTGAAGCCAAATCTAAACGAAGTAAGAAGAAATCAAAATCCCATCGAATTCCAAAACCTGTTCCAACAGCAATTTCATCTAAGAAGGTTTTGGTATTAAAATTACCAACGGTGTTCGATTGCCCATGATCGATATTCCAAATATTCCCAGCATCGACAAATATTGCACCATTTATTTTACCTAAAAATTGAATAATTGGGAACCTATACTCAATGGAAGATTCGATGATCATACTACCAGGCTGTTCAATAAGATTATTTGTCGTATTATAACCACCCGGACCTAACCTTCTTGGTTTCCATGCTCGTAAGCTACTTGGACCACCTATAAAGAAGTTCTTTTCATAAGGTAACTGATAGTTATTTTCTGCGCCATAGGCATAAGCTAAACCCGTATTAAATTTAAAGGCTAATTGGCTTTTTAATCTTTTACCTACTAAGATGTATTTACGATAATCCACGTTCATGCGTAAATATCGATAAAATTGAATGTCTTGAGTACTCCCAAATATAGTCTCAATAAAGGATATTTTTTTGCTACCTAATAGATTTAGACTAGTTCCGCCCGATTCTAGATTAATTAAAAAAGATTCACCCGTTTTGAGTGTATTAGACGGCAAAAAAGACCGATAGTTGTATTGGAAATTTATACTTGAAACAAAGCTTGGATTAAAACTGCGATAAAGGTTATTGCCTTTTAACCGCAATTCTTCTAAATAAGCGATAAATGCGGCAGATGTAGGGCTTGAAGGATAATAGGTATTTAATAAGTTTAAATCTACCAAGGATAATTGAAAGTATTGAGTACTCGATTTTCGCCAATTATATCGTTGGAATAATTTAAAATTTGTTCGGTTATATTCGGGTCGATCAATGTAATCGTAACCCAAGCCTATTTGTGTCTGGGAAGCGGTTAAGGATCGTTTCCACGCATCTAAACTCCTAGGTATAAAAAGTGAAGGTAAATTCAACGTAGAACTTAGATTAAGTTCTAAATTTTTTCGTGTAGTTTCTGTATTAATAAATCCAGTTTGTGCCTCAAAACCAATTCGGCCAGTAAAATCTAAATAATCTAAATAAGAAAAGACTTGTCGTATTTTAAACGAATTAGTTAAAAATGGGCCGGGTATACCACGAAACACACTACCTCCTAATTCAGAAGAGAATGTATACTTATTATTTTTGACTAATTCTATCTTAGGAAAAACTTTGGTGGCAGTCGTATCGAAGGTTAGGTTAACCGTTTTAAATTGATCTGTTGCATATATATTCAATAAGGATTGATTAACCTTATCTAGTGAATAGACATCTCCTTCCTTAAAGTTGATAATACGTTTAATTTGATTCGAATTGATTGATTTCTTAACCCACGTGTTTGAATCATCGCTTTGATTCAGTGTAGTTTCGTCCAATTTTAATTGGCCAAATCGAAATATACGGTCATACCTTCTTGACTCATTAGTTAGGTAGGTTAATGATGGAATTTTGTAGATAAGGTTGATTTGATTGAATGTGGTATCGCTTAGATCATTAATATGAATGCCAACAACATCCGGTGTAAAATAAAAGTAACCTTGATTTCTGAAATAATTACTGATAAGTGTTTTTTGTTGGTTAATTAACTCAATAGAGAGTGGTGAGCCTTTTTTAATGATGCTCAGATTTTTCAAAAAGTAATTTGACGAAATGGCTAATTGTGGATTATCTATTATCAACGAATCTTTTGTTGAAAAAATGCTTTGATTTCCTTCTGTTATTTGAAACTCTACTTGTCTTTTATTTTCTGAATTAAGAATTTGGTAAGAAATTTTTGCATCCAAGAATCCTTGTTTCCGATAGTATGTTCGAAGACTTGATAGGTTATTCTGGATTTCATTTGTGTCCAAACGTATTGGAACCCGTTTGAAAAATTGAAGAGTTGATTGTTTTTGGCCGATTGAGTCTTTTGAAATTCTTTTTTTAGCTAGAAAAGAATTTAGTCGAATAAATAAAAAAGACTTATTACTTTCTTTTAATCCATTTATATTTGCCTTAATATCTTCTAAAGAAAGAATTTTATTTCCTTTAATGGAAACTTTATGAATGGTATTGGAAGGTAATTCATACGAAGTAAACTGCTTACAAGAGTTACAACCAATCCAGAAACTTATAAACAAAACAGCGTATACCTTTTTCACAATTTCTTAATGCTAACGAATAAACAAATAAAGTTAATTAATTCCCTACATTCTAAAAAAGGTAGAAATGAGAATCAATTATTTTTGGTAGAAGGTGAAAAAGCGGTGCTCGAAATCATTGCTTCCAATGTTCCAGTCGAGTATGTGGTTACATCAGAATATTATGCTTCCAAATATGAGGATTTATTTAAACTAACAACGCTATTTATTGAAGATGAGGCACTACTTCATAAATTATCAACGCTAGTTACGAATTCCTTTGGATTCGCCGTTGTCTCTATGGATAACTTTGTTTATAAACTGAATTATGAAAATCAAACGACTGTGGTGTTAGACGGCATTCGTGACCCGGGTAATTTAGGTACGATTATTCGAATTTGTGATTGGTATGGTATTGAGCAAATTATCATGTCACCCGATTGTACAGATTTTTTTAATCCAAAAGTTATTGCTGCTTCGATGGGATCCTACGCTCGAATTAAGTTTGAATATCAAAATCTTGATTTAATCTTTAATGCTAATTCCCAAATTTTGGTTATTGGTGCTTTATTAGATGGTGACGATATTCACCATGTTGAATTTCCTAAAGCATCCTTTTTACTTTTTGGAAATGAATCCAATGGCATCCGACCGGAAAATATACAATATATACATAAGAAGGTTACCATTCCTCGATACGGTTCTGCTGAATCTCTCAATGTCGGAATATCAACAGCCATTTTTTTAGATAATCTTAGGCGCAATTAGGCATCATGGCGCAGGTAGCGTTCTATGTAATGATGTGCTAGGTAGAGTAGCGGTGTAAATGCTATGGCAATAATAAATTTGTATAGGTAGTTATTTAATGACACATTAAACCACTCAGCGATTGTCCAATTACCAAATAGATAAAAAGCGACTCCAATTACAAGAAAACTATCTATTAACTGGGAAATAAGCGTAGACCCAGTTGCTCGCAACCAAATCATTTTTGACCCTGTTTTTGCTTTAATTTTTTCGAAGATTAAAGCATCGACAATTTGACTTACTAAAAAAGCTAGTAGCGAGCCCGATATAATACCAAGACCTTGACGGAATATTCGACTAAAAGCTTCGTTGATATTAAAGTTACTTGATCCTCTGTTTGTATCCACCCAAAAATCTGCTGGTACAAGAAGTGTTGCTAAGTAAATGATTATAAAGGAATAAGCGATAAATCCGGCAGTTGTGAATGAGATAAATCGTACTCCTTTTTTTCCGTAATAATCGTTTATAATATCGGAAACAATAAAAACAATTGGCCAATTTAATGCGCCGGCAGTTTGATTTAAATCCCAAAAAGTACCCCATGCGGTGGGAAAATGCAAGGGCGAGTACCCTAAACTCCTTTCTATACTCACGATTTTTACCCCAATAATTTCTGCGATAATGGCATTGGTTAAAAATATTCCAAATAGGAATATGAATAACTTTTGCCTACGTGAAAATTGTTGGAATATCATATTCTGTGATTATCGAAATGTATTGCAATCTTATCTAGAGCTACATTTAGTTGCTCAACATGCGGTAAGAAAACTATCCGAAAATGATCTTTTTCTGTATAATTAAATCCTTGACCACCTACAACAAGTATTTTTTGCTCCTCCAACAAGGACATGACAAAATGATTGTCATCGACAAAATCAAACTGGTTCAAATCAAATTTAGGGAATAAATATAATGCTCCTTTCGGTTTTACGCAGGTAACGCCTGGTATAGCATTAAGTTTTTCGTAAGCTAAATTCATTTGTCGGGCTAGCCGACCGCTTGGTAGTACTAAATCATTGATGGATTGATATCCGCCTAGCGCTGTTTGAATACCTACTTGGGTAATAACATTGGCGCAAAGGCGAGTGCTGAATAAAAAGTTCAATCCTTCGATATAGCTTTTGGCTTTGTGCTTAGCACCTGTAAGAATCATCCAACCACCACGAAATCCTGCAGCTCTATAATTTTTAGACAATCCACCCATGGTGCAAATCAAAATTTCATCACTTAAACCTGCCGCTGAATGATGCTGAATGCCATCAAAAAGAATTTTATCATATATCTCATCCGCAAAAAGTAATAACTTATGTTTTTCTGCTAGTCTAATGATATTATCAATCGTTTCTTTTGTATAAACAGCTCCTGTGGGGTTATTTGGATTAATTATAACCAAAGCTTTCGTTTTGGATGTTATCTTAGATTCAATATCGGTTATGCTTGGATTCCAATCGGCTTCCTCATCACAAGCATAATGCACCGCTTTTCCGCCAGCTAATCCTACAACGGTTGTCCATAAAGGATAGTCGGGAGAGGGGATAAGTACCTCGTCGTCAGCGTTCAATAAAGCTGTCATGACCAAAGAGATTAACTCACTTACTCCATTCCCAATGTATATATCCTCAATCAAAATGTTTTTGACTCCTTGGTTTTGATAATATTGCATAACAGCTTTACGTGCTGCAAATAATCCGCGAGAGTCGACATACCCTTGTGCTTGACGAATATTCACAATTATATCATGAACAATTTCATCGGGCGTTTCAAATCCAAATGCAGCCGGGTTACCTATATTTAATGAGGTAATTTTGTAACCCTGATTCTGTAAGGCTATTGCCTTTTCATAAACAGGACCTCTAATCTCATATTTGAGATTATCTAAACGAGAACTTTTGTATATATCCATCAAATTGTAATAGAAATGTAAAAATAGTAATTTACTTTTGATAGTTACTTGGCTTAGTGCATGATTTTTCCGAACAATACATACCTCATAATACTTGTATTCCTTGTATTAAATATTCTTCAATACTACCGTTATCGTAGAATTGCTGGGAGAGATTTTAGTATTTCGGGTTTGTTATTAGTGAAAATGTTGATTCGTTCATTCTTGCTCATATTTTTCATTTTGTTATCTAAAGAATACCAAAAATACAATGACAAAGGAGATTCGAATAAATCGGATGTTCTATTTGTGATAAAAACATCCAATCCGAGCATGTATAAATTATCGGAAGATGATCGTGTAAATATTGTAACGCGTATTCCGAATAAAAATGTTCGTCAGTTACAATTGCTATTATTTAATCCGAGAACACATTTGTTCTATGTATATATTCCATTAACGAGTTTAAAAACATTTAATCACTTATTAGAAATAGATCGAAATGTGACTTCTCCACTGAAGAAAGAGAAAGAAACAACGCTTCCTTCTATAAATTCAAATCAGCGGATTGAATTGTTCGAGTTACAAGTTAAACAATGGGTTTCTAGTCAATCTAATCAAGATAATTTCAATCTATTTAAATTTTTAGACGAGGAAAATGATTTAATTTCGCCGTATTTGCTACATTATTTATTAATTTTGATTTTATGTTTATTGGCAATCGACCAAGGTATAAAATATCGAATAATTAAAATTTAACTGTGTTTGCAACATACTTTTATATTTTCGTTTTAATCTTTCAGTTATATTTTGCTGAAAGTAATTTTGAGTATAATAAAGATGTTCAACTTGTTAATTCATTAATTCTAACGCAAAAAAGTAATCAAGCGTTTGGCTTGGTTCGAAGCATGGAGCGAAAAGGGGTATTTACCAATAATGATTTAGTTAGAATGGATCGATATCTATCGTTAAAATTGGGCTTAAATCCATTAGATACTTCATATTTACCAAGAAACACAGGAGATTATGCCATAAAGTCTTTGGCTTTGTTCCAAAAACACAATTATTCGAATGCAGTTAATTTAAGTCAACGGAGCCTACAGGTTAATTTAGGTTCAGATTCTTTAATTAAAATTTATGAAATATTACTTGCCAAGACACCTAAATTCAAACGAGAACTAGCGCAAAGTAAACAAAGCAGTTTAACAAAAAATATTCGTTTAAATGAAGCTATGAATATACTTGATTTAATGAAGCGAAAAGAAAAAACGTTATTTTAACCAGATTTTTATGTCAAATTCACCATTGGAATTTCCGGGCCAACAATCATTTTACAAAGGTAAGGTGCGCGATGTTTATTCGTTTGGGAAACATTTATTAATGATTACTTCGAATCGTATATCGGCATTTGACGTTGTTTTACCGCGCGAAATCCCATTTAAGGGACAAGTTTTGAACCAAATTGCAGCACATTTCCTTAAAGCAACAACGGATATTGTCCCTAATTGGTTGTTAAGTTCGCCAGCTCCGAATGCGGCATTCGGACTAGCTTGTACTCCTATACCCATTGAGATGGTAGTACGTGGTTATCTTGTTGGGCATCTTTGGCGTGAATACAAATCAGGTAAACGTGTTGTATGTGGAGTTGAACTTCCTGATGGTTTAGTAGAAAACCAACAATTGCCTAATCCAATCATTACACCTACAACCAAAGCAAGTGAAGGGCATGATGAGGACATTTCAGTAAAAGCAATATTAGAGCAAAATATTGTCTCGCCTACTGTTATGAATGAGTTGATTGAGAAGACATTTGCCTTATTTGAAAGAGGCCAACAAATGGCAAATGAAAAGAATCTAATTTTGGTAGATACAAAATATGAATTTGGATTTTATGAGGGTAAAATCATGTTGATGGATGAAATTCACACACCAGATTCATCTCGATATTTTTACAATGAGCCTTATCAAACCTTATTCGATAGCGGATTGCCGCAGAAACAATTGTCAAAAGAGTTTGTACGCGAATGGTTGATCGCAAATAATTTTCAGGGTAAGGAAGGACAAAGTATGCCAGTCATTAGTGAAGATTTCGTTTCTCAAATATCTGAGCGCTATATTTTACTTTATGAAGAAATAACAGGAAAAAAATTCGTTAAAGAAGCATTAGCACCTAATTACGTAGAAAACATCTATAATCAAATTTCATCTTTTATTTAACATGTCAGTAAAAAATTACCAACTCGAACAAAATGAAAGTTATGCCTTAATTGAATGGCTAGGCGAGGATTTGGTTCAAACAAATGCTGAAGATTTAGAATTAGCCGTACGTCTTTTATTCAAAAAGGAATACACCAATATGATTTTAAATATTGCTAAAATCCAACAATTGGATGGCTTCGGAGTTTCAGCTATACGTAAAGCGACTAAAATTTGTACGAATGAATTAGGCCTTTTTGTTATTGTTTGTAAATTAGATGATGTGGTTGATCGTCTAGATCAGGCTAAGATTGAGAATTTAACCATAATGAACACGGTTCAAGAGGGTGTTGATGCAATCTATTTGAATGATCTTGAGAATGATTTTGAAGATGAATCCGATGCCAATACTGATGAATATGGTATTGACGGTAGTGATTACGGAGATGATTATTAATGTGAAATAGGATTATTTGCAGAATAACTATATCCTTAAAGTGATATTTGTTGTTTCGATAGATTATTTTGTAATAATTGATTTTAGCCAAATATATTTTTAGTTAAATTTGAAATATGTAGGTATTCTATTGAATATTTATTTAGATTAAGATTAATCTCGAAGTACAATAATTAATTTTTTGTTAGAATAATCATATATTATTATGCATAATATTACCGGTGAGGGTCTTTATAGAAAAGAATTTGAACATGATGCTTGTGGTATTGGTTTTGTAGCCAGTTTAAAGGGTATAAAATCACATCGCATTGTTCAAGATTCCATTACGATGCTAATTCGTATGGATCACCGTGGAGCATGTGGTTGTGATCCTAATTCAGGTGATGGTGCTGGTGTCTTGTTACAAATTCCTCACGAATTTCTTCTTGAAGA
>CANGCD010000064.1 GCA_947452215.1 Cytophagaceae bacterium | reverse complement strand
CAGTAACCCAACAAGAATATATTTACGGTCTGCAGTTTGCGTTCAAACCTAGTTATGTAATTTTTGCGATTATTAAATCGGTTGTTTTTGGATTCTTGGTTGCCTCAATTGCGGCATTTCAGGGCTTTTATACGAAAGGTGGAGCCTATGAAGTAGGAAAAGCCAGTACGGCTGCAGTTACGAATTCCTGTATCGCCATTTTAATTGCCGATTATTTATTAGCCCAATTGTTGGTCGGCTAAATTCGTTCAATAAATACTTCTGTAGTCAAAGTAGATATGGCCATACCTCGGTAGGTGCCATACACCGGTGTAATTTCTTCCGGAAGGCAGGATGCCGCGAGTGGAATGTGGTTTCCGGAAACCACTTCGTGTTGGGTAGGATCATATCCGCGCCAGCCTCCACCGGGTAAAAATACTTCTACCCAGGCATGTAAATGATGTGTTTGGTTAGGGACGTCTACAGGCGCAGCGCCGGTATAATACCCCGATACAAAACGCGTGGCCAAACCCATGGCTCTACAAAGGGCTGAGAAAAGTACAGCATAATCCCGACAGGATCCTTTGCGACTGAGTAAAGTTGTTTCGGGGGTATTGGGAGCTCCTTCTTCTCGAATTTCATAGGCAAAGTTCTTGAAAATGAATTCATTGATTTGCATTAAAAATGCGGAGGTCTCGTATTTGACCTGCGAAGCGAGTTGGCGCGCGGTTTGTTCCACAATCGCTCCAATGCCTTCCAATCCCAAGTAAGGACTTAAGGTTTTCAAATAAGCATCGGAGTAGCGCATGGGCAATCGTTTGCTTTCAAAAGGAAAATAAACAAAGTCGAATGGATTAAATTCCGTGGTCTCCACTTGTGCCTGCATGCGTATGTCGAGGTACTGAGTAGGTTCTTTGAAGAACAGGATATTTTGAATGTTTCCCTCGGGGTCCAGATTTTTAGAGATTTGAACCGGAAGCGGATCGATATTTAGTACAAAGGATTGCACGCTGAGCAAGGAGCTTTTGCGCGGATGTAAATACAAGATATGCGGGTCCAATGTGACCGGTTCGCTGTATTGATAATGAAGACTGTGGTGGATTTTAGCGATCATTGGAAGGTAAAGTCAATAAGCTTTTCATCCAATATTCTTCTATGGTCTCCAATGAGTTACGCAAGGCTAAATTCCAGTCATCCGATATTTTCTGCATATCCTCTTTGTACAGACGGATTTCCTTGGCTTTGAAACTTCCTTTTTCATAAACCACCACATCAATGGGATAATCCACATCATTCGTGCTGACTTGAGTAGCATCAAACGACAAGAAGCCCATTTTAAGCGCGTCCTTTAACGGGGTATCAAAACTTAGGTTACGATTCAAAAGCGGTTTGCCGTAATTCGAGTTACCAATAATTTGATATTTTAATCCATCGTTAATTTCTATCCAGTTGCCTTCTGGGAAAATGAGAAATAACTTATGTTCGCTGTCTTTGGGCATTTGACCGCCTACAATCGCATGGAGATTAAATTGGTAACCTTCCTTTTCAAGTGCTTCGCGATCTTCTTGAGCTACTTTTTTAAGCATTTGCCCAAAAGCCGTTGCTGCCTGAAACATGTATTCGTAACTTGATTCCTCCTCGTCTATTTTTTGATTAAAATAGGTTACGGCTTTATCACGTACCGAGCGTAATCCTGCGGTCATGATGAATAAACTGTGATTGTTTATTTCGTGAATCGAAATTTTCTTGTTGGAATACATTTCATTCCCTGCAGTTATCCGAGTATCCGCAATGGCGATAAGACCTTCTTTAACGGTAATTCCTAAACAGTATGTCATAAATGATGAGGTGGCAAATGGGAGCGCAATATTACAAATTAAAATTGAGAAGCCGGATTAACTTACGGGCTTCAAATCAAAATAGGTATTAAAAATGGTTTGGCCGATTTCGTTGTTTTTGGATTGGAAATTATCCAAAAATTGATGCAAGCCTGTATCTAAAATGTCGTCAATTTCCGTGAATTCTACTTCGGAAAGTAATTTAGATACCTTTTTCTCTGCGGGATTGGAATATCCGTGGTCTGACGAGGTGCCCGAGATGGCGTATAAGGAAACCTCAGCTTCTTGCAAACAATGCACGACTGAGCGAGGAAAGCTTTTGTCCAAAATCAGGAATTCCACTATGTTTTTAGGATTGATGACCTTGTACTGCTGGCGAAACATGTTGTAGGCGGAATTGGATTTTAAAACGGCCGACCAAAGTAATAGGTCCAATGGAGAGCCAATGGCATCAATATCGGGTAGGAGTGTAAAATATTTTACATCCAAAAAACGGGTGGTTTTATCAGCGCGTTCAAGCAATTTTCCCAGTTGGCCAAAATGCCAACCTTCACCTCGAGTAATCGTGGAGTCCACAATGCCGTAAAACAATTGACTTCCGGATTTGATTTCCTCCAAAAAGCCTTGATAACGTGAAATTTCCCAATCTTTGCTGCCTTCAACCCGGTCTTTAACCTTCCAGTATATTTGGTTGACATATTCCCACATTTCGCGTGAAATACTTTCGCGAATCGTAC
Source organism: Cytophagaceae bacterium (assembly GCA_947452215.1). Classification (GTDB taxonomy): domain Bacteria; phylum Bacteroidota; class Bacteroidia; order Cytophagales; family Spirosomataceae; genus Aquirufa. Next base: position 10,567 of record CANGCD010000064.1, on the reverse strand, counting down.
GTGCATTTTCGCGCGCACTGTATAAACAGGATAGAATCGAATTCGGATTACTTTCGTCGAATGTCATAAAATAAAGGACATTCTCTCGGTTTGCTGCCGGATAATGTTCGAAGAAATTGTAATGGTCGGCCGTCGCGACAATCAAGGGTTCCCATTGTTCAGGAACATTGGGAGGTAAATCCAACGCAAGGTTGAAATTCACAGAAATGAAACGCGCATAGTTGTCTGCGCGTTCAATGTACCGATTCATCCAATAAATGGAGTTAGCTACACGACTTAACATAGGCTTGATAAATTTATGAAATGCTTGATTACCTTGAAGGTAATTTAAAATTAGCCTTTTTTTTGAATTGGCATCTCGACAGACAAGTTTATTTTGAATTGTCCTAGGAATCTGCAGATAATCCTTGTTTTATTCCCATAATCGAGGGGTATTTTGTATTTTTGTTCTTTATCTTTTTTGACCTTCTTTATGTTTTATCAATACCTGATTAAACCTTTCTTTTTTCTTTTTGATCCTGAGCGTGCTCATTATATGCTTGCGGATATGATCAAGTTTTCGATGAAAATTCCGGGAGTTCCGGCATTGTTTCGTTGGGTATATGGCTATGAGCATCCAAGTTTAGCGAGAACTGTTTTTGGAATCAAATTCCCGAATCCGGTAGGTTTGGCAGCAGGTTTTGATAAAAATGCTTTATTGGTAGATGAATTTGCACATTTGGGTTTTGGATTTATTGAGGTAGGTACGGTTACTCCAAAGGCGCAAGCTGGGAATGATAAGCCGCGTTTGTTTCGTTTGCCTGAAGATGGAGGGATCATTAATCGGATGGGATTTAATAACGAAGGGCTAAGTGCGGTGAAAAAACGCTTACAGGCACGCCAATCTCATGTGATTGTGGGGGGGAATTTGGGAAAAAATAAGCTGACACCCAATGAAGAGGCAGAGGAAGATTATTGCAAAGGCTTTGAGGCGTTGTACGATGTTGTCGACTATTTTGTTGTCAATGTGAGTTCGCCCAATACCCCTAATTTACGCGCATTGCAAGAAAAGGAGCCCTTGGAAAACTTATTGATTCGACTTCAAATTCTAAATGCAGCCAAACCGAAGCAAAAGCCTATTTTGCTTAAAATTGCACCGGATTTAACGAATGAACAATTGGATGATGTAATAGAAATTGTATTGTCTACTAAGATTGATGGCTTAATTGCTACAAATACAACCTTGTCAAGGGAAGGATTGGTTTCTGAAGAGGCTTTAACATCCCAGCAAGGTGGATTAAGTGGTAAGCCGGTGCGAGCCCGTTCGACGGAGGTAATTGCCTATATACACAAAAAATCAAACGGGCAAATTCCGATGATTGGCGTGGGCGGAATCCACTCGGCAGCAGATGCTTTAGAGAAATTGCGTGCTGGAGCCAGTTTGGTTCAAATTTATACAGGTTTTATTTACGAGGGTCCTGGATTAATTAAAAAAATCAATCAAGGAATCGTTGAAGCAGGACTTTAAAATTGATTTTGTAAATCGAATCAAAAAGTCGAAATTTATATGTTATTAATGTTTGTATAGTCGATGGCGAAGAAGATCGTAAATCCCACAAGTACCCTTCAAATTAATTTTGATTCTGAAACCAGGAAACCTAAGACGCCTGGTGAAATTGCATACCGCGTACGTTTGATTTTTGGGAGCTTTTTGTTTCTCATTGGAGGTCTTTTGCTCTTCGCTTTTGTCTCGAGTTTTTTTGTAGGCGTTGCTGATCAGAGTGAGGTTTCGGAAGGGGCCATAGACGTTATTTCGGGTTCTGACATACCGGTTAAAAACTGGGCAGGATTATTAGGTGCTAAAATTGCGCATTTCTTTTTGTTCCGTACGTTTGGCTGGTCATCGCTGTTATTAATTCCCCTTTTCTTTTTATCCGCGATTAAGCTTCTTTTTAAGCGTGAAATTTACCCGCTAGATCGATTAACCTGGCAGATTATTTTTTACATCATCTGGGGTAGTTTGTTGGCTGGTTTTTTTGTTTATCAATTAGACCTACCTCATTCCATTGGAGGCGGTGTGGGTTATTTTGTGAGTGAGAAATTGATTCAATTGATTGGCTATTTAGCAGTTTTTGCTTTGGGCTTTGCGGGTTTAGTATTTTTCATCTTGTTCTATCAATGGAATCCTTCTAAGCCAAAGGTTCAATCGGCAGCTTCCGGTGGTGCTTTACCTGTAGATGAATTATCAGAAGAGGACGCATTGTTTAACGATGATGATGATTCGTCATTCCACGTGGATAATGAGGATTTAGAGACTTACCGGCCACTTGTTCCCCCTGTGAAAGTGGAAGACGAGGAAGATGTCTTGCCGGCAGACTTACCGATTGTGGAAGAGCAAATTGCTGATGCAGCTTTAGAGGAAGTGGATGAAACGCCCTTTACGTTTAAGGTAGCGGATGAAGATGATGCTGCTGAGGAAGTAGAAGAGACGCCTGTGACAACCGCTGTGCAGGCCAATGATTTGGTGGCCCAGTTTGGCTTATATGATCCAACGGCTGATTTGCCGAAATATGTTTACCCGACGCTCGATTTGCTGAAGGAGTATGATCAGAAGAATCAGACTACGCAAGTGACGATGGATGAGCTGAAGGAAAATAAGGAGAAGATTGTGGAGACTTTGTTGAATTACGGGATTGGAATTCAGAAGATTGAAGCAACGATTGGGCCAACGGTTACTTTGTATGAGATCGTTCCCAAAGCGGGTGTTCGGGTAAGTAAAATTACGTCCTTAGAAGATGATTTGTCACTTTCTTTGGCAGCCATGGGCGTTCGTATCATCGGTCAAATGCCCGGTAAAGGAACTATTGGTATTGAAGTGGCGAATAAGAATCGAGAAATGGTTCCCGTTCGTGCGGTGATTGGTTCAGAGAAATTCCAAAAGTCGACCTACGATTTGCCTATAACCTTAGGTAAGACGATTTCGAATGAAATTTTTGTGGCCGATTTAGCGAAAATGCCACACTTATTGATGGCGGGTGCGACGGGTCAAGGTAAGTCGGTTGGATTAAATATGTTATTAACCTCCTTGATTTACAAGAAACACCCATCGACATTGAAGTTTGTATTGGTGGATCCAAAGAAGGTTGAGTTGTCATTGTTTAATAAATTAGAGCGCCATTTCTTAGCCTGCCTGCCGGATTCTGCGGAGGCGATTATTACGGATACCAAGAAGGTTGTTGCGACCTTGAACTCACTTTGTAAGGAGATGGATATGCGTTATGATAAGTTGAAAGAAGCGGGATGTCGTAATATTAAGGAATACAATACGAAGTTTATTAATCGTCGATTAAACCCGAATGAGCACGATTTTATGCCTTACATCGTGTTGGTGATTGACGAATTAGCCGATCTGATGTTGACGGCCGGCAAGGAAGTAGAACACCCGATTGCGCGTTTAGCTCAATTAGCCCGGGCCATTGGTATTCACTTGGTTGTTGCGACGCAGCGTCCGTCAGTGAACGTTATTACGGGTACCATTAAGGCCAACTTCCCTGCGCGTTTATCGTTCAAGGTAATGTCGAAAATTGACTCACGTACGATCTTGGATGCGGGCGGAGCGGATCAATTGGTGGGTATGGGCGATATGCTTTTATCGATGGGATCTGAGGTGATTCGTTTGCAATGCGCATTTGTGGATACGCCAGAAGTAGAAGAGATTTGTGATTTCATCGGGAACCAACAAGGATATTCATCGGCTTATTTGTTGCCTGAGCCTGATGCGGATGAAATGGGTGGACAAGATCGTGGCGATGTAGATTTGGGCGATCGAGATTCGTTTTTTGATGAAGCGGCTCGTTTGGTTGTGATGCATCAGCAAGGTAGTACGTCCTTGATTCAGCGTAAGTTAAAGTTAGGTTATAATCGTGCGGGACGTTTGATTGACCAGTTAGAGGCTGCGGGTATTGTGGGTTCGTTTGGTGGTTCGAAAGCGCGCGAGGTTTTGGTTAAATCCGAAGTTGAATTAGAAGAAATTTTGAAAAACTTAAAATAATGAAAAAGCTAATTGCATTTGTGTTGTTGACCTTACCAGTTTGGGGGCAAGCGAATAAAGCCATCAGTTTAATTGATGGGATGCAGAAAAAGTATAAAAGCATGGGTTCGTTTTCTGCGAATTTTAGTTATCAAACGGATGGCGGAAATTCCATGAATGGGTCGATTACCGTGAAGGGAACGAAATTTCGATTGAAGACAGCCGGTCAAGAAATCTTCAATAATGGGAAAGAAGTGGCGACTTATATCAAAGAAATCAATGAGGTAAATATTTCGGCCTTTGATCCGGCGGATGGAGATTTAAATCCAGCAAAGATTTATACGTTCGATAAGAAGGGCTATAAATTCACCCTGATTGGTGAATCAGGAGGGATTGCGACTGTTGAGATGGTTCCTGGTGCCAAAGCAGCACAGGTGAAGCATATTAGCCTTAAAATCAATACGGCTGACTTTACGGTTAAGTCTTGGACGATTGTAAATAAATCAGGTAAGAAGCAGTTGTTTACCGTAACTAAATTGAATCCAAAAGCCGGTGCTGATGATGCGTTCTTTACGTTTAATAAGAAAGCATTTCCGGGGGTAGAGGTGAATGATTTGAGGTAGGTGGTTATTTGACATTAGGGAAATGTAGAGACGCGATACTTCGCGTCTTTTTTATTTTATAAGACGCGAGGTATCGCGTCTCTACAAATTTGGGTTTTCAGACGCGAGGTATCGCATCTCTAAATTAGGAATAAAAAAAAGCGCGAAATTCGCGCTTTTTGATTTTATGCTAGTTGAAGTATTAATTGCTTCATGATTTCTAATCCATCCGTATTGTTCAAATCCGGATCTGCTGCACGCTCTGGGTGAGGCATCAAACCGAATACATTACGACCTTCATTGCAAATTCCAGCGATGTTCAATAAGCTACCATTTGGATTTGCTGCTTCATTGATGTTTCCATCTGCATCGCAATAGTAGAATAATATCTGATCATTCGCTTGCAAAGACGCTATTGTAGCTTCGTCAGCAAAGTAACGGCCTTCTGCGTGTGCGATAGGTATTTTATAAGCCTTATTAAGATCTAATTCTTGGGTCAACAACGCATTGTTCGTTGCTGCTTTTAAGTAGATATTTTTCGAAATGAATTTCTGAGAGCTGTTACGCAAGAGAACGCCAGGCAATAAATGTGCCTCTACCAACACCTGAAATCCATTGCAAATCCCCATCAAATAGCCTCCATTCTTTGCAAATTCAATCACATGGTCCATGATCGGTGAAAAGCGTGCAATGGCACCTGAACGCAAGTAATCTCCGTATGAGAAACCACCCGGTACGATAATGAAATCACAACCTTGTAAATCGGTATCCTTGTGCCACAATTTAATAGCCTCATGGCCTAAGCTTTGAATTACGCCAACGGTGTCATCATCACAATTGGAACCCGGGAATACGATTACGCCAAATTTCATTTCTTTTCTGTCTTAATTTTGTGCAAAAATACGGGATTTCAGCGATTTATTTTAGCAATTCTTTATCAAATAAATAGCTTTCTTCATCCAGTTCAGGTGCATGATCTAATTTGATTTCTTGCCAAGTTGAATTCGGTTTAAATTTCTCTCCCGTTTTCAAGGTTAGCGGGTAATTTATGTCATCCGATAAATTGCTCCATCGATAACGTAAAGTCCAGGTATTCCCCGTTTGTTGGACGCTATATTGTAGATTAGGGTTCTTGACTTGATACAAATAATTCTGCATCAATGCCTTGATGGGTTTGTTCAGGTGCGTGCTCCAATAATCAACCACCTCTTGTGTATTTGTATTTTTGTGGTAGAAGGCTAAACAGAATTCACGCATCGTTTTGAACCAAAGCGCATCGTTTTGGATGATATTTCGAAGCGTATGAAACATCCATGTACCTTTGAAATACATATCGGAATCGGGATGTTGGTAATTGACCTGATAAGGGCCTGCAATTGGAAATGCATAGCGAATGTTGCGACGCTGTCCATTGAGGTATTCCTGCGCTCTCGCTTTGCCAAATTTCTCCTCGACATAAATGGCCTCCGCATAGGTTCCCATGGCTTCATGAATCCATAAATCCGCATGGTCTGAACAGGATATCGAATTTCCAAACCATTCATGGGCCGACTCATGTACGATGATGAAATCAAAACCAAATTTATTGTTTTTGTAATGGTTGCCGTAAGCTACCGCACTTTGATGTTCCATGCCCCAGTAATCGGTTTCCACTAAAGCATAGCCGTCTTTAGGGAATGGGTAAGGTCCGAAATACTTTTCGAAAATGCGCAACATTTCTTCGCTTTGCTCGAAATGTTTTTTGGCGATACTTTCATTTTCTTTCAGCACATAGTAGTCCAAATTTAAATCCTTGCCATTGAGTTGCTTCATCGTTTTAGACCAATGCGCATAGTCGGCCATATTAATGCTGACATTGTACAGATTAATGGGGTAACTTACCTTCCAGTGATATTCGTCGGTCGTCGACTTACTGATTTTCTCCACTAGATTTCCATTGGAAACAGAAACGAGACCTTTAGGTCCTTCGATGTGAATGTCCATGGATGCGGGTTCGTCGGAGGGATGATCCTTACAAGGCCACCAAACCGATGCGCCTAAACCTTCACAAGAGACCGTTACCCAAGGGTTTCCTTGCGGGTCTTTTGTCCAAGAGAATCCACCATCCCAAGGGGGTTTAACGGCCGGTCGGGGCTTGCCATGGTACTTGACCCAAACCGTTTGTATTTGTTTGGCCGCAATCTCTTTACCTGCTTGAATGAAAATGGCGTTGCCATCCCGACGAAATTTGACCTTTTTGTTTGTCCAACGGATTTCGTCAATGATAAGGTTTGCAAACAGGTCCAATTGTATTTCTGACGTTTTTTGTGTGGTAACAAAACGAATACTGTTTGTGCCCGAAATGCTTTTTTCAGCTGGATTTACGGCCACGTGTAGGTCATAATGTAAGACGTCAAAACAGGCTCTGGCAGGGTTTAATGTACCACGAAGACTATCTGCATGGCTAAACTTCTGAGCAAATAAACCGAGTGGTAATAAGAGGATGATGAGTAGTTTATGAAGCATTGTTTTTTGAAATGAAATTAAAGATATAAAAAAAAGCTGCACCTTGTGAGTGCAGCTTTTGATATGCTTATAGAAAAATCCTAGTAGCGGTAATGCTCCGGCTTGAATGGACCTGCTTCAGGTACGCCGATGTATTCTGCTTGTTCTTTTTCTAATTTCTCCAACTTCGCTCCGATATGTGCTAGGTGCAAGAATGCAACTTTCTCATCTAAGTGCTTAGGAAGGATATAAACTTTGTTTTCGTAGCTAGCTGAGTTCGCCCAAAGCTCTAATTGAGCCAAGGTTTGATTACAGAATGAATTTGACATCACGAATGATGGGTGACCCATGGCACAACCTAAGTTCACTAAACGACCTTCCGCTAAAACGATAACGTTTTTGCCTTCGATTGTGTACATATCCACTTGTGGCTTGATTTGATCTTTGGTAGAACCATAGTTGCTGTTCAACCACTCCATATCGATTTCGTTGTCGAAGTGACCGATGTTACAAACGATTGCTTTGTCTTTCATCGCTTTGAAGTGACGATCACGGATGATCTTCACATTACCAGTTGCTGTAACAAAGATGTTTGCACGTGTTGCAGCTTCGTCCATCGGAACAACTTCGTATCCATCCATGGCAGCTTGAAGTGCACAGATAGGGTCGATTTCAGTAACCAAAACACGGCAACCCGCGCCACGCAATGAATCTGCTGAACCTTTCCCAACGTCACCATAACCTGCAACAACCGCTACTTTACCTGCAAGCATTAAGTCAGTTGCGCGACGAATAGCATCGACCAATGACTCTTTACAGCCGTATTTATTGTCAAATTTTGACTTTGTTACCGAGTCATTCACGTTGATTGCAGGCAAGAATAATGTGCCGTTTTTCATACGCTCATATAGACGGTGAACACCTGTCGTTGTTTCTTCTGATAGACCTTTGATGCCTTCGATCAATTCAGGATAATCATCAAACACCATGTTCGTCAAATCGCCACCATCATCCAAAATCATGTTCAAGGGTTGACGATCTTCTCCAAAGAATAATGTTTGCTCGATGCACCAATTGAATTCTTCTTCGTTCATGCCTTTCCAAGCATAAACTGGAATACCTGCCGCGGCAATCGCTGCTGCAGCGTGATCTTGTGTGGAGAAAATATTACATGATGACCATGTTACGTCTGCTCCCAAAGCTGTCAATGTTTCGATTAAAACCGCTGTTTGGATTGTCATGTGCAAACAACCAGCGATGCGAGCACCTTTTAAGGGTTGCGCTGCGCCAAATTCCGCACGCAAGGCCATTAAACCCGGCATTTCGGCTTCTGCTAATTGAATCTCCTTGCGACCCCAGTCGGCCAATGCAATGTCTTTAACTTTGAAAGGTACGTAAGTGCCTGATTGTGATGCCATTGTATATTGTTTATTATTTCGAATTCTTAAGAAAGTGCAAATTTAAGCCTTTATTAGTGAGCTACAAAATTTTGTTTTAAGAAAGGGATTACTTAGGATTCTAGGAAAGGTAAAACACTTTCCAACTGAATCCCACGAGAACCTTTTACTAACAAAAAGCTATTTGTTATTGGATTATCTTGTAACCAATTGTGCAAACCGAATTTGTCTGGAAAATAATAGGCCTGAGGTAGATTTGCCAATGCTTGTTGCATGTGTTCCCCCACAAGTAAAACCTTTGAAAACTGGAATCCTGCGATAAGTTTGCCCAGTGACGCATGTTCTTGGGCAGATAAATCCCCTAATTCAAACATGTCACCTAGGATGACAATTTTGGGATTATTTTCTGTCTCAGCGAAATGGCTGATGGCCGCTTCCATTGAGGATGGATTGGCATTATAAGCATCCATGAGGACTTGGTTTGATCCAATTTTAATGAATTGAGATCGATGATTGGTCGGCATATAGGAACTGATGCCGGTCCGACAAGCTTCATCGCTTAGGCCAAAGTTTTTGCCAACGGCAATCGCCATTTGAATATTTTCAAAATTATAAATGCCCGGAAGGTGCGATTTGACGATGCTTCCATCTGCACAACGAAAAGTGATGGTAGGCTTCGCTTCCAATAGGGATGTTGGCATTTCATCATTGGCAATTATACAATGTTCAATGCCACGTTCTGCACTCATTTCATGCACGACATTCTTGTCCTTGGGTAAAAACACAATCCCACCGTGTTGAGCCACATAATCGAATAATTCGCCTTTTCCTTTGCGAACTCCGGCTTCTCCACCAAAACCTTCTAAATGCGCCTTGCCTATATTTGTTATTAAACTGTGTGTGGGTTGTGTAATTTCAACCAACTCCTTGATGTCTCCTTGCTTATTGGCTCCCATTTCAATCACTGCAACCTCATGATTCGGATTAATCTGCAAAATGGATAGAGGAACTCCGATGTGATTGTTCAAATTGCCTGCTGTCGCAAAGCAATGAAACTGTTGGGATAATACCGAAAACAACAATTCCTTCGTCGTCGTTTTTCCATTTGATCCCGTTAATCCAATGATTGGGATTGTCAAGGTATTTCGGTAATCACGTGCTAAATCTTGAAGGGCTTTTAATCCGTCTTCGACCAACAAGGTCTTTTCGCCTGCTTCAAATGCAGCATCATCAATGACAGCCGCAAGTGCACCTTTTTCCAAGGCCTCTTTTGCTAATGCGTTTGCATTGAAATTGGGACCCTTTAAAGCGAAAAATAGATTTCCTGCTTGAATTTTACGTGTATCCGTACAAACTCCAGTGGAGGATAGAAAAAAATCTAAAAGAGCTGAATTTAAAATCTTCATGTTAATTTTAGTGAGCCTTAATTTTCTTGCGGGTACAAATATCGAATGAAAAATTGTTTAATCCTTTTATTGGGCTTGATAAGTATACAAATCCAAGGGCAAACCTTGCGATTTGATGCCTTTCAAGGTATTTCGGTTAAGCAAAATGGGCTTTCGTTAACCAATGCATGGGCGGGAGGAATGAATGCCATGCAGTATCAAAGCATGGATTTGAATGGGGATGGCGTATTGGATTTGGTAACGTATGATCGGACAAGCCAACAAATTTCTACGTTTTTACAAGATCAGCTAGGGAATTTCACGTTCGCTCCCCTGTATGTGAACAAATTTCCACACATCGAAAATTGGTTTGTGTTAGTGGATTTTAATCAAGACGGTCGGCAGGATTTGTTCTGTGCCACCGGAGCTGGAATTAAAGTTTACCAAAATAAATCGGTATCCGGTCAAACGCGATTTGAACTCGTTAAAGATCCTCTGTATACACTGGGTTTTTCAGGTATGGTAAACCTTTATGTTGCGGCACCCGATATTCCTGTGATTGCGGATGTTGATGCCGATGGGGATGTGGACGTCTTAGCTTTTGAACCGGGCGGACATTACATCGAATTCCACGAAAATGTATCGATGCAAAAAACGGGGAAAGCAGGTTTGGACTTCGAAAAGTCGCCT
>CANGCD010000063.1 GCA_947452215.1 Cytophagaceae bacterium | reverse complement strand
CTCTGCGCGCAGACAAGACCAAATTAGCACCTCTTGAGGCAAATTCATAGGCTAAGGCCTCACCAATTCCAGAGGAAGCACCTGTGATCCAGACAATTTTGTTTTTGAAATCCATGATTTAAAGATAGGAAAAATACCTAGAAACGATAAACATATAACCCCAGGTTTTAACCTGGGGATCCCTAGGCTGAAGCCTAGGGCTAAAATAACGCCAAAACAAACATAGAAAATATCATATTCTAACCCCAGGTTTTAACCTGGGGATCCCTAGGCTGAAGCCTAGGGCTATAAAAGCTCTAAACTACGAAAGAACTCGGCCATGGGATTCACTTCCAGCAACTGTAATTTCTGCCACAGTCGAATGGCTTTCGTCATTAAGCCACTTTCAATTAAAAATCCATCATGCCCATACAAGGAATCGATTACCTGAAAAGATGCACCCGGAATATGTTTGGCCAAAAATTCCTGCTCCACAATGGGAAATAAGGCATCCGATTTAATCCCGATGACCAAGGTGTTCGATTTTATCTGCTTCAAGGCTGGAATAATTCCCCCACGATTCCGACCCACATCTTGAGAATCCATCATGTTGGAAAGTTTATAATAGGAATAGGCATTAAAACGTTGGGCCAACTTCTCTCCTTGGTAGCGCTGGTAAGACACCGCACGTAAGGTTTTCTCCAAGGAATGGTCTTGTCGAGCCTGTGTAATTTGATACGTTTCGTAGTTACGGTATGAAATCAAGGCTGTTGCTCGAGCTGCTTTCATCCCGTCAATTCCCGCCTTTGGATGAGATTCTCCCCAAGTTTTGTCCAACTCGATGGCCATTCGTTGGGACTCATTAAATGCCACGCCCCATGGAGAATGCACCGCATTCGTCGCCACCAAAATCAAATTCTGAATCAAGTCAGGATTAATAATTCCCCATTCCACTGCTTGCTGACCTCCCATGGAACCACCAATACACGTCTTAATCGTATGAATACCCAAATCTTGACGAAGCAATTCGAACGCGTTCACCACATCACGAATGGTTATATCTGGAAATTCATAAAAATAGGGCTTCCCTGTTTTTGGATTTACCGATAAAGGTCCTGTTGACCCATAATGTGAACCTAAAATATTGGCACAGACGATAAAATTGTTCTCAGGATTGAACAATTTACCAGGCCCCACGAGTCCTTGCCACCAATCGGCGACGTCCTGACTCCCTGTAAAAGCATGGCAAATCCAAATCACATTATCGCCAGCCGAATTCATTTGGCCCCAGGTTTGATAGGCCAGATCAATTTGAGGAAGCGAGTCGCCGCTTTCTAATACAAACGTATGGGGATAGTGATATTGTCTAAATTCTGCTTGCATCATCAAAGCTTTATATTTCCCTAAACAGACAAACGCCTGGGGTAGGAATTAGCACCGGGGTCAAATTTTGACGGGTTGCCAGAAGATCAATGAGCCTAGTCTCTCCCTTCTTCTTTATAATTCAATGCTTCACAGCGACTGAATGAGGGCACAAAGTAAATCAGGAAATCAGGATTTTCCAAAATTCTCTTGATATTTGCCCCATGAAACACCTAATTCTATTTTATGTAGGCTTCGCAGTAATCCTCTATGCTATTCATCAAAGTCCTTTAGCATACTTACTACACCCAAATGTCTCCTTCATTTTTGTCTTTTTAGCATTTCAATCTTACTTAACATATAGCATTGCGCAAATAGGCCTAAAAGACGGAAAAGAAAAATTCATCCAATTTCAGATGATAAACCTAACCATACGCTTCATATTAAGCCTTTCATTCATTGGATTCTTCGCCTATTCGGGTACCCCAGAAATATTCTTATTTGTTGTCAACTTTTTTGTACTCTATTTATGTAGCGCAAATTTTGAAATAATTGGCTTGCTTCGTAACTTGCGACGTTTTTAGAAAAGCCTGAATTTATTTTTCTTTTTTTTCTGCCTAAAACAACGCTAATCAACGAATTAGCAAATCATTTGAAAACAAAATAGTAAAAGCAAGAATTACGATGCCGATTAAGACTTTTTTAAAGAAAATGTATTTTTCAAATATAATCCTCGGATTATTATTCAGTTTTTCAAGCTTTTCAGTGCTTGCAAATGAAGAGGCTGTTGCACATGACACAACACAAGCACACGCTGATTCAACTTCACATGCGGCAGCTCCGGCAGCGCATGAAGCAGAATCAGCCAAATTTGACCCAGGTAAATTAATATTGCACCATATTGCAGATGAGCATGATTGGCATTTCTTCACGATTGGCCATTTCCATGCAACATTGCCATTGCCTTGCATTGTATATACAGCGTCTCAAGGCGTTCAGATATTCTCATCAGCTAATTTCAAAAACGAACACCACGAAGAAATTCCATACAATGGATTCGTTTTAGAACACGGAAAAATCCACGCAGAAAACGGAGAGAAAGTTTACGATTTCTCAATCACGAAAAATGTAGCTTCCTTGATGGTTTCAGCGATATTATTGTTGGTTATCTTCATCGGCATCGGAAAACGTTACAAAGAGAATCCACACCGTGCACCCAAAGGAATCCAATCGATGTTCGAACCGATCATCATTTTTGTGCGTGATGAGATTGCTAAAAACAACATCGGCGAAAAACATTATCGTCGTTTCATGCCGTATTTATTAACTGTATTCTTCTTTATCTGGTTCAACAATATGTTGGGCTTGGTTCCTGGTGGTGCCAACTTAACTGGTAACATCGCAGTAACCTTAGTATTAGCGATTATCGCATTCTTTGTAACGAACTTTAATGGTCGTTCAACGTATTGGACGCATATTTTCGCCATGCCAGGTGTACCAAAATGGATGTTGGTGATTTTAACACCCGTTGAGATTGTGGGTATTTTCATGAAGCCTTTCTCGTTAATGGTTCGTTTGTTCGCAAACATCACAGCGGGTCACATTATTTTATTGAGTTTAGTTTCCTTGATTTTCATTTTTGAAAATGCGGCATTGGGTCTAGCAGTAGTTCCATTCTCGCTTTTCATGAACGTAATCGAGCTGATTGTTGCGTTTATTCAAGCGTTTATCTTCACCATGTTGGTTTCAACCTACATCGGAGCGGCGGTAGAAGAGCATCATCATTAATAATTTGTATTTTTTTTAATTTATATAAACCCAAATCGTATGTCTATTTTATCGATTTTATTAGAAGTTTCTGTAGGTCTTGGTCTTGCAGGTATTGGTGCTGGTTTAGCTGCTTTAGGAGCTGGAATGGGTATCGGTCGTATCGGTGGTTCTGCCATGGAAGCTATCGCTCGTCAACCAGAAGCTTCTGGAAAAATTCAGGGTGCGATGTTGATCGTTGCTGCCTTCGTTGAGGCGGTTGCGTTATTCGCTGCTGTAATTTGTCTATTGGTAACTTTGAAATAAGATACCAATCGAATAAGCCTAAGGGATAGCCTTAGAATCCTTATTCAAAACATTTGAAACGCAATTTGGAATGCAATAGGCGCCAAATTGCGTTTTCTAAAAAACGAAATACTGTAAATATTCATATATTATGGAGTTAATTACCCCAGACTTTGGACTTATCTTCTGGCAATTACTTGTCTTTGGAATCTTATTTTTCCTTTTAGCCAAATTTGCTTGGAAACCCATTATTCAATCGTTAGCTGAGCGTGAGCAATCCATCGACGAAGCGATCAAATTATCAGAAACAACACGCGCTGAAATGGCCGAATTGAAAGCTGGTAATGAGCAATTAATTGCATCTGCACGAGCAGAACGCGATGGCTTAATCAAGCAAGCGAAAGAAGCATCTGATGCGATGATCGCTCAAGCGAAATTAGACGCTCAAACGGCCGCTAGCCAAGAAATCGAAAAAGCACGCGTTGCTTTCGAACAAGAAAAAGCAAGCGCTGTCGCAGCCATTCGTAAAGAAGCCGCAACACTTTCGTTAGACTTAGCGGAAAAAGTGTTAAAAAGCCAATTAAAAGACAAAGCAGCTCAGGAAAAATTAGTAACTGAGTGGATGGCTGACGTTAAATTATCTTAATCGAATAGACCATGTCAGAATTAATTGTAGCTCATCGTTACGCTAAATCCCTGCTTGACTTCGCCATTGAAAAAAATGCCGTAGAAGCAGTCGCTAAAGATATGATCGATTTCGCAGAGACTTGCGAAGGAAGTCATGAATTAGTCTTAGCACTTAAGAGCCCAATCATCAAGCATTATACAAAATTAGCTATCCTAGCGAAGCTATTTAAGGATACATTCAATCCTGCTACGTACGGTATCTTTGTGATTATCACAAACAAGAACCGCGAGAAAATACTTCCTGCGGTTGCAAAGGAATTTATCTCGATGTACACAGATTACAAAGGAATTCAAAAAGCGACGGTTACAACAGCTTCTACATTGACTGCTGATCAAAAAGCGACAGTTTCTAAAATCGTGAAAGATTACACAGGCAAAGAAGTAGAATTGATTGAAAAAATAGATGAAAGCCTGATTGGTGGTTTCATCTTGAAAGTAGGCGACCAACAAATCGATGATTCGATCAAGCGGAAACTGAACGACCTGAAAGTTTCTTTAGCATCTTAATCAAAGGGCCTTGGGAACAAGGCCTTTTTTTATCCCCTTCCATGAAAAAATTCTCTTTATTTACGGGTTCACTTATTGCAGGAATTTCAATTGCCTTGGGCGCATTTGGCGCACATGCATGGAAAGATTATTTACGCGATATTAACCGTTTGGAGACTTTTGAAACGGCTGCGCGCTATCAAATGTATGGGGGAATTATCTTGTTGATCTTAGGTATTTGGCAGATGCAAATTTCGAATAAATACCTTAAGACAGCTGGTTACATGATTTTTACAGGAGCCATCATTTTTCCGGGTTCCCTCTACATGATTTGTATCACACAAAGTGTGTTGTGGGGAGCTGTTGCACCTATTGGAGGTTTAGCCTACATGATAGGGCTTGGACTGATGGCTTATGCTACCTTGAAACAATAATTAGTGACGCATAACTAGCTCTAAGCTGTTCCAAACAATTTCACCCATCGTTTTACAAGCCAAGAACCGCGCATCATCATAATGTTTCGCTAGTTCTGCTTTAAGCTGCTCAATATTTTCTTCGGGTGCAATATCATCTTTCGACATAACCGTCATTAAATCGGAAACGCGTTGGCTTTCCGACTTCAATCGGCTCGCAATCATAGATCTTTCTTCGATTTGATACTGCCAAACGGATTCTGGCGTCATGTATTTCATCCCTAATTCAATCAATGAATTGTTCTGTTTGAAATATTGAGGCATGTATACCGACTTCTTTCCTTCATAACATTGTTGGTCAAAGTCAATCGGGCGAATCCGATAATAAATTTCCTCAAAATCAGGGTTGGTAATAATCACAAAATTGGCACTATGCATATCCCCCAAAAGTTGCACTAAACAACGCTCATTGAATTTCACAAATTCTTTGGCCAAACGAATCGGGGATTCCAAATCTTGCTCTAAATCCTGCTTGAGAAAAGCGTCCCCAGGAATTCCCGCGATATGTTCTTCTACGAGCGTATTGTCGTACGTAACATAGTTTATCCGATTAGGAGATAAAATGTGCTCCAATTCCAATCCATAAACACGTGAAGCATCCGCAATTTTGATGTAGAAATAATCGAAATTATCATTCACCCGATTCACAATCCGAATCCGGAAGGGATGCGTATTGCCATAGGTACAATAATCCACGCGATCTATCACCAAGTGCTTGATTACTTCCTCATTGCCATCCGTTTTTAAGTCGGCATAAATCTGTTTCAATGACTCATAAACCTCTTCTTGATCCGAAGGAGAATAGAAAACCGATTCCCAAAGTGTGTCCTGCCCATTTTTATCATACAATACGATGGCATTCTCATAGCGCAATAGATCCTGGTAGGAAATATTCATCGCGTGCTCCCGATTGTATTTATGCAAGTAGCGGCGCAATTGGTTATTAATGCGAAAAGGGGCCTTTTTCTTGGAGATGAGCGCCATTATTCGGTGTAGTCTAAAGATTTACCAAAGGTTTCTTTCAATTGGGAAACAGCAAAAATGGCTAATGTAAAACATAGAATCCCAACATAAGCCGCTGCATGAATCAAACCTACAGAAGGAATGAGGGTTTTAAACAAGAGTGATATGGGAATCAAAGCACCACGAACAAAATTCGGAACAGTTGTCGTCACCGTCATACGAACATTTGTCCCAAATTGCTCGGAAGAATAGGTTAAAAAGACTGCCCAATAACCTCCAAAGAATCCAAGCAAGGTGATCATGATATTCGCTTGTAGGCTAGAAATTTCAGCCATTCCAAATAAATAATAGGCACATAGCAGAACTGCGATGAACAAATAGGTGAGAACCGCTTTTCCCCGACTCCGTAGCCATTGGCTCAAAGCACCTGAGGCAAAGTCTCCAATAGCCAATCCGATGTAACAGAACATAATCGCGTCGCCCGCCGTAATTTTCCCTTTAAAAATTTCTGGCGCCGAAAAGACTAAAATCCCAATGATATACCAAATAGGCAATCCCATGAGTATGCAGTATAAATACTTTTTAAATGTAGGCCCCGAAGAAAATAATTGGAAGAAATTTCCTTTTTGAACCCCTGCTTCCATGTGCGAATACATGGAGGATTCGAATGTACCTAATCGAAGTAGCAACAAGGCTAAACCCATGCCTCCGCCAATAAAATAACAAGATCTCCACCATTCCGGATCTGAACTTAAACTCGCTATGATGGGAGCAAAAACGGCACCTGCAGCACCAACACCTGCAATAATCAAGGTGCCAATTCCACGCTTGGATGGAGGCAATGTTTCGTTTACGAGCGTGATTCCAGCACCTAATTCCCCCGCTAAACCAATTCCCGCAATAAAACGTAAGATAGCGTATGTATTCAAATCTGTCACCCAACCATTCAAGGCGTTTGCCAAGGAATACAGCAAAATAGAACCAAATAAAACGGATTTGCGGCCTTTTTTATCGCCATAGATTCCCCATAAAATCCCCCCGATCAACATACCGCCCATTTGGACATTCATCAGGTTTAATCCTTGATTCAATAGGTCTGGACCTTCTAAACCCAAACTCTTTAAACTCGGGTTGCGTACGACAGAAAATAAAATTAAGTCATACACATCAACGAAATAACCGAGTGCCGCCACGGCAATCAACATTTTGGCTTTGGAAGAAATTTTGTCGTTTTCCATACTAGCGAGAAAGCATATCCGACCGGTGAGAGTCTAATTTTAAAAAGATAAAAAGCAAAATAGTAAAGGACCATAAAGATGACCCTCCATAACTAAAAAAGGGCAAGGGAATTCCCATAATAGGCATCAACCCTATCGTCATCCCAATATTAACTAAAAAGTGAAAAAACAATATACCTACTACCCCAAATCCGTACGCGCGCGCGAAACGAGAACGTTGCAAATCAGCCAGATACATGAGCCTCCAAAGGAAGACCATAAATAAAATAATAATACCCGCTACCCCAACAAAACCAAACTCTTCACCGATCGTACAGAAAATAAAATCCGTACTCTGCTCAGGTACAAAATCAAACTTGGTTTGGGTTCCACCCAAATATCCCTTACCCCAAAAACCGCCGGAACCAATCGCAATTTTTGATTGCGTTACCTGATAGCCTAGACCCCTTGGATCAAAGTCGGGATCCAACAATACCTTAATTCGATTCCGCTGGTGTTCCTTTAGAACATTATTTACGACCCATTCGACTAACATCGCCAACGACATAATTACGGATATCCCCAAAGCAATTTTCACATAAGTTTGGTACATCCGTTGGAGGTAAATCGGCATTAAAAGCACCAACATACCCGCCATAATAAGCAACAAAATGAAGATTGTTAAGGGCTTAAGAATCAAAGCACTGACAAAAAGGAAAATCCCTCCTAACAATAATCCCGGATACTCACTCGGCAAGCCTTCGCGGTAAAGTAAAATAATAAACGAAACGAAAACTAATGCCGAACCCGTTTCATTGGAGCCAATAATCAACAAAATTGGCACCCCCATAATCAAAGCTGCCTTCCATTGATCTCGAAAACGATTCAAACTAACTTGAGGGTCATTGAGGTATTTCGCAAGCAAAAGTGCCGTAGCGGTTTTGGCAAATTCAGCAGGCTGTATCGTTATTGTTCCTATTTTAAACCAAGAATGAGAACCATTGATGGTCACCCCCAGAAAGGGAACCAATATGAGAAGTAAAATAAAAAGCCCATAAATCACCGGGGCAAACGACTCGAAAAAGCGAAAATCTAACGCAAAGATGAACATAATGAGCACGAAACTTGTCCCTATCCAAATCAATTGCTTACCAGCGTTGGATGTATAAAAAGCAGCATCAAAGAGGCCTAGGGGTGCTTCCGGATTATATACAGCTGAATAGATGCTCATCCATCCCATCAAGACGAATAACGCGTACAAACCTACGCTCCACCAGTCTAAACGACTTGCCATATATCCGGATGATTGACTCATTTTCGTAAACTATCGCTTGAAACCTTTTTGACAGGTCGGTTATATGTAACATTCGCCAAATAATTCATATTCATAAATTTCGTCTCCACCGCCTTACGATCGACGCGTCCTTTTAAATATTTTTCAATAATCAAAGAGGCAATCGGGGCAGCGGCAAACCCTCCAAATCCTGCATTCTCCACAAACACAGCAATGGCAATCTTGGGATTATCTTTTGGCGCAAAAGCAATGAAAATGGAATGATCCTTACCTTTTTTATTCTGTGAGGTCCCCGTCTTTCCACACATCGTAATGTCCGGTATGCGTCCATCCGCCCCAACGGTCCCATGCAATACAGCATCCTGCATGCCTTGAATGACTACTGGAAAATATTTGGCATCCACGCCCACCGAAACAGGATTCTTATAAAATGGATCCATCGTACGTTTCTCTCCTATTCCTTTCACTAAATGCGGAGGAATGTACCAACCGCGATTGGCAATAATGGCAGCAAAATTTGCCATCTTCAAAGGACTTACGACCATCTCCCCTTCCCCAATACTCAAAGAATAGATATTCGAAAACTTCCAGGTATTCTCCCCTTTGTACACCTTGTTGTAATAATCAACCGTAGGCAAATTCCCCTTTTTCTCATTGCTTACATCGACACCTAATTTCCGACCAAAGCCGAAATTCGCCACTAAATCCGACCAGCGTTGCAAACCTTGCGCAGACCGTTCATAGGTATTCCCCGTCGTTCCATCGTATAAAATCTTCCGAAACGCATGATAAAAATACGGGTTGCAAGACCACTGAATGGCATTGTGCAAGTCATTGTGTGAAGTATTATGCGAGTGGCATTTTACAGGAGCTCCTGCATGACCAAAAACAGAACCTGCTGATATGATACCCAATTGTTGGCCTACTAATGCTTGAACCAACTTAAACGTAGAACCTGGACGATAATACGCCGATGGCGGCCGATTAATCAAGGGCTTCAATGGATCAAGTGCAAGCTTTTGGTAATACTTGGAAAAGTTCCGACCGGCTAACAAACTCGGGTCATAGGACGGAGCCGAAACCATTGTCAAAATCTCTCCAGTAGACGGTTCAATCGCCACCACACTTCCCACCTTATGCATCATCAAACTGTCCGCATATTCCTGCAATCGTATATCAATACTCGTATATAAATTTTTCCCGGCTACCGGATTTACATCAAGCTTACCTTTCTTATAATCTCCCTTTTCTACCCCATTGCTATTCACCATGCGGTATTTCACACCCCTTTGACCACGCAATACATCTTCATAATAAGACTCAATCCCCGATATTCCCACATAATCCCCTTGGCGGTAATAATCATCCCGTTGATCTTTCAATGAATTTGGATTGATTTCAGCCACATAGCCCAAGGCATTCGAAAAGGCAATCGATTGATAGGTTCTAAAGGCTGTTGTGGTGATGGAAAATCCAGGATAATCCACCATAGCATCCTGAATTCGAGCAAAATCCTCTTTGGATAAATGCTTTAAAAACAAAGACGGTTTCACACGCGAATAGGCGCGGGCTTGTTTGGTAATCGTATCAAAATACCCCCGAGTAACCCCAAAAAGCTTGCAAAAACGATTGGTATCTTGGACTACCGCTTTCCGAGGTGTAATGTAAACATCATAAACAGGGGTGTTGTAAACAATCAATTTGCCCTTGCGGTCATATACCTCACCCCGAAAAGGAACTTGAATGATTTTTCGAATGGCATTATTATCCGCCGCCTTTTCATAGGTATCATCGAGCAACTGCAGGTAAAACAATTTTCCGATGAACACCAGCCCGATGCTCACAAAAACAAGAAATAGAATTAATCGCCGACCTTCGAACACGCTAGCGCGAGTTTAACATGAGAAATAATAGCAATTTACGGAATATTTTGTGAATTATTTGGGGAGACTTTTAATCAAAGCAATCATAGCAAAAGCTATAGATCCCAACGAAAAACCCAAGGTAAACCATGGCGTATGGGTTTGAAAATACCCATCAAGGTAGCGACCCAAATAGACCCCTCCTAAAATTGTTACCAACATCTGAAATGCTGCTCCAATAAATCGCTGATATGAATTCATCTTTGTAAAAATAATCCGTGAAGGACACACTAAATTTATGGCTTTTTCATTTATATATATTGTAAATTTGAAAATTGTATGCGTTACTCCTTATGATTCGGATTGTCTCGGTTGTTTTGGTCTTATTGCTTTCTTTGAGCTGTTCACAGCACAGTACCAAACCGGCTGCCGTTACCTTTCATAACATCAATGCTAAATTCAATGCTATCTGGCAAGCCGACCGCTTATTGATTACCCTTCAAAAACAGTTGATCGAAGAACGCGTCGAAAATTATGCAAACGCATTGCCCATCATTGCTGCTGTTGATTCTTCTTTTGGCATTACGCATAAACTTGACATAGGCAACCTCATCCGCAAAGCCTCATTGGTCATCGATAGGCACCAAAATTCTGCTTACGTAGATGACGCTTATTTGCTTATTGCCGAAGGACGCATGCTACAAAGCGATTATAAGAATGCCATCGAGACATTAAAATACATCAATACGCTAGACCCTGATCGCCAAACCCAGCGCAAGGCCATGACGCTGTTGTACCAAGCCTATCTCATCCAAAATGATTTTGAATCCGCAGAAAAAACGGACGCCTTCATCATCGAAAATGAATTAAACAATTGGGAATATCAGCGTGTAAAAGCATTCGAGCACCAACAAAAAGGAGAAACGAATGCCTGCATAAATTTGTTAAACCAAATTGCGAATAAATCCAAAAACCGTCGAGAGAGGAGTCGGCTCTATTTCATTCTGGGCCAACAATACGAAACACTTAATCAAGGTTCTCTTGCTAAGCAGGCATACCAAAATAGCATGCGGCAAAAATCAAATTATGAGCTCACATTACGGGCTAATATCGCTTTCAAATCCCTAGATCAATCGATACCTGCCTTAGAAAGGATGTTGGCCGACCCGAAAAACGAAGATCAGAAAGCAGAGATTTACGTTGCCTTGGGAAAAATATACGTAGAACAAAAGGATTTAAATCGAGCGAAAGACGCTTGGCAAAAGGCGACATTTAATAATCCCAATAAAGGTGAATTGTATTACCAATTAGGACGGATGTTTTCAACACAAATCAAGGACTATGGCCGCGCAGCAGCCTATTTTGATTCTGCAGCTACAAGCTTGTCACCCATGAGTCCCATGTATGCGTCAGTTTTAAAAGCCCAAAAAGATTGGAATCAATACGTAACCCTAGAGCGGGCAGTTATGCACGAAGATTCCTTACAGAAACTAGCGAAATTACCTCTGAGTAATTTACAGGCATTGTACAAACAAGCTCAATTGAAAAAAATTAGCAAAAGCGATTCCGTGCTAAAATCCCAAACAAAAACCCCAAAAGCGCTTGCGACCTTTACAAGGAGACCCGCGAGTCCTGACCAGCAAAGCTTTTATTTTTACAATGAACAAGCACGGATAAAAGGGGAACAAGAATTTAGCATGAAATGGGGGATTCGAAATTTGGAAGATAATTGGAATCGTAAGAACAAACAAAATGCACCGATGGCGATGAATACGAATACAGGCCAACAACCTGCAAATTCAAGCATGCCTGTCTTTGCGACCAGTACAACAGATTCCATGCAAATCTGGTTAGATGCCATTCCTACAACAGAAGCTAAATTATTAATTTCCAACAGAAAGAAGGAGCAAGCTTTATTCGATTTAGGCAAATACTGCAAGACACAAATGGGCGACAATACCCTAGCGAACACCCATCTCAAACACTTATTGGCTGATTTTCCGTATACTTCGCATGAAGCGGAAGTACGCTATCTCCAATACCTGAGCGCACCCAATGCGCAGGAAAAAAAATTAGCGCGTATTGCTCTTTTCGACCGCTTTCCAGATTCCATTTATAAATTAACTATCCTGAAATTAGAAACGGGCAACTTATCCGATAGCAAAGAATTGCAGGCTGAGAATGCCTACGTGGCAGCCTATACTGAATTTAAACGAAATGCTTTTGAGAGCAGTTTGCGAGCTTGCCAACAAATTAGAATCAATTATCCGGGTAGTAAATCGGAAGATAAAATCGTATTTTTAAGTGCCTTATGCCATGCGGGCTTAAAAGATCGCGAACAATACGAGAAAACATTGAAACAATTTATTCAACTTTTCCCTTTGAGTCCTTTAAAAATCGAAGCGGAAGAACGCATTAACGCCATCCCTAAAAAATAAAGTATATGTTTGAAACTGGGAAATACGAAAAAATCATTCGATTCTTGTACCGATTTTTCATAGGTTCAACCTTGGGAATCGTCTTACTGATTGTTGCGGTCAACTACAATTTTCTGTGGTTATTCGGCGGCATGCCAAGTTTACAGGAGTTAGAAAATCCCAAAAGCCAAATGGCATCGTTAATCATTTCGGAAGATGGGCAGGAAATAGGGAAATACTTTCGGGAGAATCGAAACCCATTGGAATTTGAGGAATTACCGGACAACATCGTACACACGCTCATTTCAACAGAAGATGCACGGTTTACATCGCATTCCGGAATCGATATTCGATCCATGTTTCGCGTGGTATTTACGCTTGGGACAGCCGGTGGTGGAAGTACCATTTCCCAGCAATT
>CANGCD010000062.1 GCA_947452215.1 Cytophagaceae bacterium | reverse complement strand
TCCGCACCCGGGATAAATGGGCAGTTTTCGTCCGCATGTGAACAAGTCATCACGGTAGCAAAGCTAGAATGCGGATTAATTACATCGTCATACAGTTTCGAAAATACGTTGATCGGGCGAGAATCTTCCGTGTGTAATACGAAGTAAATCGGATTGGAATGCCCATGTTTGGACACAATAAAACCCATGCGTTCCAAAGATGCAATCGTACGCTCATTACAAGCCGTTACCTCTACTCCACCGGAATAACATTGCGCAGCTAACTGAAAATAGTCGGCAGCCGTTTGTGCCCAAATCTGAGAAAATTGAGAGCGTCTCGAATTGTGCGTGCAAATAAAATTCAAACGAATGGGTTGTTCTTTTTCACGCTTCGATTTAATGTATTCGATTAACGGCTGAAGAACCGCTTTGCGTTCATCCGAAATTTCCAAGGATAAAATGGATTCAAGGTTTTCGTTTAAGGTATTGTTCATCGTAGGGAAAGACTTCTTGTTATTACTAAGGGTTATAAACGATATGTAGGATTCAAAACGGATAACTCATTAACAACATCCGGAACCTGGAGCGCATGAATTAGCAGACTGCATATCTGCAATTTTCAATTTCGGTTTTTCTGCCACGGGAGGCATGCAACAAGCTGCTGCGTCCTGAGACTCATAATGTGGATCATTAAATTCCGCATCCTCGTGAAAATAATACACTTCCCATTGAACACCATCGGGATCCGTCGCCCAAAATTTATCTTGAACCGCGTAGCAGCAGGAGGTTCCTATCTCTTCTTTAGAGACAATTCCTTGCGCGCGCGCTTGAACCAATCGATTGGACATTTCCTCAAAAGTTTCCACTTGAAATCCTAAATGACCAAAATTAGATTGTACGCGTTCTGGGTTTTCGATGAAAGAAATGATCAGGGAAGGAGAATCCAATACGTATTTGGCATACCCGGGCTTGATCTTCGTTGCCGGTTGGCCGAAAAACGTTGAATAAAAATTCACCGATGCAGCCAAATTGCTGACATAAAGTGATACGTGCATACGAGGAAAGCTCATGATTAACAGCAGTTAGATTGTTGAGAAGCGAAATAATGATCAAAAAACGACCCGAATAATTGACTAAACTCCGCCCACTTTTCCGGATTGATGCAATAACAAACAGAAACCCCTTCGATGGTTCCTTGAATAAAACCAATCTCCTTTAATTCGCGAAGGTGCTGGGAAATGGTCGCTTGTGCCAGGCCTAATTCCGAAATCAAATCCCCATTAATGCAGGTTTTCGATTTCACCAAATACTGTAAAATAGCCACTCGAGCGGGATGACCCAGCACTTTAGCCATTTGCGCAATCGCATTTTGCTCGTCGGTAAACAGATCGGTTTTAGTAATCCCCATAGGTTTATTATTACATTGCAATATTACGATGAATCAGGTAAATAAAAAAGGCCGAAGCCTATTTTATTTTGATGCTCAAAGAAACACTATGTCCAATCATACCATTCGATCGAGAATAATAACCATAACGCAATTCCAAGGAATTCCAGTTGACCAAACTCGCAATTCCACCGGGAGGCGACAATCGAAATCCCACGCCCATAAACTGGCTCGTGAAACTCGAAAGATCGTAATCAGAGGTATAAAAAGTCTCCTTGGTGTTATGCATCGCATAAGCTTTGAAATAATCCACTTTCCCTTGAATGTTAAACCGGTAAAAAGGGCTAATCGAGAAGAAAGGTGAAATTTTATACGGGATTTCTAAGTTGGCCGTATGCGCTGCCATCCCCCAATCGTCAATATAAGCTCGATAAAATGCGCGAATGATCGTATTATCGCCCATGAAATAACTTAGACGAAAACCAACTGGCAGTTTGAATCGTGTTCCAGGCAATTTCTCCAGCGTTTCATTCCCATTTGTAAAATAAACACGGTGGAAAGGAGTACTTAATAAGCCTTCCTGAAAACTCGGTTCAATCATCGCCATAACCTGTAAGCGCTGATTGATTACTTGGGAAACAGAAAAGGACGCATTAAAGGAATTTCTCGGTTTATAATCGATCCCGATTTGATCACCATGCGAACCGGACGGATAGGTTGATGGCCTCAATTCCGACGGAAGGATAGCCATGTAGGTATCTAAAAATGCACCACCTTTAAAGGACCATTCCGTATTTTTATCTTTTGACAATTTGGTGTAACTGGCTGTAAATCCATGGGATTTGTAATCGTATTCCGTCGAAAAAGAATAGGCCAACCCTTGGGTCGTACCTAGTAAATCGTCTTTAACTGACCAGGACAAACTCGGGTAAATGTGTGTGTCCTTTCGGGAAGCAGATGAAATTGTCAATGGGTCAATATTGTCCGACGAGGCAGATGTATACTGATCGATATTGAAATCGGCCGTGATGGAATGCGTCCGGTTATAACGATCGATTTTCGAAAACCGCAATTCAAGGGAATTCGCTAAATCTGTTAACTTTTCCGTACCTACTCCTCCAGTAATTGCAGAGTTATGCCCATCTTGATCATAATAACCCGTCACAATATTTGCCTCTTCAAATTTTAATTTGCGTTTAGCATAATCGGTCGAATCGTTCAAAAATTCTTGTGGATGGCTCCGACTATAAAATACCTGCTGGGCCTTTACTCCATGTAAAAGCGAACAATATATACCAATGGCTAGGACAACTTTCTTCATAATTTTGCTTAGTTACAACCGCAGCCTCCACCGCTTTTTCCTCCATTTGCTCCAGATGCACCCTCTCGGTATAAATAAAATGCTTGCTCAAATTTCTCGCTTTTCCGCGAAGACAATTCCATTTCGGAATCGTTGATACGACTCTTTTGGTATTCCTTGACAACCGTGCAGGAAGACAAAATGGCCACTGAGGCAATAAACAACATAATTTTTTTCATCGTATTAATCGTTGCGTGTCGTAATATTATTCGATTGAAAAATCCGATTTGCATCATCAATAATCACACAAAACACACCATTCAATTGGTTAACTAAATCTAATCCTACCTCCACACCCATCACCGCGATGGGCGTCGTCAAGGCATCTGCTAATTCCGCCACTGGGGCGAAAACCGATACACTTTTAATGCCATGAATCGGATATCCTGTCTTCGGATTAATGGTATGCGAATACTTTTTCCCACCTATCCAAACAAATTTCTCGTAATTCCCGGATGTAGCCACAGCTGCATCTTTCAAATCAAAATGTGCTACCGTCCTACTTGGGTTATCTGGATCCACAATAGCAACTTGCCAAGGCAAACCCTTTTCACTCATCCCCCATGCACTCATATCTCCTGAAGCATTCACGAGTCCATGTTGGAAACCTGAATCCTTCAAGATTTTTTTTGCACGATCCGCTGCATACCCCTTCCCTATTCCACCAAAACCGATACGCATGCCTTTATTTCGTAAAAAAACGGTTCGCGTCATCGGGTCTAAATCGATTGATTCATAATCAATCATGCGAACAGATGCTGCCATCTCTTTCGGGTCTGGAAGTGACGTCATTTCTTTATCAAAATTCCAAAAACGCTTATCCAAAGACCCATAACTCAAATCAAAAGCTCCTTGCGTCAAGCGAGAAATCTTTTGCGCCCTCGAAATCAAATCAAATACTTCCTGATCTACCTCCACGGGAACAATTCCTGCATTTGCATTGATTTGATTGGTTTGACTTGTTTCATCAAAGGTTGTCAACAAACGCTCTATGCGTTTAATTTCTTGTACGGCTATCTCCAAACCCTCCTTCGCAGCTTGGACATTATCCGATACGAGGCCAAGGTCGAAGCGATTGCCCATCAACAAATCCGTGCGCTGGACTAAAGGCATTATTGAAAAGCGGCAACTTCTGTGATGAATTTTTGAACAGACGGCTGATAACCTTCCCACTCCTTCAATACTTTGCCTTGGCTATTGATGAGAACAGTTAACGGAAATTTTCCATTGGGGTTATAGCGTTCCGCCATTTGATCATTACGTGCTTGTTGGTCCGCGGGCAGTTGATTCTTTTTCAAACGAGGGAAGTCGGCACGCACAAGCACTAGCTTATTTTGGGCATATTCCCCAAAGACCTCCGTCTCAAAAACATCATGTTTCAATTTAATGCAAGGTCCGCACCAATCGGATCCAGAAAAATTCAAAAGGATCAATTTCTTCTGCGAATTAGCTTCTTTTTGTGCTAGGGAGAAATCCCCAATCCAAGACAAGAGGCCAAGAAAAATAATGGCAATTAGGTTCATCATTTCGATAGGTTAGGCGTAAACAATCAGGGTTTTCCCGTCATTGGCAGTTCGATACGTACTTATTCCTGAGCGGGCAATGGTATTTAAAGCGGCACCAGTCAAGGAGAATCGAGCGCCATGTGCAGTACAATAAAATTCTGTTCGGTTAAAAATAACTTGACGTTTGGGTTCATGGGAGCAGGTTGTAGTCGCAGCCACATAATCACCAGATGCGGTTTTACCTATGACAATCGAATTACTATTTGCGATGACATACCCCCCGGCTGTCGCTAAGGGACTTGCACCTGAGGACGTTAAGTCTAATTTCACCAAAGGGTTTTTAACCAAAGCAAGGTCGGCAGTGGAAACATTACCTACCGGAAGTGAGGTGGCCGTAGTTCCACCTGAGCTTGTTCCTCCACTCGAAGTACCACCGGTGGAAGTTCCTGGCGTAGTGGTTTTGGTGCTGATTTTGGTACTATCTAAGGAAGCTACTGTTTCCCCATTTTTATTTACAATCAGTGATTCCAATACGGCATCACCTGGTTTCGTACATGAGGCCAAAACGGCCATCAATGCTCCCCCTTGGAAACCCATTTTCTTCAAAAACTCGTAGCGGCTGTATTTCTCTCGTTTCATAAAAATAGATTCGTAATCATGTAATTTTCGAATTTAGTAAATTTTCCAAGTTGAAAAAATGACAATTGTCTTATTCACAAATTCAATCGACGAAATCCTTCGCTACGCAGACGTCTTTACAGCGATTACCATTGGCAATCCGTTAAGGTTTGCCAATGGCTAAGGTGAATAACATATCCTATTCGGATAATCTTAGTCGCGGTAATTCAAGGCTGGCTTGCGATCACCCAACAAACTTTTGTATTGAAATTCAGCACCACGCTTGTTTAACCATTCTAATCGAGCATCTTCAATCAATACTGGCTTCTTAAATAAATCGATTGCGGTCAGTGCAAGTGTCTTAGCAGCGACCAACATGCCTTTGCGGCCAATGGTCATACCCCCGGCGGCAACCGCTTGCCAGCTATGTGCAGCAGTTCCTGGGACCCATGTAGCGGCGCCTAAGCCAACGGTAGGTACTACCCAAGAAACATCCCCAACATCAGTAGAACCTCCACCGCTTGGGTCTGGGTGGTTTAAAAAGATTTGGTTAGTTGTCGCTAAATCAACTGTTTGCATTCCAGGGGTTTGTTGGATCTGCTTGGCAAAAGCCAATTCACTGGCATTCAAGGTATAGCCACCTACCGTTTTCAAGTTATTTCCCATGGTTCCTACGAGGTGCTCGTTCGGCAAAACTTCATAGACACCCCCAATCAATTCCGCCTCATAACGCGTCCCCGTTCCTAAAGCTGCTCCTTCGGCAGCTTTTTCAATGCGATTCCAAACATCCATGACAATATCTCTTTGTGGGGAACGAACATAATAATATACCTCCGCATAATCCGGAACAATGTTGGGTGCTTTACCCCCATTCGTAATGACATAATGAATGCGCGTTGACGAAGGAACATGTTCCCGCAACAAGTTGGCCATATGATCCATTGCCTCCACAGCATCCAAAGCTGATCGTCCACGTTCAGGGGATGCTGCTGCATGGGACGATAATCCATAAAACCGAAATTTCCCAGCCTTATTGGCTAAAGAAGACGAAGCCGAAACCGTATTTTCATCATTCGGATGCCAGTGCAACATCACGTCCGACTGACTGAATAAACCGGCACGCACCATATATACTTTACCTGAACCACCCTCTTCCGCCGGGCAACCGTATAGTTTAATTGTTCCTTTTTGCCCCGTTTCCTTCATCCATTCCTTGACTGCAATGGCCGCAGCTACAGAACCCGTTCCAAACAAATGATGCCCACAAGCATGCCCGGAATTTCCTCCCAAACTTCGTTTAGCGGGAATCGTATCTTGCGACAAACCTGGTAATGCATCGTATTCAGCCATGATACCAATGACCGGCTTTCCCTGTCCAAAAGTCGCCACAAAAGCTGTAGGAATATCTGCTACACCAGCCTCCACTTGGAAGCCCGCTTGACGCAAGGTTTCCTGCAGTAACAATGAGCTCTGCTTTTCCTTATACCCAACCTCCGCATAATTCCAGATTTTTTGAGCTATTTGGCCATACGTTGACTCCAAACTATTGATTCGTTTGATAACACGCAGTTTGTCCGAATCTTGTGAAAAAGCTGTTAAGCTAACCAGCAAAACAGCCACAAAAAGAATCATTTTTTTCATATTAATTAAGTTCAGTTTTATTCAAAATAGATTTTAAAGAATTTCCCAATTTCAATTCGATGATTTGATACGTGAATACCGAATAGGAAAACAAAACAACAATAACCAAAATGGCACTCCAAATTAAGTGATCATTTGTTCTTTCCCACATCAACAAATCAAATAATATGCGCGGAACGACCACAACAATAAGCGCATGGTTCAGGTAAATAGAATAGGAGATTTTACCAACAAATTGAAATGGAAGGGTATCTAACAAACGGCTGATTAAGCCGTTGGATTTCAATAAGACCCAAATAAAAATAGCAAACAATGGCGGGACAAACACTAAAGCGAGAAGTTCGCGTTGGACCGTAAAATTATGCTGATGCAATAAATAGAATAAAACAAGCAACACAATACTTAAAACCAATTCAAAAATAACCGGAAGCTTGTAGTCTTTTTTGGCCATTACATACACAACATACCCCAAATTGAAACACAATAATCCTCGGACAAAGCCCCAAGTTCCCGTCAAAAAATACCTTTCTTGATAAAGTAAAAACAAAAAACAAATCGCAATTAAGCCAAGAATTGCTTTCATCTTACTTTGGCTTGGTACCCAAACCATCATGAAACCAAAAATTAAGTAGGAAATCATTTCGCTCGAAATAGACCAAGTTGGAAAATTTAAGCCCAAACCATCCCCTAATATTGGCGTCGAATTTGTCAGACACAAGGTATCAAGCGCCTGAAAAACGAGCATTTGAACACTCGACTCATTATGCAAGATGCTTGGAAAAATAGTGTTCGAAATGACTAAAGAAAATAAAAAAATCAGCGTTGAAAATAAGAGCAAGGGATAAATACGAATCCAACGGTTTTTCAAAAACACGAAAAAAGATTCCCAATTACTTAACCTCGACTCATAATTGACCGCGATCAAATACCCGCTTAACACAAAAAAGAAATCAACGAAACTTTCCGACTGGCGAATGATAAAATTATTACCAATAAATGCGGGCAACAATGTCGGATCAAAATGGAAAAACACGATAAAAACACTAAACAAACCCCTCAATCCATCCAGCTTATTAATTCTCCTCATAACTTTGTAATTCAAGCAAAAATACCGAATCGTTTATACAATTCCGCATGATTTTAAGCTGAAACGATAAAGTTAAATTTAGCAGGAAGAATTTTAAAATCAAATGTGCTAGCCTCCAGAACTTCCCCGTCTACTTGTGCCTTTAATACCCGATCACAGACAATTTGCTCCGTTCTAACAGTTGAAAAATGCACAAATGGCAAGCGCGTATGTCGTCCTGATTGTATAATGGGCATATAAAACAAACGTTTCCAGATAGGTAACGGATCACAAAGCAGCATGTCTAACTGTCCATCATGAATAGAGGCATGAGGAAAAAAATGAAATCCTCCTCCTGCGCGTGCACTGTTAAAAACCATACATAAAAAGACGGGGCGATGGCCTTGAATATGATAGGTTTTAAACCGAAACAAGGCCGGAATCGCAGCCAGATAATAGCCTAAGGCTCCACCTATCCACCGAATCGCATCCATGGCAGATAATACTTCGCCCTCAATACCAATGCCTACTCCATTTAAAAATAACATGTCATTTACCTGGCCAGCATCCAATGGCTTGGCATT
This sequence comes from Cytophagaceae bacterium, assembly GCA_947452215.1. GTDB lineage: Bacteria > Bacteroidota > Bacteroidia > Cytophagales > Spirosomataceae > Aquirufa. Next base: position 5,430 of record CANGCD010000062.1, on the reverse strand, counting down.
CCCGGCTATTATCGCCGCTAAGTGTTTCTCACGTGACATGTCACCAAAAAGCTTCCAATAAAAATCATTCCCCGTGCCGCCCTTAAATAATGCAATGGGCCTATCACAATTCGGGTAATGATTCACAAAATAATTAAAGGTCCCATCTCCTCCCATCACCCAAACCTCATCAAAAGCATCCAAGGCTTCCGGCCAAGCCTCATCAAAAATTGTCAACGAAAATGTGACGCGTTGCTTTACCCAATCGACATAGGATTGATGCTGAATACGCTTCGCAGGGTTAATTAAAAAGGCAACCTGTTTAAGCATGTATGTAATTTTTCAAGTGTTCAATCGTCTCCAAATGATCTTGAATCGTAGCCTTAATCAAATCATTGCTAGATATAATTCCAATCATCTCTCCATTATCGACTACAGGTAGGTAGCGAATATTGCGCTCCGACATCAATATCATACACACTTCGATTGAGCTTCCCAATTCAACCCCAGGTAAATCGGTCGACATGATTTCAGACACGGAGGTATCCGATGAGTTTTTATCCAACAAAATAACCTTGCGTGCATAATCACGCTCTGTTAATATACCGCGATATTGACCGTGATCCATGACCACGACTGAACCCACGTTACAATCTTGCATCAACTGCAAAGCCTCGATAATCTTTGCATTAGGAGAAATGGAAATCACCGTCGCCCCCTTCTTGGTTAAAATGTCTTTGACCTTTTTCATGGCTTATTGAGATTAGAATTGTATAAATTAATAGAAAAATAATTCAATAAGCAAGCCCGATTCAATCCACATAAATTTAGTAAGTTTGAGCTATGAACAACAGCTACCCTACCGCCATCATTACCGGAGCCTCCCGTGGCATCGGACGCGCTTTAGCTTTATTATTAGCAAAGCATAATTTCCAAGTAAGTCTAATCGCTCGAAATGTGGGCGAATTAAAAGATTTAGCTGCTGAAATTACGGAAATGGGGCATCGTCCCCTATACTTTGCTGGGGATGTATCGGATGCGTCCTTTGTTCAACATGCGGTCGAAAAAACGGCACATACCTTCGGCAAAATCGACTACATGATTAACAACGCGGGCGTCGGAGCTTTTGGCCCAACGGATTCCTATACCGAAGAAAAATGGGATCAGGTATTCGATACAAATGTCAAAGGGACGTTTTTATTCTCACAAAATGTTTTGCCGCACATGCGCCAAGCAAAAAAAGGACATATTATATCCATCGCCTCGGATGTTGCCAAACGGGTATTCGATGGAGGATCTTTATACTGCGCGTCGAAATATGCCCAACATGCCTTCACGGAAGCCCTTCGTAAGGAAGTACGCAAAGATGGGATCAAAGTATCATGCGTGTATTCAGGCTTAGTGGATTCTCATTTTCACGCGGAACCCCAAGGCGATGCAAGTCATCAAACATGGTTAAGCCCAGAAGATATGGCCGATAGCATTTATTATGTAATGAATCAGCCTGCACATGTCGTCATCGACGAATTAATGATTCACCCACTTTCACAAGAATATTAGTTGAACAGTGTAGAACTGTTTGCCCATAAACATCGGATTAATTAAATTTAATCTGCAAATAAACCTATTGATATGTCATTTAAAAAACCCTCGCTTAGTTTCAGTCAAATCGTCAACATGAACGTTGGTTTTTTTGGTATTCAATATAGCTTTGGGCTCCAACAAAGTGCGGTTAATCCTATTTACGATTTCTTGGGTGCGAGTCCAGATGAAATCCCTTTATTGAATTTAGCAGGACCGGTAACAGGACTATTGATTCAACCATTTATAGGCGCGCTTTCAGACAGTACTTGGCATCCACGCTGGGGACGCAGAAAACCCTTTTTCTTCATAGGTGCACTTCTTTGCAGCATATGCCTTTTATTATATCCCTTTAGTTCATCACTTTGGATGGCAGCAGGATTATTGTGGATTTTAGATGCGGGAAATAACACAGCCATGGAACCATATCGCGCATTTGTTGCAGATAAATTGAATGAAGAGCAGCAACCAACCGGCTTTCAGATGCAGAGTTTTTTCACGGGTTTTGGCCAAACCTTAGCCAACCTTTCGCTTTTCATTTTCCCATTAATCTTCCTTGGAAAAACGGGCTCCTTACCTACTTGGGTATATGCATCCTTCTTTTTAGGAGCTGTTTGTTCCATTGGATCTATTTGGTGGAGCATGCATACAACCTCCGAAATTGAGCCCTCGGCAGAAGAATTAGCGCAGATTCGAGCTAAAAAAGTGAGTGTCGGCGAATCCATTGCGGAGATATTTCATGCAATCGGGGAAATGCCAAAAGTTATGTGGCAATTAGCCCTTGTCTACTTATTTCAATGGTATGCCCTCTTTTGTTATTGGCAAAATTCCTCCAAAAGTATCGCCTTATCCGTTTGGCATGCAACGCCTAAAGATAATCCTGAGCTATATGAAAAGGCAGTATCATGGACCGGCTTGGTAAATGGTTGGTATAATATTGTCACATTCCTATCTGCCTTAGCCTTAGCCAATTATGCAAAAAAATACGGTGCAAAAACGGTTCACATGACCTGTCTTCTATTGGCAGCAGCTGGATTCCTAGCTTTCCCGAACATCGAAAATAAGAACCTGTTATTCTTCGCTATATCAGGATTTGGAATTGGTTGGGCCAGCATGATGGGGATTCCCTATTTACTTGTCGTAAGTGACATACCCAAAGAACGTTACGGTGTTTACATGGGCATCATCAACATGATGATTGTAATTCCCATGATCCTACAAAATATATCGTTTGGATATATTTTAAAGCACTTTTTGGATAATGATCCAAGAAATGCGATTACCTTTGCAGGTGCGTTATTGGCCATTGCCGCCGTAGCGACAGCTTTTATTAAACCATCCCCAACCAAAGCCTAATGAGTGTATTGTGTATTGGCGAAGCCTTAATCGATATGATTTGTACCGATAAAGGATCAAGCCTATCCGACGGACAAAATTTCTTAAAAAAACCAGGAGGAGCTCCTACGAACGTTGCAGCTGCGATTGGTGCCTTAGGAGGTTCCGTGGCACTCTCCGCGAAAGTAGGCAATGACCCATTTGGCAAGCAATTGAATCAGGTCATGGCGGATTTTAAGGTTGATACCCAACATGTACATTTGGATTCGAATCACTTTACGACCTTTGCATTTGTATCCCTCATGCTAGATGGAGAACGCGATTTTGTTTTTAATCGGGGAGCAGACGCGCAATTAACGGTAGAAGAAGTTGCGGCGATCGATCTATCCAATACCCAAATTATTCATTTCGGATCTGCTACAGCGTTTTTAGATGGACCATTAAATTCGGCCTATTATTATTTATTGGAAGCAGCTAAAAATGCAGGTAAAACCATCAGTTTTGATCCGAATTATAGACATCTATTATTTGGCGACAAGCAAGAAAGCTTCATCAAGCAATCTTGGATTTATTTAAAGCAGGCGCATTTCACGAAGCTTAGTGATGAAGAAGCCATGTTGATTACGGGTAAATCTTCTTTAGAGGACGCTGCAGCAGATTTATTGGCCAACATCCCTGGAGTCTTTACGATTACCTTAGGAAAAGACGGAACACTTTTGGGACTTGAAGGAAAAACATACATCATTCCGAGTATTCAAATTAAGCCAACGGACACAACGGGTGCTGGTGATGCTTTCGTGGGAGCTGTATTATACCAACTTGACAATGCGTCTTTAAACCCTGCGAATTTAGGATTTGAGGATTGGATTAAAATCATCCAGCATGCCAACAAAGCCGGCGCGCGAACATGTGAATACATGGGAGCGATGGAAGCATTTAAACATTTGAATAACAGCATTTTTAATTAATATCCGTGTACAACCCAGCCCTTCAAAACAAGCTCCATGAGCTTGTAAAAACCCATAAAATCAAAGACGCAAAATTCGTAGAACGTTTTACGGCGAACATCGATGATATCCAATCGCATTTCCTTGCGATCTATGGCAATCATCCACAAGCAGCGAATTTATTTCAAAGCCTCTTGAATTCCATTTGCCAGGCTTTTGTTGATCGTTCCGAAGATCTGAAGAAAAGAGACGCACAAAAGGAGAAAAAAGGCCAGTGGTTTTTAAGTCAGGAGCTGGTTGGGATGAGTTTGTACGTTGACCGTTTTGCTGGCCAAATCAATGACTTACCGAGTAAACTCCCTTATTTACAAAAGTTAGGTGTAAATTTCCTACATCTAATGCCTTTGTTCAAAAGTCCGGAGGGAGAAAGTGATGGAGGATATGCGGTAGAGGATTTTCGAGTCGTAGAAGATCGTTTGGGAACCATAGACGACTTGCGTAATTTCCAGTCGGCCTTGCAAAAAGAGGACATGTACTTGATGATTGACATTGTCCTGAATCACACCTCTCATCACCATGAATGGGCTAAATTAGCAAAATCTGGCATTAAAGAGTATCAAGAATATTTCTACATGTACGATGACCGTCGGATCCCCGATCAAATGGAGGAAACGATGCCCGAAATTTTTCCGGAAAGTTCACCGGGAAGTTTTACCTACGATGAGAAATTAGACAAATGGGTGATGACCGTTTTCCATCATTACCAATGGGATTTGAACTATACGAATCCGAAGGTATTCATTGAGATGTTGGGCAATGTATTTTACTATGCCAATTTAGGTGTGGACGTCGTTCGCATTGATGCACCTGCTTTCATTTGGAAGCAAGTAGGCACTACCTGCCAAAACCTGCCCGAAGCACATCAGTTATTGCAATTGATCAAAATGTGTACGGAAGTAGCTACGCCCGGAATGGCTATTTTGGGTGAAGCGATCGTGGCCCCAGCGCAGATTATGGAATATTTTGGAACGGGTCGCTACGCAACGCATGAATGTGATTTCGCTTACAATGCGACGCAAATGGCTGTACAATGGGATGCTTTGGCAACCGGTGATGTGCGCATCATGCAGAACGCCCAACATGAATTGCTTCGCAAGCCATTGGGCGCAACCTGGTTGACCTACACCCGCTGCCACGATGACATCGGATTAGGCTATGATGACTACATGATTGATCAAGCGGGTTTCACACCATATGATCATCGATCTTATATCAAAAACTATTACAGTGGAGTACATCCAGGATCTCCGGCGAAAGGAGCCTTATTTGCTGTAAATCCGAAGACGCAAGATGCCAGACTATCCGGTTCTTTGGCAGCCTTATGTGGATTAGAATACGCCATCGATCATAATGACTCAGCTGGAATTCAAACCTCCATTAACAAGATTATCCTCATGCAAGCGATGAGTATGTTTGTGGGCGGCGTACCTATGTTGTTCTATGGCGACGAGGCTGGATACACGAATGATTACAGTTATTTAGAAGATCCAGGCAAGAGTTATGATAACCGCTGGATGCATAGACCCAT
>CANGCD010000061.1 GCA_947452215.1 Cytophagaceae bacterium | reverse complement strand
TTGTTTCTTTCTTAGATCAAGGTTTAGCGATTTATCAAGCCGCGAAATAATGCAGTGGGGAGCCTATTTTGCGGTAATGGCCGCATCGTCGATTAAATTTGTTGCAGGGCCCTTGACGGGTTTTGGTTTAGGTCTTTCCATGATCGAAACGATTCTTTGTACCTGGATTGGGATGATGACGACGGTGACGATCATGTTAACGATGGGCCGGTTTATCGTTCAGCAAATTTCTCGTATCCGCGTTCAAAAACCCAAGTTGTTTACCGGCCGGGCTCGATATGCCGTTCGTGTATGGCAGCGTTTTGGGATTAAGGGAATCGCAGTGATGACACCTTTATTATTCACCCCCATTGGTGGTAGTTTATTAGCCTTATCCTTCAAGGTGCCTACTCCACGGGTATTGTTTTACATGGCCATTTCCGGAATTTTCTTTGCTGTGGTATTTACGGTCATGTTCTACCAGTTGACCTTCATCCGGGATTTAATCCTGCACTAAGGCGCATAAAAAAAGCCGATCAACGATCGGCTTCATTCTCAAAATATATTGGTAATTAATTTCCTTTCGAAATTTCTTTTCCTTGGAATAATTTCTCGCGAATGGCATTTGCACGAACTTCTAATTCTGGCTTAGCAGTATAGGTGTTTTTTGTCTGTGCTGCTGCTGAATCTGGGTGAACACCATACACATATTCGTCACCTGCGTGAACGTCTTTTTGCTTAATGCGGTTGTTCTTTTGATAATCACAAGCCGTAGCAACTAATGCGATGGCAACAATCGGAAGTAAATTTTTTAATTTCATTGTTCTCTTTGGACAAAAATACGTTGCAAAAATAAGGCCAATTTTTGGTTTAAAAAAATTAGCTTTCTTCTAATTGAGTAATTTTTTCGACTAGAAAATCCATCAACTCAGCGATGTAGCTTTGGCTAAAGTTGAAGGAGATACCTGCGGTCTCGTAAATTTCCTTCATCGGTTTTGTATATCCTAAACTCAAGGCATCGAGGTATTGATTCAAGGCTTGACTTGGGTTTTGGCAATAATTACGCCAAACGGCCAAGGCTCCCAATTGCGCGATGGCATATTCAATGTAATAAAAAGGCACTTCGAATAAGTGTAATTGTTTCTGCCAAAGCTTCGCTTTTACCTGTTCTATGCCCGTCCAATCCGTGATTGAATCGGCGAATTTAGAAAAAATCCGATCCCAAGCTTCGCTACGTTCTTCGATGCTATGTGATGGATTTTCATAGATCCAATGCTGGAAGGCATCGATCGTAGCCACCCAAGGTAAAGTGTCTAAAATATCCTCTAGGTGCTTAATTTTTGCTCTTTTGGCATCTTTGGGGTCTTGGAAATACTGACCCCATTCGTTCATAGTTATCAATTCCATACTCATGGATGCAAGTTCCGCCACTTCGGATGGGAAATTACGGAAGGCATTCAAGCTTAAATCTTTCGTTAAAATCGAATGTACCGCATGGCCACCTTCGTGTAGCAATGTGACCATATCGCGCACCTGTCCTGCGGCATTCATGAATATGAACGGGAAGCCACTTTCTTCTAAGGGGTAGTTATACCCGCCTGGATTTTTCCCTTTGCGTGAGTCTAAGTCGAATCGATTTAATTTGACCATTTCCTTTAGGCAATCACTCAGAAATGGATCAATGTTGTCAAATACCTGAATAGTTTTGTCCAAGAGTTCTTGGCCTGTTTCGAAAGGCTTTAGTGGTTTTCGGCCGAGTAGATCCACCGACTTATCCCAAGGTTTTAAGGCCTCAAGCTGTAAGGCCTTTTTGCGTTTTTCGGCTTGTTGATTGATAATAGGTACAACAGTATTGGCTACCGCTTCATGAAATTCAAAGCAGTCGGCAGGGCCGTAATCAAACCGCCCTAAACTTGCAAACGCATAATCTCGGTAATTCGCGAAGCCTGCATTTAATGCAACTTCATGTCTTTTTTCAACCAGCTGGTTGAAAAGTGTGTCTAAGTTTTCTTGAATGGTTAAACGTGCGGTTGATACTTTTTCGTAAACCTCTTGGCGTTTTGTGCGTTCTGTGGATTCTAAATAGGCATTCGCCTGTTGGAGTGTTTTTTCCTCCCCATCTATTTCGACCATCAATGAACCCGTCGCTGCACCATATTGGGTTTGCAAGTTTTGCAATTCAGTGAATAGCGGAATATTCTCTTCTCGGAATATTTCGATGGACTTCTTCATGCCACGTAGCATAACTGCATAACCTGTTTCGGGAAGTTCGGAAACAAACGGGCTTTCCGTTACTTTCTTATTCCAAGCATCATCAAAAACCGATGCGTTCGGCATGATTTCATTGACAAATTGCTGATAGCTTTGTTGGTGCGCCTCATTCTGATTATCACATGACATCTTGATGTAACGCCAGGCGAAGTTTTCCGACAAGTAACTTTCTAATTCCGATCGGTTTTCGCAAAACTGGATTAAATCAGCTAATGAGTTGAATTTTGTTTCACTTAGTTGTTCAAAATAGGGCAATACACTTTCCCAGGTACTTAATTGGAAATCTTGTGCGAGGAATTTGCGTTGCGTGGATTGGGCGGATACTTGACGTGTCATGGACTTATTTTTTTGTAAAAATACATCAAATTTGGCTAGCTTTAAATCAAATTTTAGCGATATGAACTTACAAATACCATCCGTTCAATTAAATAATGGAATTTCGATGCCTGCTCTGGGCTTAGGTGTTTATGCTCCTGAACAGCAAGAGGAAGTAGGGCAGGCGGTAGAAGCGGCATTAGCCCTGGGTTATCGCCTATTTGATGCAGCCTCCATCTACGGAAATGAAAAGGAAGTGGGTGCTGCCTTGCAGCAAGGGGGTGTTGCTCGGAACGAATTGTTTGTGACGAGTAAGGTCTGGATGGATGACATGGGGTATGATTCTACCTTGCGTGCTTTTGAAAAGTCATTGAAGGATTTGGGTTTAGATTATATGGATTTGTATTTGATTCATTGGCCAAAAGACCAACAGCGAAAGGAGACCTGGAAAGCCTTGGAATCGCTCTATGAACAAGGCGTAGTAAAGTCTATCGGTGTGTCGAATTACTACCAAAAGCATTTAGAGGAGTTGTTTGTCTATGCCAATGTTTGTCCGGCGATTAATCAAATCGAATTGAGCCCTTTCTGTTATCTTCCGGAGGAACTCGATTTTTGTAAACAGAATCATATTCAATTGGAGGGTTATGCCCCAGTGGTTCGGGGTCAAAAGAAAGACCATCCTGTATTAGTGGATATCGCGCGTAAATATGGTAAATCGACCTATCAAGTTTTGATTCGTTGGGTCATCGAACAAGGGGCCATCACCATTCCAAAATCGATTCATCCTGAACGGATGATTGAAAATGCGGAGGTGTTTGATTTTGCTTTGGATGCGGAAGATTTGACCCGAATGGCAGTTCTTTATGACAACACGCGGGTTGCCTGGGATCCACGCGATTTCTAGTCCTTCTCGTAGCTTTTAGATAATTTTAAGGGGCGCAAGCCCCTTAAAATTATCTTTTAATCGAGGTCAATAACCACGCCGTCACTCTTAGGATGTGCAACACAAGTCAAGACATATCCTTTGGCAATTTCACCTGCCGTAAGACCGTCTTCCTCATCCATCACCACTGTTCCGGATGTACACAAGCCCATGCAGGCTGTACACATACCTGCTTGGCATGAGTAGGGAATATCCAAATCAGCCTCTAAAGCGGCTTCTAAAATCGTTTCATGTGGTTGGACGCTTAGCTGATGTGATTTGCCCTCAAAAATCAGCGTAATTTCATGCGCTACATCATTAGTGGACTCCGCTGCCTCTACCGATGGCGCAGTAGTAAATAATTCTTTGTGAATTTGCGCCGTAGGTACTTCAAATATGGCTAAAGCCTTTTGCACCTCTTCCATCATTTCCATCGGTCCACATAGATAATAATGTGCTTTGGCAATGTCGATGCCCAGTTCTTGTTTTAAATAATAAACGGTTGACGCCTGATTGATTCGGCCTTTTAAACCTGGCCAATTGGCAGCGGGTTGGCTGATGACATGCAACACCGTAAATCGATTAGAAAACTCGGATTCGAGTATGTCTAATTGCTTTTTGAAGATGATTTGATCTTCATGGCGAGAGCCATAAATCAAATGTATTTTCGATTTCGGTTCCCGGTGTAATAGGGTTTTTATCATGGACATGAGTGGCGTTACGCCAGAACCTGCACCTATAAAGACGTAGTTATTCGCTGCATCTGCATCCGGCTCAATGACAAAATTACCCATGGGTTCGATAACCTCAAGGCTATCCCCAATCTTCACCGTATCACAAAGATAATTAGAGACCAAACCGCCTGAAATACGTTTAACCGTAATAGCTGGTGACATATCGGTCGCCGGAGAGGAAGAAAGCGAATAGCTTCTACGGGGTTTTTCGCCCGCAATCGTAGGGATTACAGTCAAAAATTGCCCAGCCAAATAATGCAAGGTATCGTGGATAGGATGCCAAAAATGAATCGTTTTGGTATCCGGTGTTTCCTCCGTGATATCTTTGACTGTCAAATGTAAAAATCGTAAGCTCATATTAATTGGAATTAGGAACTATCCATTGAATGGTGCCCGCAGGTGACTCATTGTGTAGTCGGTCAAATGCCGTTACAACAAAGCCATGTCCGGTTTGCATTTCGGATGGTTCTATCAAATATTCGTTTTTTTGTCCTTTGTATAAAATGTTCGCAGCATTTTGGATGCCACGTATTCCTTCTGTCCGATGAATCCGATAAACCACGTAATAGGCAGGAGGGTCCTTGTCAAGGCTAGGTTCTCCAGCTTGCCAGCGAAGGGTCCAGTTTCCTGATGATTTCTGTAGGGATACTTTGTGCGGTGCTGTGGGCGGAATGCTGTCAATCCAAGGCATCGGTGGTACAAGTGCTATGTGCTTGAAATGTGTTGCGCGCAAACTGTCACGCCAGCCTTTGGCATTGTTTGTTAGTTGACTCGAGCTAAAAAAGATAGATCCTTGCACTTGGTTTAAACTGCGCGCCTGTGTTAATTGTTTCGATAATTCTGCAGCGTTCCATTGGTCATTTAGGTGGTAGGCGGCATGTCCAATGTACACGGGTCGGCCATATCCATGCTCACTCCACCATTTGGCTAAAGGCCCAAATGTTGCTACCCGGTGGGTTGTCCCCCAGTATAATTGAGGGGCTAAATAATCAAGCCAACCGGATTTTGTCCATTTTTCAGTGTCGGCATAAAGGTCATCATAGGACTGCAATCCCCTGCTCGTCGGCGAACCATACTCCGGATCTGAACTTTTATGTCGCCAAATACCAAAGGGGCTTATTCCGAATTTCACTTTTGAATTCGCGGATTTAATGGTGGAAGAAATCTCTTCAATCAACAAATTGATATTCCGACGCCGCCAATCGGCCAAACTCTCGTTCGGTAATTTGTGTTGGGCATAGGCTTCGTCATCATTGAAATGCGCTCCTTTGATAGGGTATGGGTAGAAGTAATCATCAAAGTGTATGCCATCCACATCGTATTGTTGAACAATGTTTTTGACCACTTGCGTGATATAATGCCTTACAGCTGGAATGCCAAAATTAAACAGATGCTGGTTGTTGTAGATCACCATCCATTCGGGATGTTGGCGAACTATATGATTTCCACTCAGCAAATTCTTGGTAGACATACTCGCCCGATTCATATTCAGCCAGGCATGAAATTCGATTCCTCGGGCATGTGATTCTTGAATCATGAAAGCCATGGGGTCGTAATTCGGTTTGGGAGCTTGTCCTTGTAGGCCGGATAAATAGGCCGACCAGGGTTCTTCGCTTTTCGCATATAGCGCATCCGCCGCGGTACGAACTTGAACAAATAGCGCGTTGATGCCGGTTTTTTGGTGCGAATTCAAGATGTCCAAAAATTCCTCTTGCTGTTTGATGGCATTATAATTCCGAGGACTGGGCCAATCAATGTTTTGGACGGTGGCAATCCATACGCCTCTCAGTTCACGCTTCGGATATTGCGCGAGTAGGGTAGTACTCAGGAATAAAAAGAAAAGGATTAGCCGACTTGTCATGAAGTCGCAATTTACCGAAAATCGATGAAATTTAGGCCTTCTCAATCGAGAATAAATACCCGACTCCCTTTAAGGTTTTGATGTAGTGCTCCGGAATTTTTTCGCGTAGCTTGCGGATATGCACATCGACAGTACGCTCCACAACATATACATCAGTTCCCCAAACTTTTTCTAATAGTTCGTCGCGATTGAAAACCTTATTCGGATTTTTGGCTAGAAAAGAAAGTAATTCAAACTCTTTTTTGGGTAAAATTAATGCGCGTCCTTCAAAGGTAGCGGCATATTGGGTACGGTTAATGATTAAACCACCTATTTCAATAATTTCTTGTGTTTCTTCAGCCGATTCCCGTTTCAATAAGGCATTAATTCGACTGACCAATGCGCGGGGTTTAATCGGCTTGATGATGTAATCATGTGCCCCTGCATCGAATGCGGCAACTTCGGTGAACTCTTCCCCGCGAGCAGTTAAAAACAGAATAATCGTGTTTTTAAATTCAGGCATGCTTTTCATCTTACGGGCTGTTTCAATGCCATCCATGATGGGCATCATCACATCCATGATAATAAGTGCGGGCTTGAATGTTTGTGCGATTTCCAACGCCTCTTTTCCGTCCAATGCTTTCGCTAACTGATAATTTTCTTTTGCAAGATTGTATTCCAATAACTCAAGAATATCCGGATCGTCGTCGACCAATAAAATTTTCGCTTGTTGTAGCGTTTTACTCATGGTTTGTGCGCGTTGGATTAAAATGATGCAACAAATATAGATAGGCCTAAATTACGAAATTGTTAAATTTTGCGTAATTTGAAAGTATAATTTTCAACAATGTACAAAGATACCCCTTATACTCTGCGCTTAGCTGCTGTTTTAATTAGCATTGCCTTGGTTATCTTGGGCCTCTATCTATTGCAAGATTTACTCATCCTGCTTTCTTTCTCAATGATTCTCGCGATGCTAGTTCTTCCCGTTTGCGAATGGCTGGAATCCAAAGGTCTTGCACGATCACTTTCGATTGTCATCTGTTTGTTAATAATGTTCGCGTTCATCGGACTACTTCTTTTATTATTAGTAGGTCAAATCGCTGAATTTGCCAGTGACTGGCCAATGTTCATTCGGAAGGCAGAAAAATGGGTGGCAGGTTTGCAAAGTTTCTTGTCTCACAACCTTAATATTTCCCGCAAAAAACAAATGCTGGAGGTCAGTAATCAAACGATCAACCTATTAAAGAATTCAGGGGATATCATCTCAACGACCTTTGGTACGGTGATTCATGGCATTACTACACTCATCATTGTCCCTATTTTCGTCTTTTTCTTCCTGTACTACCGACAGTTTTTTGCCGATTTTTTAGCGCGTGTTTTTCCTACGACTGAACCAACGGTTTTGCGCGGTATTATGCAAAAAACAGGAGTTGTTGTACAAAGCTACCTAATCGGATTATTGGCTGTCATGTTCATTGTCGCCTTGCTCTGTTGTGCAGGTTTTTGGTGGATTGGTGTCGATTATTTTATGTTTTTCGGTTGTTTGACCGGGATTTTATTGCTTATCCCTTACATCGGTATTTGGGTGGGCGCTTCTTTGCCGATCATTTTGACACTTGCGAGTCTTGGGCCTAATTATGCACTCGGTGTGATCGCCTGGGTTGCGGCAGTTCAATTCGTTGAGGCAAATTTCATCACGCCTTTGGTCATTGGTTCCAAAGTGAGCATTAATCCCATGGTCGCCATGCTTGCTCTTTTAGCTGGTGAGCTAATCTGGGGAATTCCGGGCTTGATTTTAGCCTTGCCCTTAACGGCAATATTGAAGGTTATATTTGATCATGTACCTGCCTTAGAAGCTTATGGATTTCTATTAGGCGAAGCACCCAAAAGATCAAAGCGAGAGTAATTCTTTAAATCGGATGGATTGACGGCGTGAGATTTCAATTTTTTCACCTTTCCCTGATAAAGTAACTTGCAAGCCTCCTGAAAACCAAGGTTCAATTTTGTCAATGAAATTCAAATTGATGATGTGCTTGCGATTCGCACGGAAAAATACTTTTGGATCCAAGCGTTCCTCTAATGCATTTAAGGATTTCAATACCAAAGGTTTTTGGTCATCAAAGAACAAGCGTACATAATTTCCCATCGACTCACATAAACGAACGCGGTCTAGGCGAACAAACCAACAACGTTCCCCGTCTTTGACGAAAATTTGATCCATCGCTCCCAACACATGACTGGGTGAGGCAGCAGCTTTTGCATGTTGAATCTGTCTTTTTTCAAGCTTTTGAATGCTTTCACTTAAACGTGCTAATTCGATCGGCTTCAAGACATAATCCAATGCATTGACTTCAAATGCCTTTAATGCATATTCATCAAAGGCTGTCGTGAAAATAACCTCGGGTAAATATCCTTCCCAACTCTCTAACCATTCAAATCCGGTTTTACCGGGCATTTGAATATCCAAGAATAAAACATCCGGCTGCAACGTTTCTAATAATGCTGCGGCCTCATCAGTATTGGCTGCCTCACCAATGACCTCAATCGTTGGAAAATTTTCCAATAAGCGTTTCAGTTCATTGCGTGCTAAACGTTCGTCGTCTACGATGATGGCTTTCATAATTGGGAATTAAATTTCCTCAAGATAGGGCAATGTCACCGTTGCGCATACTTGATTTTTGTTTAGTGGTTGAAGTTCGATTTGAGCGGTTTTTCCGTATAATAAATACAATCGATTTTGTGAATTAACCAAGCCGACACCGTGGGAAAGCTCCTTATTCGTTTTTAAATGCCCCGGATTCGTTACCGTGATAAGCATCATCTGGTCCTTTTTTTCGGCAGTTAATTCAATGCAACCTCCTTTTACGGAATGAGAAATCCCATGTTTGATGCCATTTTCCACGAGGGTTTGTAACAACATCGGAGGAATTTGCGCTTTCTGACAGGCTGGGTCGATTGTTAGTTTCCAGTCTAAACGATCTTCATATCGAATTTTCTCTAAGGAAAGATAGTCTACAATGGTATCCAATTCCTCCGAAAGGGCAATGGTTTTCTTTCGTTCCGTTAGCAATGAGCTGCGCAACAATTTTGACAATTGGTTGATTCCTTTTTTAGCCTTTTGCGGATCCTCGGTTATTAGGGCTCTTACGCTGTTCAAGGCATTAAATACAAAATGGGGATTCATCTGTGCGCGCAAGACCTTTCCCTCCGTTTCTAAAATGGCTCGCTCGAGTTGGTCATTTTCTCGCTCCATCTCCAATCGTTTATTGGAATATTGGAAAAAGAAATAAATCAATGCCCAAATGGCCAAGGGTTTGACAAAGTTGAAGAAAATCTGAATCACAATGAATGGACTCAAACTGACGTCATAGGTTTCTTGTAAAAAAAGATAATCCAAGGGAATGTTCAGCGCCATAAGTAGTAACGCCATACTGACTAAGGCCAATAAATTATATTGAAGCATTCGCCACAGATTCAAATCCTGCCAACGGTAGCGTTTGGTGATTCGACGGTATTGATGGGTTAAAAATATCGCAAGTGTGATGTTCGCTAAAGACGAAAACAACCAGGCCCACTTCCAGCCGTACTGATTCGTGTATAGCAAAGCCTCGTTGAGCGCCCAGGCAAACCAGCCGAGCAATTGCAAGGTCCAATATAGGCGCTTCCGTCTCATGATTTACATGGAATCTGGTAGGCCTTCTAAATGAGCCGTGTGATTCGCTTTTATTGTATGAAATTTACCCGTTGTATAATCGTATTGTAGGTGATATAGACATAGGTTTTGATGGCCAAAGGTATCCATATCCTGTAAAGGTTTTTCGAATAAATGAGTGAGTAAAACGCGCATAGCCCGTCCGTGCATGGCGACTAAAACGTTCCGTTCTTCGGGTCTTGAAAGGATTAATTCCACTACGGGTTTTTGCTTTTCAAGCACATCGATGGGACTTTCCCCTTCTTCGGATGGAACTTGAACTTGTCCTTCTCGCCATGTGCGAACAAGGTTACGATAATATTGGTCATCCTCATTATTAGGTGTACGCCCTTCCCGAATTCCCCAGGAAATTTCATTCAATCCGGCATGCTGTTCCCAAGGTAAGCCTTTGTCGATAAAGCCTTTGACCGATTGATGCGTACGTTTTAATGCCGAAGTATAAATTTTATCTATTGGCAAATCATGGTAATGCTCGAAAAAAGCCTTTGCCTGCTGTTGGCCCAATGCATTCAAATCCGCATCAATTCCACTTCCTTGTACGACTCCCATACGGTTATAGTCGGTTTCTCCGTGGCGAATGAGGTAAATGTCTTTGATGGAATGCATATAAATTGGCTTGATTGAGATTTAATTCGCTAAATATTTGCGATTTTTGCTGCACAAAAATACAAATATATGTTTAATACTTCCATAAGCATCGATGACATCAACGCGATGAGCCGAGGCAACATGATTGAGCACCTGGGCATTGAGTTTACGGAAATTACTCCGGATTTCATCAAAGCAACGATGCCTGTTGACCATCGCACCAAACAGCCTTTCGGTCTGTTGCATGGTGGCGCATCTGTGGTATTAGCTGAAACCATGGGAAGTATTGCTGCCCTGTTAGCCGTTCCCGATATGCATCAATACAAAGGTGTTGGGGTGGAAATCAATGCTAATCATTTAAAGTCGGCACGTGGTGGCACTGTCACCGCTACTTGCGTACCCTTGCGAATCGGAAAGACCTTACACGTCTATGAAATTAAAATTCATGATGAGTCGGAACAATTAATCTGTGCAAGTCGTTTAACGGTAGCCATCTTGAAGGTAGATTAATGTCGGAAACAATTGCTGATTGGAAGGAAATTTGGACGCAGGCCCCACATATAGGGACTGCGCTTGCTATGTGGCGCCTTCCAAATCAGACCAATCAGTTTTTAATTCAAGATTCCACAGGTGGCGTACGGGTTGAAGTAGGGGAGTTGGAACAATTGGGCGCAGGTTTCTTGGTTGGGCCTTTTATCGGCCAACCCTATTTTTTACAAGCAGCTAAAATCTCTCAAAAATCCATCACCGAATTTCCCATGGGTTCGTTGGGCAACGATATGAAGGTTGCTGATGAAATTCAAAAGCAAACTTTTCAATCTCAAGTAGCGGAATCCGTCCAACAAATTAAAATGGGTCATTTTCAAAAGGTGGTTTTGTCACGTGTGGATGAACAAGGCTTGTCGGCGGATTTTGACTTGGTGGATGCTTTCGATCGATTATGTCAAGCCTATGCAACGGCCTTTGTGTCGGCTATTTATTTGCCCGACTTACAAAGTGTATGGCTTTGTGCTACGCCGGAAACCTTGGTTTCTCAAGATGCGACTGGGGTTTTTCGAACGATTTCTTTGGCAGGTACACAATCCGGCCTGGATGCAGCAGGTCAATTGTTGGCCCCCTCCGAAGCTCGATGGTCGCAAAAGGAAATCGAAGAACAGGCCTATGTGAGTAGATATATCATTGAATGTTTTAAGAAAATACGTTTACGGGAATACATAGAGAATGGGCCTAAAACGGTTTTGGCGGGTAATTTGATGCATTTGAAAACGGAGTATTCTGTCAATACGCGCGAACATGCCTATCCGGGTTTGATTACCCAGATGTTAAGCTTATTACATCCTACATCCGCTGTTTGTGGTACTCCGAAAGAGGCGGCTTTGGATTGGATATTGCAGACGGAAAAGCATGAGCGCTCCTTATATAGTGGATATTTAGGCCCCATCAATTTGGCATCCGAAACCCATTTATTTGTGAACCTGCGAACGGTACAAATTCATGGAAATCAAGCGCGTTATTATGCAGGATGTGGTATTACGGAGGACTCAGTTCCTGAAATGGAATGGCAAGAAACACAAATGAAATGTCAGACGCTTCAGCGGGTGATTAATGCTTTCCTTTAGGTTCTTCTTTGAGCGAGATTTTCCCTGTAATAATGACTTTAACGGTATCGATGCGGGCATCTGTTACCGTCAAAATTTGAAATTGGAATGGGCTTGAAATGATGGTCTCATTCACAGCCGGAATATCTTCATAGAGACTGATCAGCATACCCCCTAAGGTCTCATAGTCTCCCTCGGGTAAATTCCATTCGTATTTTTCGTTGAGGTAATCAATTTCATGTCGGCCAGACAATACATAGGTGTTTTCATCCAATTGCTTTTCGATCCAATCTTCAGAATCGTCGTACTCATCTTGAATTTCTCCAAAGATTTGTTCCATCACATCTTCCATGCTGACTAAACCGGATGTGCTACCAAATTCATCCACAACAATCGCAAGTGATTTGCGCTCTTTGGAAAATTTGATCATCAAGTCATTCGCAGGCATGGCCTCGGGAACAATGGGAATGGGAGTTAATATGGACTGTAAATCCTTTGGTTTTTTAAAGAGTGCGAGCGAGTGGCAATAGCCAATGACATCTTCTAAGGTTTCTTTATAAACAAGCACTTTCGAGTGTCCACTTTCAATAAATGTTTTGGTCAAGCCCTCGATACCTTCATCGAGTTCTACCGCCGTAATTTCCGTTCGGGGGATCATGCAATCACGCACCTTAACTTGTTTAAATTCGAGTGCATTATGGAAAATTTTGGTATCGACCTCATTTTCTTCTTCCGTGGAAATCTTTCGGTTCAGGTTTTGGAGGTAATGGTTTAAATCAGTCAAACCGAATGCCGGCTTTTCTTCGGAATAGGTTAGACGAAGCACCTTGGTGATAAACCATTTTGATAAACCTACGGTCACCCAAACTAGTGGAAACATTAATGTATGGATCAGCCAAATCGGGATCGCTAAAAATTCCAAAATTGCATCTGGATTGATCAAGAAGATGCTTTTAGGGGTGAATTCAGAGGTTGTTAAAATCAAAATAGTAGCTACTACGGAAGCTAGCAAACGAGCAAAGAGCTCATTTTGGATGATGGGAATATTTGCGAGAATCAAATGGTGCAAATACTCTTCCATGAAAATGCCATAGGCCACAAGGGAAAGCGTGTTTCCAATCAACATCGTCCCTATGAAACGAGATGGGGTTTTGTTGAAATGAGAAATGATTTTTGCACTTAAAATGTCTTGCTTCGCTTTTAACTCAAAATATAATTTATTGGAAGAGACGAAGGCCATTTCCACACCGGAAAAGAACGCAGAAAAAACCATGGAAGTTATAATTCCAATGATTTGGGCACTCTGAATAGAATATTCGGGGTCGGGCATATTATTTCTTTTTGTGCTTGTCTTCTTTGGAAATGCGCTCGTTTCGGGCAAATTGATAATAAAAAAGACAGCCGACGGCGAACATCAGCCAACTGTAATGATAGCCAATTTCCTGCCAGAAAAGTCCTTGAATTTCTTTCGGAGTAGGCGTATTCAAATCAAGAATCCAAATTAACAGAAACCCGATGGCAATGAATAAACTTAGTTTTTCTCGGCGACTCATGATGCAATGGGTTTTTCTGTTCGACGGAAAGTTGCGATAAACAAGCCAATAAAGATCATGATTGATCCAATCCAAACCAAATTTATATAGGGTTTTTCAAGCGCCTTGATG
>CANGCD010000060.1 GCA_947452215.1 Cytophagaceae bacterium | reverse complement strand
GTTGAATAAAAGTCCAGTCTCTTCGCAGGAATCGTGTTTGCATTGCCTAAAGCATATAATAGCATCGATGTGTATTTGACGTTATTCTCCATTTCTTTTTTGTTCACCAAACTGAATACATCGCAGTTGGCATGATAACAATCCAATACCGACCGACTTAATTTTCCCATTGGATCCGCAGCAGGTATTCCTTCCATTAAAAAGACTTGATTGTCTGAGTGCAGTCCTGCCGCATTGTGTAATTCATTTGCAAAACTAGGATCGATGGATTTGATTTTATCGCCAATTTCTTTCAATAAGGGCATCATTTCATCGCGACCACCGCCATTGAAACCGTGTACATTGTTGGCCATATCTAAATTGATCATGTAAACAATCTCGTCGATTTCACCTGTTTTTTTCGCACGTTCGATGTAGGCTTTAGACCCCAATAATCCTTCTTCTTCGCCCATAAAGGCAACAAATTCAATGGTACGCTTACTTTTCAAGCCCAAGGCTTTGAATGTCCGAGCAATATCAATGACAGAGAATGATCCGATTCCATTATCGATGGCCCCTGTTGCCAAATCCCAGGAATCCAGATGGCCTCCGATGATGATTTTTTCATGGCGCAAATGTCTGCTTTCACCTTTCAGGGTTGCCACGACATTGCGCGCCTTGATCGGTTGGCTGACATTATGCATTTCAATCATGCTCAATAATCCAGGCTGATCGACTAACCACTTTCTGATTTCGGTTCCGCTTTCTAATGAGATACATACCGCAGGAATGGAAATCAAGTTTCCGGTCACCGATGCTGTACCTGTCAATAAAACTTGTCCTTTGACCGTATTAACAAAAATAACTCCAGCTGCTCCGTATTTGATTGCTAAAGCTGTTTTTTCGGAACGATGTAGATTTTTGCTTCCCTCAGGCGCATCGATTAATCCAATATTTGCTAGGGCAATTTTGCCTTTGACTAAATCTTTTTTCGCTGCAAAATCGGCATCCAAACCATTGCCGCAATCAACAATTTGGCCTTGAATTTTGGATTCAACCGGCGTTAATGCTAAGGAAACGACAGGAATTTCACGAAAATCATCTGATTTAGGAGGTGCGACGGACAAAGTCACTGTATCACGTGCCCAAGCCTCCACTTGAAATCCTTGGTATTTTGTATCTCGAAAGCCGTATTTTTTGAACAACTGAAAAGCGAACTCTTCTGCCTTTTTGCCGTTTTCGCTTCCGGTTAAGCGATGCCCAATCGTTGAACATGCTGTTCCCAAGCTAGTATATGCCTGCGAGTTGGTATCTACTTCTTCTTTGATGCGTTTAAAGACGGATTCTAAAGATTCTTCCCCAACAAGCGGGATGGCATTTGTAAATCCAATAATTGTTAAGGCGGTTAAACAGAATAATAAACTTTTTTTCATTGTTAATAGGTTAAACAGCTTATGTTATCCTGAAAATTACTCGATTTTGAAGAATTAAACAAGAAGTATTAGGGAAGCGGACAAGGAATTTTTGGGTCCGACTTCCGAGTCAACCATTTACACCAAAATTCCTTTTCTTTCGCGGGGATTTCTTTCCCTTGATAATAGGTTTTGATTCGATCGGTGGCGATGGCCAACTGGTCTTTGTCTAAGTCGATGAGTACCTCCAGTACAATGCAACGATTTGCAATTTGCGCGTCTGTTAACCCAATCTGCTTTAACCCAAATTTGATTCCAGCTATGCGCTCTGGGCTGAATTTACGTGCCCTGCTAGAAAAGAGGGTGGACATTAAGGTGTTTTCTGCGACTTGTCTTACGGTGATTGAATCAACTGTTTTTCGATAATTAGCTAGGTTATTGATAAAGTGATCAAACAAGGGGTTATTATTATCTAACATGACTTTACGAATCATTAAAAACCCGAGCTCTGATTCGTATTTATCTTTGGGTAATGCCTCAGCAAGTTGTTGGACGATTTCAATGTTTTGAACGGTATCCAAGGTCATACGCGTAAAGTTGGCAAGTCCAATCATCTCATTGAAGTCTCTTGCACCTTGCTGGTATTTTTTCAAAGTTGCTTCATCTCTTCTTAGTGGGTCGATGGCCTTTTGTAAAGTTTTGATAATGCCATCGACGGTGTTGGTCTCGTCGCCCATCGTTTGCACATCCCAAGGTTTTCCATCTGGACCTAAGACGATGAAACTTGGGGTTGATGGCACATAGATTTGATGCTTTCGTAAGAAGAGTCCATTTTCCCGTTTGCTGATGTCGAGCTGATAGGCCAATACATTTTTATCTAAGTATTGTTTGATTTTGGGATTTTTCAAGGTCACATCATAGGCCATGCAGTGTGAGCAGTTCGGCAAATATGCCTCGAAGAAAATCGGCTTATTTTCTTTTTTTGCGCGCGCGAAAATCGCATCAAAGCTTTCCATAGCTTTAAAGGAGGGATTTTGCGCTTGGGCAAAAAACGGGAAGCTTAAACTGAATACAAAGGCTATCAGGATTCTCATGGATTATCTTTTTCTCAAAAATACATTATCCTCCCCAATTTTCCCTATCCAAACTCCGATAGGCAATCGCCTCAGTTAAATGTTCCATTTGAATATGTTCACTTTGGGCCAAATCAGCGATTGTCCGAGCTACTTTTAGAATTCGATCATAAGCCCGTGCCGACAGGGATAGTCGCTGCATGGCCGTTTTTAATCGTAATTCAGATGCTTGATCGAGTAGGCAAATCTTTCGGGTTATGGGGGAATCCATCAAGGCGTTGACTTGAATGGCTTGTTCAGCAAATCGCTTCGTTTGCATGGCTCTTGCCGCGATGACCCGAGCATATATGGCTTCGCTTCCTTCTTGGGAGGTGGTCTCGCGCATTTCGTCAAATAGAACCGGTAGAACTTCCACATGCAAATCGATTCGATCCAATAAGGGGCCGGAAATTTTGTTCAAATAGCGTTGCACCACTTCTGCTCCACATGTGCAGTCTTTGGTGGGATGATTGTAATAGCCACATGGGCAGGGGTTCATGCTGGCAACCAACATGAAATTGGCCGGAAATTCTACGGCATATCTCGCCCGCGAAATAAAAACTTTTCGGTCCTCAAGTGGCTGGCGCATGACCTCTAGCGCATGTTTTGAGAACTCAGGTAGTTCATCCAGAAATAAAACGCCGTTGTGCGCAAGTGTAATTTCGCCGGGTTGCGGGTTAGACCCACCTCCAATTAATGCAGTCGAGGAAATGGTATGGTGTGGCGAGCGATAAGGGCGCTGAGCCAATAAGGCTTGTTGGGGTGGCACTTTTCCAGCAATGGAATGTACGATGGTTGTTTCCATGGCTTCTTCCAAACTTAGCGGTGGCAAAATGCTAGGAATTCGCTTCGCGAGCATGGTTTTGCCTGCTCCGGGTGGGCCGATTAATATCAGGTTATGTCCGCCGGCTGCCGCGATTTCAAAGGCTCTTTTGGCCATAACCTGGCCTTGAACTTGTGCGAAGTCAACGGAAAATGTATGCTGGGTTGTGAAAGGATTTTCTGATTTAATCGCTTGATGGTAGGTTTTTCCGCGAAGGAATTGAACCGTTTCTTGTAAGGATTCCATGCCGTAAACTTGCAAATCCTCCACGAATGCGGCCTCATGCGCATTTGATTTTGGAAGGATAATTTTTTGGATTCCATTCCTTCGTGCTTCGATGGCTATCGGCAAGGCACCTTTGATGGGGCGGATAATGCCATCAAGTGCTAATTCGCCCATGATAACATAGTGGTCCAAATCGAGTAAGTCGATTTGTTCGGATGCTTGAATGATGGATAAAGCGATGGCTAAGTCATAGGCAGAGCCTTCTTTTCTAACATTGGCAGGAGCTAAGTTGATGACTACTTTCCGCCTTGGGAAAAAGCAGCCCATTTGTTTGATGGAAGATTCTACGCGTAAAATCGCCTCTTTAATGGTGGAGTCGGGGAGACCTACCAAATGGCATTTACTTCCCTGACCTACATGGGTTTCGATCGTAATGAGTGACGCATTTACTCCAAAAACGGAGCAGCCAAAGGTTTTTGCTAGCATGATTTTTTTTGATCAAAACTAGCTTTTTAAAGATGTTCAGCGGCTTAAATCTGTCCAGTTAGTTGGACATTTTCATTATTTACCAAGAACCTGATTTTTGTACCAAAGGGCAAGGCAAAATTGTTCGGAATGTGGCCCGCAGGGAAATCAAATGCGATGGGATACGTTGTTCCTGCGCAATGTTCGAGCACGAGTTCTTCGACCGTTTTTCCGATTTCCAATTTGGCCTCATCGCAATCTGTGAAGCCACCAATAATAAGGCCGCTTAAATTCGAGAGATATCCGGCACGTTTGAGTTGGACCAACATTCTATCGACATGATACAAGCGTTCTCCAACTTCCTCGATGAATAGAATTTTGCCTGTGGGATTTGGAAAACTTGCTGAGCCGATGAGATGCGCTAATAAGGATAAGTTTCCACCCACCAAGGTGCTTTCGGTTTCGCCGGATCGATTTAATGGATGCGATGGAATTTGAATCTCTGTTTCTCCGTTAAATAGGAGCATTTGTAAGGACTTTAGTGCTTCATCACCCCCTTTTTGGCAAAAATTATTGGGCATCGGGCCATGAATACTCGCAATCTGTATTTGATCGACGTGGCATAAAATAGCCGTAATGTCTGAAAATCCCACAATCCATTTGGGATGCTTATTAAATCTAGAAAAATCCAATGTATCCAAAAACCGACTGCTACCATACCCGCCTCGTAATGGAAAAATGGCTTTGATGCTTTCGTCGTCTAGCATGCGTTGAAAATCCGACCGACGTTGTTCGTCGGTGCCCGCTAAGCCAAAATGTTTGGCCAAAAAATTTTCGGCAAAGACCACTTCTAAACCCCAGGATTCCAAAACTTCAATTCCCTTTTTCCATTGGTCGGAACTCGGAGGAGAAGCGGGGGAAACAATGGCAACGCGGTCACCTTTTTTTAAGCGTGCGGGAATTTGCATGGAGGTACAAATGGGTTGAGCTACAAATATGTCCTTTTTTTTCGGCAAAGGAAAGCCTGAAATTTTGTAATATTGTAAAAAAATACGGCTTGGCTTCCTTACTGACTTTAGATTTGGTACACCCTTGTTACAACCCACATGCGGGTTGGGCGGAGGATTTGCTACATTATTTTCAGGAATTTCGGAATCAATTGCCAAAAGATTTGCTTGTCACGGTTTATCTGGTTAATGATGGTAGTTCGCACGGAATTCAAGATTCCGATTTAACATTATTAAAAGATGGTATCGCTTCGTTTCATTACGTGGATTTGCCCAAAAATGTAGGGAAAGGGGCCGCATTGCGTGAAGCCGTGAAGCAGACAACCGGAGATCTTATTATTTATACGGATGCAGATTATCCATATCAATTAGCAAATGCCTTGGAGATGTATCGCCGACTAGCGACTGGAAATGTGGACGTTGTTGTGGGTGTACGTGATGAGCAATATTACGATTCCTTGCCACTTCGTAGGAAGATATTTTCCTTGAGTTTGAAGCTGATGAACTATTTGTTCTTTCCTCGGTTGAAAGTCAAAGACACGCAATCGGGATTAAAAGGTTTCAATCAGCGCGGGAAAGCGTTGTTTTTAAAGACCCAAATTTCAGCTTTTCTTTTTGATATGGAATTCCTTGTGTTGGTGAGTCGGGCGAAAGACATTCGTTTTGAGTGGATTTATGTGCAGTTGCGAGAGGGGATTCAGTTCTCTAGTATGAAATTTAAGACCATTTTGACGGAGCTATTCAATTTTACGTCCATCTTAATTCGCCGATTAATCTAAGCCTTATGCGCCCGCAAATCATGATTACCTTGGATGTGGAGGAGTGTGATATTCCAACGGAATATGGCTATGAATTACCATTGGAGGAGCAATTGGCGGTTTCTCGAAAAGGAGTAAAAGCGTTTATGGATTTGATGGATCGCTATGAAATTCCAGTAACGATTTTTTGTACAGGAGTCTATGCGGAGGCAAATGCAGATTGGATTCAGCAATTGCATCCTCGTCATGCATTAGCGTCGCACGGTTATTATCATGGGCATTTTGACCCGAAAACGGATTTGAAATCTTCCAAAGACCTTTTGGAGCAACTCAGCGGAAAACCCATATACGGTTTTCGGATGGCACGCATGCAATATGTTCCGGAGGAGGAAATTGTGAAAGCGGGATATACCTATCATTCTTCGTTGAATCCAACCTGGATTCCGGGGCGTTATGATCACCGTGATAAACCCATGAAGGCCTTTTTTGAAAAGGGGCTTTGGCAGGTCCCGGCTTCGGTTTCGCCGCGCTTTCGTATACCCTTGTTTTGGTTATCCTTTAAGAATTTCCCGCTCTATATATATAAGTTGCTTTCGCGCGCCTCTGTGGCTAATGGATTTTTAAATTTATATTTCCATCCGTGGGAATTTACAAATTTGGATGCTTACCCATTGCCGGGGCATGTTAAGCGTGGACATGCTGGGCAGCTGCTCGAAAAGATGGAGCGCTATATTCAGTGGTTGAAGTCGGCAGATTTAGGAGAATTTACAACAATGGATGCATATGTCAGACAACTTGGAAAATCGTAAACCTTGGTATGCGCGCTTTACTGTTCTACTTATTATATGGGTAGCGGTAGGCCTGTTTACAGGCTGGAAGCAGTATTCGCTTTCTGAGGTAAACTCGCATATCAATAATTTTCAGATTTTCCGGGCGAGTTTTGGGCATTTCTTTCAGGGGATGCCATTATATCCTTTATATCCGCAAGAATATTTTGACCTGTATTTATACGGACCTGCGTTTGCGGTCTTGATGGCGCCATTTGCCTATTTACCCTTGGGGTGGAGTGTGGTCATGTGGAATGGCTTGAATGCGGGAATGTTATGTTGGGCCATATGGAATTTGCCTTTGGACCGCATGAAGCGCGCGGCCATTTTATGGATCATTTTGAATTCGACGATAACAGCCTTATTGAATACGCAATTTCATGCCTTGTGTGTAGCGATGATTTTGTGGAGTTATATCTTCATGCAACGGGGAAAATTAGGCTGGTCGGCCTTATTAATAGCCTTGGGCGTTTTCATTAAGTTTTACGGCATTGTGGGCTTGGCCTTTTTCTTTTTTACCAAAGATCGTATCCGTTATGCAGGTTATTTAGCATGCTGGTTTGTGGCGGTATTTGCGTTCCCCTTTTTGTTTGGCGGCTTGAGCTATACTTGGCAGTGTTACCAAGAGTGGATGGAAGTTTTGTCACATAAGAATACTTTAAATGTAGACATTCGAAATTTACGTACAGATGTATGCGTGATGGGGATGTTCCGACGGATCACGGGTGATGGGACATTATCCAATATGTGGTTTTTGATTCCTTCGTTGTTTCTTTCGGTTTGGGTGTATTTTCAACCTAAAAAATGGGCTCAAGTAGATTTTCAATTACGAATCTTGGCCTTGGTGTTGATTTATTTAATGCTAGCGAGTACCGGGACAGAGTCTCCAACCTTGATTATGGCGTTTCCTGGGGTCGGGATTTGGTTTATGTTGGGAGAAAAGACAACGGGAAGATGGGTCTTATTCATACTAACCTTGTTGATTTCGAGTTTTTCGCCGACGGACCTGTTTCCTAAGTTCATACGGGAGGAATATGTGAATCGCTACGCCTTGATGATATTACCTTTGTTTGGGGTTTGGCTAAGTCTATTGTGGGATTTGCGGAAGCCTGTTCAGGCAGATTAAAGGAATACGACTTCTTCGATGATTGTTTTCCCTGCGTGTTTATTGATTAATTCAATCATTTTTTGTTTGGCCATCATGAGTTCCTTTTTAAGGGGTGCTGAGTCCAATTGTAGATACAATTTCAGGTTTTTGGCATAGACTTTGGTCGTTCTGGCCGCAATGGGTTTTCCCATGATTTCTTCCCAGTTGGCTTCTATAGACGTTTCTTCGAATTGATTTTGCAGTTTATACAGGCGTAAAAGGGCATCAATCGCCTCTTTCAGCGGTTGGCTGTCGTTCTTGCGTGTAGCTGCACGGGGACCTTTGGGGCTAAACGGGGAGTCCATGGGTTGAAATTATTGAACACAAATGTACGTTATTTTGGTACTTTACGGCGTGTAAATAGGTTTAAATTAATTTTTTTTGAAATTTTTTTAAAAAAATAATTCTCAAAAAAGTACCTAATAAAGGGGGGATTTTTGGTTAAAATATCAAGATAATACAATAGAGCCCGTGAAGGTGAATGGCATTTGAACGTTAAGCTTAGAACTACCTATACAAATTAATTGAGATTTCTATTACTTTTGCTTCTACCGAGAAAAGCTGTGGAGGCAAAACCTATGAAAACTACTCCCGCATTTTTCAACAAGTTTTATTAACAAAAAAATAATTCTTTAACCCCAAATTACCAAACTAATGAGTACACAACAACCAAAGCCAGCTGCTAAGCCAGCTGCAACTGAAAAAAAATCAGGTGGAATTTCTGCCGGTTTAATTCTAATTGTTCTTTTTGCCATTGCATTAGCTATTTACAACTTTGTAATGGGAGATCCTTCTCACTTTGAAGGAGGTACTACAGAAGGACACCCACTACCAGGCGATTACTTTGGTGTCGTTTACAAAGGTGGAGTAATTGTGCCAGTTTTGATGACTTGTTTCTTAACTGCATTAACATTCTCAATTGAGCGTTTATTCACAATCGGTAAAGCAAAAGGTACTGGTGATGTAAATGCTTTCGTACGTTCAGTACAAGCGGCTTTAGACAAAGATGATGTTGAGGCAGCTTTGAAAGCTTGTGATAAGCAAAAAGGTTCAGTAGGTAACGTTACTTTATCTGCTATCAAGAAATACAAAGCGTTAATTACGGAGTCTTCTTTAGACAAAGAGCAAAAATTAGCTGCATTGAGCAAAGAAGTTGAAGAAGCTACTTCATTGGAATTACCAATGTTGGAGAAAAACTTGACTATCATTGCAACATTGGCATCAGTATCTACTTTGATCGGTCTATTAGGAACGGTAGTTGGTATGATCAAGGCCTTTGCTTCATTAGGTAACTCAGGTGGATCTACAGATTCATCAGCGTTAGCGAATGGTATCTCTGAGGCCCTTATCAATACTGCATTAGGTATCGGTACTTCAGCGATCTGTATCATTGCATACAACGTATTTACAGCGAAAATTGATGAGTTAACTTACAGCATTGATGAGATCGGCTTAAGTGTTAACCAAAACTACGCTACACATCACAATTAATATTTGAACTGATTTAGGGGCTTTGCCCTTTCATTCAATTTTATTCACTGTTCAAAAAAATAATTGTTATGCCAAAAGTTAAAGCTAAACGACATAGTGTCTCACTCGACATGACAGCGATGTGTGATGTGGCTTTCCTTCTTTTGACGTTCTTCATGTTAACCGCGAAGTTCCGTCCAGAAGAGGCAGTTACAATCACGCCACCATCATCTATCTCAGAGAAACCTTTGAATACGAAAGATGGTATGCTAATGGTTAGTGTTTCACCCGAAGGAGGCGTTTATTTGGCAACTGATGATCAAATGGCAAGAGAGTTTATGTTAGAGCGTATGGCTAATCGCTATGGAATCGCTGTAACGGCTGAAATGAAGAAGAACTTTATGGCTTCGGAAATTGTCGGCTATCCTCTTGGAGCTATGCGTCAGGTGTTGAATATGAAACCTTCAGAAGCTAAGAAGCTAAGCAAGGGAATTCCAATTGATTCAGCCAATAACGAGCTTTCGTACTGGGTGGGTTATGCGAAATTGTCTAATCCAGAATTAAAGGTTGCTATTAAAGGAGATAAAGAGTCTAATTACAAAGTATTTGCTGATATCATCGGTACTTTGCAAGCTCAGAATATCAATATCTTCCAATTGGTAACTGGTCCGGAAAATAAACCGAAATAAGTTTTCATTTTTAATTACAAACAGAAATGGCAGAAATAGATAGCTCCGGTGGCGGGAAGAAAGGCGGGAAGAAGCGTAGTAAAAAGATGTCGACCAAAATCGACATGACACCAATGGTGGACTTAGGCTTCTTGTTGATCACTTTCTTTATGTTAACGACTACGTTAGCAAAACCCGTGACCATGCAATTAAACATGCCTGATAAAACGGATACGAAGGAAACTTCACCTGTTAAATTGTCTGAAACACTGACGGTGTGCCCAGATGAGAACAAGGTGTATTACTACCAAGGTATTCCTACTGAAGCAGGTACAGTAATGCAGGTGACCAACTATTCTGAGACAGGCATTCGCAAAGTAATTGCGGATCTTAAGGCGAAAGTTGGTTCTAACTTTACCATCGTAATTAAGCCTACGAAAAAAGCAAAATATCGTAATATGATCGATATGCTTGATGAGTGTGCGATTACCAACAATAAGCGTTATGCTTTATTGGAAATCGATCCGGATACGGAAGCTTTGATTAAACGATCAGGTAAATAGACCTATTAAATTAATTTTAAATTAAACGAATATTATGTCACAAGTAATAAGCCAAGATGCTACTTTGGACGATATTATCTTCAAAGACAAGAACCGTGAATTCGGTGCTTTTGTTCTTCGGAAGACATATCCTAAAGTAATGAAGCGGTCGGTATTACTAGGCTCTGCACTCTTTGTCGGTGCTCTTTTGCTTGCAGCGTTCTGGAAACAGTTAACTGCGGCTTCTGAAGATAAGACTGAGGTGACAGCTGAAGTAATGAAACTGGATAAGCCAGCTCCTACCAAAAAGGTTGAGTTGCCTCCACCGCCACCGCCGCCACCACCCAAAGAAATTCCTAAGGTGACTACGACGAAATTCTTACCTCCAGAAATCAAGCATGATGAGGAAGTAACGAAGCCTGAGCCGCCACCTGAAGAGGTTAAGGGTAATACAGCATCGGAAACTGTTAAAGGGGAGACGGAATCGTATGAACCACCAGTAGATCCAGATGCGAAAGGCGCTGAGCCAGTAGAGCCGCCTAAACCAGCTGAAGATGAAATCTTTACAGCGGTTGAGCAGCAAGCAGAATTCCCTGGAGGTCCCCGTGCATTCGGATCCTTCTTGCAGAAAAACTTACGTTACCCATCTGCTGCACAACGTGCAAACGTGGGAGGTAAAGTATACGTTCAGTTCGTTGTGAACACAGACGGTACAATCCAAGACGTTCAAGTTTTGAAATCTGTAGGTTTCGGTTGCGACGAAGAAGCAGTTCGTGTTATTAAATCGGTACCAAGATGGACTCCTGGTAAGCAATCGGGTCGCCCAGTGCGTTCTCGCTTTACACAGCCGATCACGTTCGTGTTATCTGAGTAATTTTTATTGCAAATTCATGTCAGACCTGCTAAATGTACATTTGGCAGGTCTGATTGTTTAAATTCCATTATGAAACGTTCATTAGCTATCTGGGTTAACATTTCCTTTCGCGTTTTTGTGGCTTGCGCCTATACGTTGTTAGGGGCTTATGTTGCTTTTTGGTCCGACTTTGATTTAGGTACTTGGAGCGAAGTGCCCATTGTATTTTTATTGGGTATTCTATTTATCCTCTATGGATTATTTCGGATTTGGCGTGCTTATTTGTATTTTCGAGAAGCAGATGAATCCCAAAATTATGGTCAATATGAAGATTAATTTCCTTGCTTGCTTGTTTGCGACCGTAGTCGTGATGAGCTGTAGTTCAAAAAAAGGTGAAGTAAAAGATGGGCCAACAACCGGAACGATTACGCTGGGTGTTGATGAGTCTTTTCAACGCGTGGTGGAGGCTGAAAAAGTGGCCTTTCGAGACAACTATCATTTTGCCAACATAAATTTGCAGTTCAAACCCGAAAATGAAGCCATTGCTGATTTGCTGAACGATAAAGTACGTGGTGCAATCGTTACACGCGAGCTAACTGAATCCGAGAAGCAAGTATTCACGCGTGAGAAAATCACGTACCGGAGTTTTAAATTTGCGGCTGATGGCATCGCTCTATTAGTACATCCAAGTAATAAGGATACTTTGATTGGCTTAGATCAATTGAAGGCTTTGCTTTCTGGCCAACAAAAATCGTGGAAATCGATTGGTTCTTTCCGTTCCGGGGATGTGGAATTGGTGGTTGATAAGGCTAATTCCAGTAACATTAAGTTTCTTGTAGATTTATTCGGTTTGGGTAATAGTGGTTTAGCTGTTTCTGCTGCTGGCTCGAATAAAGAGGTCATTGAATACGTCAAATCGCATCCGAATGCTATGGGAATCATCGGGTCCAACTGGATCAGTGATGGGGATAATCCTACTTCGCTTGGTTTTATTCGTTCGGTTAATGTGATGTCGGTTGCCAAAGAATCGAGTCTTCCCAAGTCCGAATTCCACCAACCCTTCGGATATAATTTAGCCTTGAAAAATTATCCACTGCGCCGGGAAGTTAAAATTATTTTGAAGGAATCCTACCTAGGATTAGGTACTGGATTTGTGAATTATGTGTGTGGCGATATGGGACAGTTGATCGTTTTGAAATCAGGCTTAATTCCGTTGACCCGACCTATCACGATTCGGCAGTATCAAATCAATCAATAAAGGCTAATTTGTCCCTATTATTCTTGACTTTTTTATAGAAATAGTAGTATATTTGTGATTCAAAATTTATTAAACTTTTAAAGTAATTAGTTGAATTATTTCAATGTTTACGCCTAAGAAAAATACCATTTTAACAAAATATTAACTTACAATGAAGAAAATGAAATCGTGGCTTTTGGGAGTTGGTTTGTTGTTGACCAATTTGGCCTTCGGACAAACAATTCAAGATGGTTTGCAAATGATGGATCGTCATCAGCCAAGTCGGGCGAAGCAAGTTTTTGAGGGTTTAGTAGCAGCTCAGCCAACGGGTGAAAATTATTTCTATTTGGGATATTATTTCTTGAATCAACGTGATTGGGATAATGCTCGCAAAGCATTTGAAGCTGGAAAGGCTGCTGATCCGAAGAACTATTTGAATCAAGTGGGTTTAGGTTCGATTTTAGTGGGCCAAAACAAGGTGAATGACGCGAAAGTGGAGTTTGACCGTATTTTAGCTGAGACAAAGAATAAAAATGTTGATGTGATGTTCCGCATTGCAGAAGCTTATTCGATGTATTATATCTTGGGTAAAGAAGATTCATTCAATGCGAATAATAATGATCCTGCTGAAGCGATTCGTTTGATTGATGCGATTCAAGATCGTATGATGAAAGACAAGAAATTGCCTACTGCTGAGCAGTACATTGTAAAAGGTGATGCCTATTTAATTAAGAATGATGGTGGTAATGCGGTAACAGCCTATGAGAATGCAATTGCACAAGAACCTCGTAACATCAAAGCGAAAGTGAAAATTGGTACCGTGTATTTACGAGGTAAAAACTACAAGGAAACACAAGTACGTTACAAGGAAGCAATTGATTTGGATTCTAACTACGCACCAGCGTTGCGTAAGTATGGTGAGTACTTAATCGTAGGTAGCCAATACAAAAATGCATCTCGTTATTTCCGTCGTTATTTGGAGAAAGCAGAAGCAACTCCACAAGTGACTTTGGAAACAGCGAAATTGTTATTCCTTTCGAAAGATTACGAAGGAGCAATGAAGTTCACGGATGAGGCGGATAAGAAAGGTGTTCAAGATAATGATATCTACCGTATGCGTGGTTATTCGAATGTGGAAATGGGTAAATTCCAAGAAGGAATTGACAACTTAGATGGCATGGTGAAGAAAGGTGTTAAACCTTATTTCATGGATGATTTGTATTTCGGAAAAGGATATCAAGGTTTAGGCCGTGATTCATTGGCATTGGTATATTTAGAGCGTGCTGCTCCTTTGGACACAAATAACAATGTGTATTCAATTATCCACGATGTGCGTTACAAACAAAAGCGTTATTCAGATGCAGCAGTTGCAGGGATGAATGCAATTGCTTGGAAAGTAAAAAAAGCACAAACGGTAGGTTCAGGTGATTATTTTAAAGTTGCCATGGATTACTATTTGACTTCTGCATTTATTAATAAGGCAG
>CANGCD010000059.1 GCA_947452215.1 Cytophagaceae bacterium | reverse complement strand
TGATGGGCGCCGACTTCTGTAATATAAAGTTATACAACGCATTAAAACGAATTCGATTACGTACAAGCTTTAACAAACCACCTAGTATGATCGTTTCCCAAACTGGATATAACTCCTCCACTTTGCTAACAGGCTCATTAAGATAGCTAGCTAATCGGTTTAAAATTTCCGACTTTTCCTCCGCACTAATTACGTAAAACGATTGATTCATAGTTTGCAAAATTACAAGGACTGAATGGATTTCATACAATAAGTATCCGCTTATTTTTTAATTATTACCGCGGCATTCATTACCTTTGTTTTATGAAAAAAGTATTGTTTATTGACCGGGATGGAACGATTATTCATGAACCTATCTCAGACCAGCAAGTCGACAGCTACGAGAAATTAGCTTTTCTTCCCAATGCCATTTCTAATTTGAAGAAAATCGCTCACGAATTGGATTTCGAATTGGTGATGGTAACCAATCAAGATGGATTAGGCACAAGCTCATTTCCTGAAGATACTTTTTGGCCTGCTCACAATAAAATGCTCGAAATTTTATCGAATGAAGGCATCGAATTCGCAGCTATACATATAGATCGCAGCTTTCCTGCTGATAATTTACCTACCCGAAAACCAGGAATAGGCATGTTGGGAGAATATTTTTCGTCCACATACGATTTAGCTAATTCATTTGTGCTAGGTGATCGTGAAACCGATATTCAACTCGCAAAAAATTTAGGTTCAAAGGGTATATTCATTGGCAATCAAACCATTTCCTCAGAACTTAGCGATAGCCTTTCTTTAACCTGCAATGGCTGGGATGACATCTACCATTTCTTAAAATTACCTGCTAGGAAAGTTAGCCACCAACGAAATACGCATGAAACAAAAATTCAAATCGAACTAAACTTAGATGGTAGCGGTAAAGCAGCAAACCAAACAGGATTAGGCTTTTTTGATCACATGTTAGACCAAATCGCTAAACATGCAAATGTCGATTTAGCAGTAACTGTACAAGGCGATTTACATATTGACGAACACCATACTATTGAAGATACTGGCATTGCTTTAGGAGAAGCTTTTACCTTGGCATTAGGTGACAAACGCGGTATTAATCGCTATGGATTTCTATTACCCATGGACGAATGCCTAGCGCAAGTAGCATTAGACTTTTCAGGAAGGAACTGGTTAGTTTGGGAAGCAAGTTTTAAACGTGAAATGATTGGTGAGATGCCAACCGAAATGTTCTCCCACTTCTTCAAGTCCTTTTCTGATGCGGCGAAATGCAACCTAAATATTCAGGCAAGTGGCGAAAACGAACACCATAAAATCGAGGCGATTTTCAAAGCTTTTGCCAAAACAATCCGTATGGCCGTAGAACGCGACATAAAAAATTTAAATTCTTTGCCG
Organism: Cytophagaceae bacterium; assembly: GCA_947452215.1. Lineage (GTDB taxonomy): Bacteria > Bacteroidota > Bacteroidia > Cytophagales > Spirosomataceae > Aquirufa. Next base: position 12,634 of record CANGCD010000059.1, on the reverse strand, counting down.
AGTACCAAAGGATTACTCTAAACAAATTGTTAATTTTGTACAAATAAATAAATACCATGGGATATTCAGGAGCAGCATTCTTTATCATTTTGTTCGCAATTTCAATCGTTGTTGGAGCAAAACTTCAAAAGATCTACAAAGAAAGAGGAAAATAATTCCTCTTTCTTTGTTTACAACCAACCCTCATCCGCAAAACTCACATAAGTGTGAGCATTCAAGATTAAGTGATCTGCAATCAGCATATCCAAACTTTTCGCGGCTTCAACCATTCGAATCGTAAGTTTTTTATCCGCCGCGCTAGCCTGTAATTGGCCCGAAGGATGATTATGTGCTAAAATCATACTGCTTGCCTGTAGATGCAATGCAGATTTTAAAATCAACTTGATATCAACGACAGTCCCAGCAATTCCTCCCCGACTCACACATTCCTTTTTCAATAATCGCGAAGCACGGTTCAAATAGAGTACCCAAAACTCTTCGTGGTTTAAATCCGAAAGATGAGATTGCAGAAGGTTAAAGGCGTCATTTGAATTTCGAATGCATTCAATCGTACTCGAAGCAACATATTCCATACGTCTTCGTCCAAGCTCCATCGCTGCTACTAAAACAGCAGCCTTGGCCTTTCCAATTCCCTTAATCTTCCGGTATTCAGGCAAGCCCCAGCGTCCTAGCAAAGCTAAGTCACCATCCACTTGACGCATCATTTCACGCGCCAAATCCAATGCCGAATGATCGCGTATCCCCGTACCAATCAAAATAGCCAAAATATCTTCTAATCGAAGTGTCTCTCTTCCCTTCGTAAATAAAATCTCCCGTGGTTGCTCAGAAGCCAATAAATCATGTATTTTTTGATAGGACATGTGCGAATGTACTGCCTATAAACAAGAAAACCCCGCTAAGAGCGAGGTTTATCAAGTACCTGATAATAAGGGATTAAGCAGCGATTTTATTCGCCAACTTCGCTAATTTTGATTTTTGATTAGCCGCCTTATTTTTATGAATGATGTTTTTCTTTGCTAATTTATCCAACGCAGAAGATACTTGCTTGAACAAGTCAGAAACAATTGCCTTGTCAGTAGTCAATCTCAATTTCTTGATCAACGTACGAGTAGATTTGTGTTGGTAACGATTGCGCAAACGCTTTGATTCATTTGCCCGAATACGCTTTAGTGCTGATTTATGATTTGCCATCTTTTAAAAAAATTCTCTTTTCTGTAAAATTGAATTGCAAAAGTAAGCAAAAGGTTTAGAATTAACAATACTACCACTAAAAAAATACCTAATGAAATATTTACTTTTCACGCTACTATTTCATCCGAATCCAAACCTTTATACGCCCTGGGGATTTTATGCTCACAAAAAAATCAATAAACAAGCTATATACACACTTCCACCTCCCTTAATAAATCTATACAAAAGGCATAGTGCTTCCATCGAAAACTTCGCAGTATTACCAGACCAGCGACGTCATAGCCTTGATCAAGAGGCCGCGCGGCATTATATTGATTTAGATCAATACCCGAAAGAACAAATCAAATACATGTCTTGGGAAGATGCCATCAATGCCTTTACTAACGATACGCTTCAAAAACATGGTATCGTACCTTGGAACATTCTCGATTATTACCAACAACTTAAATATGCTTTTCTATCTCGTGACACGACTAGAATCATTAAATTATCAGCGGAATTGGGACATTATGTGGCAGATGCACATGTTCCCTTACATACAACGTCTAATTATGATGGCCAACAAACCAACCAAGTGGGCATCCATAGCTTCTGGGAATCCAAAATCCCTGAACAAGTTCAAGACCAATTAGACGATTGGATTGGCCCAGCAGAATACATCGAAAACGTACTAAAGGCTACCTGGAATTGGGTTTTTGAATCGCATCAGATGCTAACTGATTTACTGAGGGGCGAAATGCTCATCAGCAAACAATTTCCTAAATCAAAAAAATACATGCACGGCCAAAAGGGGATGATATTAGAAAAAATGTATACTCCACAATACATCGAAGCCTACCACAAACAACTTGATAATCAGGTAGAAAAAAGATACCAAGCTTCAATTAAACACATAGGAAACCTATGGTATTCCGCTTGGCTTGAAGCCGGAGAACCTGATTTCAAATAATTTTGTGCAATTTTACAGCATGAATGCATCGAAATTTGTCCAATTAAAGCACGGGAAAGACGCCCCAGTGAAACGATTTCATCCTTGGGTATTCTCAGGAGCAATAGTCAAACAAAGTCCTAATTTGCAAGATGGTGACTGGGTGAATGTATATAGCAGTCGGGAAGAGTTCTTAGGAACCGGACATTTTCACCACGGGAGCATCGCTGTGAAGATTATTTCCTTTCAAGTTATCGAATCGAAAGCCACATTTTGGGAAAATCGAATTCAGAACGCTTGGGATTTACGTAGCCTACTTCCTTTGAAAGACACCAATGCATTTCGTTTAATTCACGGCGAAGGGGATGGTTGCCCTGGTCTTATAATGGATCTGTACAAAGATGTCCTTGTATTTCAAGCACATACCATCGGTATGCACCGTGACCGAGATGAAATTGTCGAGGCTGTCAAAAATGTATTGGGTAAAAAAATCAAAGCGATTTACGATAAAAGCAAGGAAACATTGCCTACGGAATATGCGCAATCATGTTCCAATGGATTTGTTTTTGGCGAAGTGAAAGTACCTTATACCGTGAAAGAAAATGGCATTTCCTTTTCGATCAACTGGATTACTGGACAAAAAACAGGTTTCTTTATCGACCAACGAGAAAATAGAGCATTATTAGCTCAATACGCACAAGGGAAGTCTGTCCTCAATACATTTTGTTATTCGGGGGGATTCTCACTATATGCCTTGAAAGCAGGTGCTTCTTCGGTAATTTCACTAGATGCTTCAGCAAAAGCCATCGACTTAGTCAATGCAAATATTGAATCAAATAAGATGCAAGCCCTTAATCATCAGGCGATTGTAGGTGAAACACTCCCCTATTTAAAAGCCAATGAGGATGAATTTGACATCATTATTTTAGATCCTCCCGCATTTGCCAAATCGATGAATGCCAAACACAAAGCATTACAGGGCTATCAGAAAATCAATGAATTGGCTTTACGTAAAATCAAGAAAAATGGACTACTATTTACCTATTCTTGTTCACAAGTCATAACTAGGGACCTATTTTACAATATGCTTGTCGCGGCAGGCATAGCTGTCGGTAGGGAAATACAAGTCATCCACCAAATGACTCAATCTCCCGATCACCCAATCAACCTATTCCATCCGGAGAGTAATTACCTAAAAGGATTCGTATTAAAAGTTTTATAAAAAATGGCGCTGAATGATTCAGCGCCATTTTCTTTTAGTTTACGAAACGGAAGATTCGATTCCAACGAATCTTATCGAGTGAAAACAAGGGTTTATTGGGATCAATCGACATCCATACAAAAACAGCTTTTCCAACAATATGATCAGCCGGAACAAATCCCCAGAAACGAGAATCAGCTGAATTGTGGCGATTATCACCCATCATGAAGTAATAATCTTGCTTAAATGTATATGAAGACATTGCTTGACCATTCTTCAACAACTTCCCTCCAGCTAAAACGATATCCGAATTTCCTTCATACTTGATAATAGCTTCTTGATACAATGTAACATTTTTACGATCCAATTGAACCGTCCAACCTTTGGCAGGAACTTTTAAAGGACCATAATGATCGCGATTCCATTTAAAATCAACGGTGTCATGTGGAAACATATCAATGAAGGTCAAACCTTTCGGATCTTTAAATGCATCCAAATCAAAGGATTTCGCCCATGGCAAGGATTTGATTTCATCAATATGCAACTTTGAAGTATTCAATTTATAACCAGCCAACTGATTCGTGGAATCGGCTAAAGGCAACCAATCCGCTGAATCATAACTCGCATTAGGATCATTACGAATTCCATACTGTGCAAAAAACGCATCATCCAAATTTTCTTTTGTCTTCATAAAGACTGGATGTTGCATCTTTTCGGGATTCTCCATCGCTTTGTTGTTAACATATACCTGTTGGTCTCTCACTTCTAAAACATCCCCAGGTGTAGCTACACAACGCTTTACATAAAATGTGCGTAGATCTAATGGAGCATCACCATCCTCCTCAAAATTTGGCACATTAAACACAACGGCATCTCCTTGTTTTACTTTTGAAAAACCGGGTAGACGATAGGTTGGCAATTGTAACCAAGTCAAATAAGATGGTAAATTAGTAAACCATATTTTCTGGTGCGTCAAAGGTAATTGCAAAGGCGTTTTGGGTGTACGCACACCGTAATGCATCTTACTTACAAATAAAAAATCACCGACCATCAAAGAACTTTCCATGGATGGAGTTGGGATAGTATAAGCCTCAAACAAGAAAAAACGAATTAATGTCGCTGCTACGACAGCAAATACAACGGAATCCAACCATTCTCTGAATGGTGATTTATGTTTAGGCTTTTGATTTTCAGTTGGTTTCATGAATTCTTATGTAAATATTTATCGATTAACTCTTGTGAAGGCTTGTAAATGTAAGGATGAGGAAATCCATTTTCAATAAATGTTGGATCCTCCATATTGGTATAACGGAAATGGCAAGACCAGCGTATTTCATCATTCGTGATAACACCAGATTCATGGACCAACAATGTAGAAAAAACAGCTATATCACCTAATTTCATAGCTTTTTGAACTCTGGGATAAGCTGCACGATCAAAATCTACCTGAGCAAAGCCATTTTCAAGTCGATCCGTTAACGGACCTAATTTATGTGAACCCGGGTAAAAAACAACCGGACCGTGTTCCATTTCAATATCCATCAATGGCAACCAAACGACAAGTGAATCATCGGAAGCCAGCATAGATGTCCAATCCTGATGTAAAGGTGTTTTATAAAAGTGTTCTGATTTGGCTAATGAGGGATGATTAAAAAACAAGACTGGCCGTGTGCACATCAAAGGATGCGCGAGCCCCAAATCCTTCATCAATTGAACAATTTGAGGATTAACCGCTAATTGATACAATTCAATCAAGCCACTTTGAATCATTTTACCACATGCAATAAATTCATCCAAATGATTTTCAAAGAGACTTTGCATTTGAAGCAAATAATCACCTTGAATTTCAAATCGTTTGAATTGAATATCAAAAACAGCTTTGGCAGCCGCTTGTATTTGACCAATAACAAGAGGATCGAAAAACCCAGGGAGTATAATCAAACCCTGGTCTTGCAATTCCTTTTGTAAAGCTATATGATCCATACTTTCTATTTTAATAAGTCATCCATCCCCAAAACACCCTTTTTATCCTTTACCCATTCCGCTGCAATGACAGCTCCTAAGGCAAATCCTTCCCGACTGAAAGCCTCATGGGTAATCTCTAACTGATCCACTTTCGAAATGTATTTAACCGTATGTGTTCCTGGAATTATGGATTCCCGTTGGGACCAAATAGCAACTTCATTTGCAGCAGGAATTTCATTATTTACCCATTTGGTTTTCGATGCATAGGCATCTATGATACCTTCCGCAATCGTAATGGCTGTTCCGGAAGGAGAATCTTTCTTCTCTAAATGATGAATCTCATTGGTATAAATATCATATTCTGGATGCCCAGCCATTAAAGCGGCTAATGTTTTGTTCAGTTTAAAAAACAAATTAACTCCAATCGAATAATTGGATGCATAGAAGAATGTGGATTGAAACTTTGCCGTGGCTTCTTCCACCTGTGATTTTTGTTCCAACCAACCCGTGGTACCACATACAACCGGTATTTGTTTTTCAATACAAGTCATAATATTGGCAAATGCAGAGGCAGGATTTGAAAATTCAATTGCTACATCTACTTCTTCTTTGCTTAATTGGCTCAATTCTGATTGATTTCCTACATCAATACGAGCAACGATTTGATGACCCCGACCGACCGCCAAACGTTCGATCTCCTTCCCCATTTTCCCGTAACCAATTAATACAATTCTCATATACTTCATTTTTTAAAATTAAACGATAAGCTTAAACCGGACACCATACCTTGTGATAAAGGGTCGATTTCCATGATTGGCTTCACATGTAAACTTAAATCATCCGACACATCAAAGGTCTTTAAGTGTGCACTCACATTCGCATCCACAACATTCAAAGCCCAAGCTAAGACCATTCCTATGTACGTATAATCACGATTTCGACGAAAACCATCATTAATTCGTTTCAATTGATTCACATCTAGATCACGTGTAACCCCATCTTCATAGGGCACTGCAACTGTGGCTGGAGGAACGTATTTAGGATCCTCAGGATGAACGGAAACCACATAATAATAATCCCTGTATTTCGAATATCGAACTTGATTGTAGTTAGCAATCATCCCCAACGTAATAAAAGCTCCCGCAACCAAAGGTAATTTCCAATATTGTCGATTATACAACTGACCCCATCCTGGAATCATCAAAGATTTCAACGTCGCTTGTCTAGGAATGATTTTATAAGGCATTATTGAGGACTTGACCGAATCTTTTTTCACTTGGACCAAAGAATCTAAAGGCGCTGAAATTCCAGCCCTAGCAATAAAATACACAACCAAAAAGAATATCAATCGAATACGCATAGCCTACGATTGAATTGCTTCGAGTACTTTCATTAATTCCTCTTTCGACTTAAAAGCAATTTTCATCTCCCCCTTTCCTTGCTCATTCATTTTCAAGGAAACCGGAGCATGAAAAAAGGCAGCCAATTGACCCTGCCATTGCTGCAATTCACTTGCTTTTACCGAAACAGAACTTCCAACGGGCGTATCGATTGGAGGAGCCGCTGATTGGCGAACCGCGTCCTCTAAGCGCCTTACCGACCATTCTTCCGAAATCGTTTTTAAGAATAAATGTTGTTGGACTTCGACATTTTCAACAGAAATCAAACAACGCGCATGCCCCATCGAAATTTTACTATCTCGAATGGCCACCTGAATATGCGGAGGTAATTTCAATAAACGCATATAATTCGTCACAGTAGAACGATTTTTGCCCACCCGAGAACCTAAATCCTCTTGACGCAAATTACATTCCTCCATTAATCGCTTGTAAGAAAGTGCTATTTCAATCGCATTTAAATTTTCACGCTGAATATTCTCAATCAGCGCCATTTCAATCATTTGCTGATCATCTGCTGTACGAACATAAGCCGGAATACGAACTAAACCTGCAATCTTCGACGCCTGTAAACGACGCTCTCCAGAAATCAATTGAAACTTCCGAGGTGCTACTTTACGCACCGTAATCGGCTGTATAATTCCCTGAACACGAATGGATTCCGCTAAATCCTGTAAGGCAGATTGCTCGAAATGCTCACGCGGTTGGTAAGGATTCGTCTCAATAAATTCCAAAGGAATCTCCTCCATTAAATTCACACCATCTAGACCTCCAAGGCTATCAGAACCTTGACGCGCAGAGCTTTGAAGATTCTCAGAATCTTCCAATAAAGCGCCCAAACCCCTTCCTAATCCAATCCGCTTCTTATTATTTGCTTCTTGCTTGCTGCTCATGTAATCTTCGATCAAATGGTTTGTAATAAGCCATTTTTGAGAATAATCTCTTTGGCTAAATTCAAATAACTAATAGCTCCCTTACTATCCGCATCATGCAGAATAGCGGGAATACCGTAACTCGGCGATTCCGACAAACGAATATTCCGAGGAATAATGGTTTCAAAAACCATATTTTTAAAATGGGAATTCACCTCGTTTACGACTTGATTCGATAAACGTAAACGCAAATCGTACATAGTCAACAAGATACCTTCAATAACTAATCCTGGGTTCAGTCTTGATTGAATAATCTTAATTGTATTCAATAATTTCCCTAAACCCTCTAATGCATAATATTCACACTGAACAGGGATAATCACCGAATCAGCAGCTGTTAAGCTATTAATCGTAATCAATCCCAACGATGGCGAACAATCCATAATGATAAAATCATATTGATCTTTTATTGCCCCCAAAGCCTCTTTCATCTTTCCCTCTCGATTCGTCAAATTAATCATCTCAATCTCGGCTCCTACTAAGTCAATATGAGATGGAATAATGTCCAAAAAAGGCACTTCTGTAGCTAATATGCTCTCAGATACTGTTGCGATACCTACCATACATTCATAAATGCTCCGACTAACCTCTTTAGGATTAAATCCAAGTCCAGAAGTAGAGTTCGCCTGTGGATCCGCATCAATTAAAAGGGTTTTAAATTCCAATGCAGCCAAACTTGCAGCTAGATTAATAGCTGTCGTTGTTTTTCCAACACCACCCTTTTGATTTGCAATTGCGATAATCTTACCCATGAATGATTTGAATTAATTTTTCGTTAACGAATTGAACCAACAATATTACAAAAAAGGTTTCACATCTTTTTTCAATTATTCGCATCAATAGGTTAAATTTTATCATTCAAGTTTTGCTTGATTTAAACAAAGATATTTTATCTTGCCCAGCGATTATCAACAACCTATTCATGACACAAAATTCTACCGCACATCCTAAAGGTTTATATGTCCTTTATTCCACTGAAATGTGGGAGCGCTTTAACTTCTATGGCATGCGAGCCATTCTTTCTCTGTTTTTAGTTAACGCGCTGGCATTTAAACAAAATGAAGCTTCCATATTATACGGTGGTTTTTTAGGCCTAAGTTATTTAATGCCCATGCTTGGCGGCTATGTTTCGGACCGCTATTTAGGAAATCGAAATTGCATTATTTTAGGTGGCTTAGTAATGGCTATTGGCCAACTATTCTTATTTGGATCAGCGAGTACATTCCTGGATAACTTCTCGCTTGCGAATACACTCATGTGGGTTGGATTATTATTTCTTATCGTAGGTAATGGATTTTTCAAGCCAAATATATCCTCAATGGTGGGATCGTTATATCCGAAAGGTGATAATCGTTTGGATTCCGCATTTACGATTTTCTATATGGGAATCAATACGGGCGCCTTCCTTGGAATGCTGATATGTCCGCTCGTTGGAGACATAAAGGTCGATGGCATTCGCAATGTAGAAGCCTTTAAGTGGGGCTTTTTGGCAGCGGGATCTGCCATGCTATTCGGAACTATTTTGTTTTATTTTGTCAAGAACAAATACATTGTCTCTCCTACTGGTGAGCCCGTGGGATTAAAACCTGTATTTAATCAAACACAGGTCGCTTCCGAAGAATCTGAAAAAGCCGAATTTTCGACAAACTCGATTCTTACAACCTTAGCGCTGTTCATTGCACTTGTTTTAGGAATCCACTTATATATTGTTTCGGAGGAAGCTAACCCAATAAAAGACTGGATTTACCCAATTATATATGCTTCAGGAATCAGTTTGGCGTTTTTGATTATGACCGACAAGACCTTGACAAAAATCGAACGTGATCGAATTTGGGTTATGTATATCATCGCATTCTTTGTCATGTTTTTCTGGTCGGCATTCGAACAAGCAGGATCATCATTGACATTTATCGCGGACCAACAAACGGATTTAAACTTCTTTGGCATTGAATTACCGCCTAGTTCCGTTCAAAATGCGAATTCAATATTCATCATCTTACTTGCCTTACCCTTCAGTTATTTATGGGTGCGTTTACAAAAACGAGGTATTGACCCCAATTCACCTACCAAACAAGCCATTGGCCTATTACTCTTAGCCATTGGTTATTTAATTATCGCGAATCAGGTAAAAGATTTAGGATCAGGCAAGTTAGGTGTCGTGTGGTTTTTTGTCATGTATTTGTTTCATACGATGGGCGAATTATGTTTATCACCCATAGGACTTTCGCTTGTTTCAAAATTAGCTCCTAAACGATTCTCTTCTCTGTTAATGGGAGTATGGTTTATAGCCAACGCGGCAGGATATGCCTTAGCAGGCACCTTAGGTGCTTTATTGCCTCCAACTGAAATTGTTTCGGGTATAGCATTACCAAGTTTTCTAGGGTTTGAAATTCACAATCTCTATGAGTTTTTCATGGTATTTGTCATTCTGGCAGGCTTAGCATCAATCTTATTGTATATCTTGGCGAGCGGCCCCTTAAAACGTATGATGCATGGCATCAAGTAAAAACCAACCATTATGCACGGACCAGATCACCATTTGCACGAACAGCATTTAAAAAGTTCAGATTTTATTACTGATATCGTTATTGGAATGTCCGATGGATTAACCGTTCCGTTTGCGCTTGCCGCAGGTTTATCTGGAGCCGTTGATGCCGCATCTATAGTCACGACAGCAGGTATCGCTGAAATCGTCGCAGGATCCATTGCCATGGGATTAGGGGGTTACCTCGCTGGACAAACCGAGCAAGAGCATTATGAAGCTGAATTAAAACGGGAATATGAAGAGGTTGAACGCGTACCCGATCGAGAAAAAGAGGAAATTCGAGAAGTATTTGAAGATTACGGGTTAAGCCCAGAAGCACAGGAAATCGTTGTTGAAGCCATTTCGAAAGACAAAGACAAATGGGTCGATTTTATGATGCGATTTGAATTAGGACTAGAAAAGCCTAATCCAAATCGTGCAAGAAATTCAGCTTTAACGATTGGAATTTCCTATATCATAGGTGGCTTCATCCCATTACTACCCTATTTTTATGTTGAACATCCCGTGGATGGATTAAAATATTCCGCAGGCGTTACACTTATCGCATTGTTGATCTTTGGTTATTTCAAAAGCAGAGTTACCGGACAAGACCCAATCAAAGGCTCCTTAAAAGTGACAGCAATCGGCGCAGCTGCAGCCACCGCCGCTTTTCTTGTTGCTAAATTATTTCAATAACCCAAAGCGGTATCATCTCCCCTAGAATCCGCTCCTCCCTGGTATTTCCCATCAGGGAGGACAAATATTCCCTCGACCAATCCAATATTTCCGGAAGGTGCTAATTCATATAATTTAGATTTCAGTCGGCCAATTTGTGCCTCATCAAAGCGTTTAGCCTCATAACGTGTTAAATCAGGTAGCCACTGATGATGAAAGCGAGGATATTCTACCGCTGCTTGCATATTCATACCAAAAACCAAACTATTCAGCATGACCTGAAATACGCTGGTAATGATGGTTGATCCGCCTGGGGTACCTACGACCAATTTCAACCGCCCCCCTTCGGTAACAATGGTAGGGGTCATACTCGAAAGCATCCGCTTACGTGATTGAATTTCGTTAGCCTTTGATCCTACTAAACCATATAAATTTGGCACACCAGCTTTGACACTAAAATCATCCATTTCGTCATTCAACAAAAAACCTGCACCGCCAACAAATACCTTACTACCGTAGGAATTATTTAAAGTAGTGGTAATCGATACGGCATTGCCTTCTTGGTCAACAATGGAATAATGCGTTGTTTCAGGACTTTCGTAACCAGTAAATTCTCCTGCAACCACATCGGAACTTTTGGTAGCTTGTTCGAAACGCATAGAACTCATTCTTTGAGCTAAATATGCAGAATCCAATAAACCCTTTAGTGGTATTTTCACAAAATCAGGATCCCCTAACCATTTCGCGCGATCTGCATATACCCGACGCTCCGCTTCAATCATAACCTGAATCGTTGAATCCGATTGAACACCCCAGCGCGCTAAGGGATAAGGTTTAATCATGGAAAATAATTGACTGATGGCAACACCGCCGCTTGAGGGAGGCGGCATTCCGATAATGGAATATTGATTAAATTGACTAATTAAAGGTTTACGCCAAATTGCCCGGTACGTTTGTAAATCACGATGTGTAATGTAACCACCCTGACGTTCCATTTCTTTGACAATCAAATCCGCGGTTTCGCCTTCATAAAAACCACGAGCTTTATTTCGTAAAATACGTTCAAGCGTCACAGCGAGATCCGATTGTATAAAGAGTTCACCAGCGCTCCACTGTGTACTATCCAACTTAACCATATAAGCCCTTCCGGGATTATATCGCATAAAATCTGCGCGGTTTCGGTTCAATCCACGAGCTTCTTTTTCGGTAAGAATAACCCCGTTACGAGCTAAATCGATGGCAGGTTGTACAAGTTCTGACCAAGATAATTTACCAAAACGCTTATGCATCTCCTGCATACCCGCCACAGCCCCTGGAACACCTATTGAATGAATGCCAACGAAACTCTTCCCGGGAATAACTTGACCGTTCTCATCCAAATACATGTCACGGGAACCGGAGATAGGTGCCATTTCGCGGTAATCTAATGTGTAAGCTTTTCCTTTGGCAGAACGGTAAACTAAGAAACCTCCTCCACCAATATTTCCTGCAGCAGGATGACAAACGGCTAAGGCAAAATTAACAGCTACTGCCGCATCAATAGAATTTCCACCTTTCTTCAAAATGGCCAGTCCTATTGCACTAGCAACAGGATGAGTCGTGACAACAATCCCATGATTGGCTTCAACCAATGGTTTAATTGTAGGTTGAGCAAAAGACAAAAATGAGAAAATTAATCCAATAAGAAAGAAGAAACGATTCATAGTAAAATTGCATTATTGATGAAGCGGCTTCTAAATAAAGCCGAAGCGAATTAAAGTAATTATTTCATCAAAACCTCGATTCATTAACATTGTGATAATAAAAATTTAAAATTACCTT
>CANGCD010000058.1 GCA_947452215.1 Cytophagaceae bacterium | reverse complement strand
GTCAAACGCCCCAATCTTTTAATTAGTCGGTTATTATCAATGGCACGAACTTGGTCGACGAGCACATCACTTACTTCAGGTAATTGACCTTTCGTCAAATGAACCCGCAAATATTCTAATTTCGGTTGGACATTCGTCGTAACGGGGCAAATCAATGTAGATAAATGGACGGCATTGAGCAGGTCCGACTGAACGATGACCACGGGTCTCGTTTTGCCTGCTTCGGTTCCTTTGCTTGGGTTTAGATTGGCCAGCCAAATGTCAAATTGCTTAATCTCCATCGATCAACAAATCTAATTCCCGCAATACTTCCATAGAATCGGAAGAGGTTAAAAGCGATTCTTTGGTTAAGGCTTTCTTCAATAATCTTCGCTTTTGTACCAAATTGTACATATTGACAGCTTCATTGATGTAACGATTCCGTGCCAAATGCAACTGTGCCGTAATTTCCTCCGTTTCATCAAAAATATGGTCATCCAATTTGAGCGATAAGGTTTTCATCTTTTTGTTTTTTCTCAAAGGTATATACTTTGAAGATATACTACAAACTTAATCAACAGATTATCAATTCATTGATATCACATAAGGCTTATGCTCCGCCAGGTATTCATCCCATTCTTCCCGACTCCCCCGAAAGACATTCAGGTCGGCACGATGGGTGATCGCCATCAAATCCGCGTCGATATTAAATTGCCAAAAGGTACAATCCATCATGGTTGGCCGCCAAGCATTCGTGGAGCTCAGCCAAAGCGTATGATTCCCAAATTCCTCTTCAATGAAATCCCGGTAGCCATCTCCATTTGTGTAGAAAATTGGCTTGTGTTTCGTATGCTTCTTCAGTTCCTTCATGAAGGCATGTAGCCGTTTTTTGACTTTTTCATGCGGAATGGCCCGATTACCATGCTGCTCCACGTCGATCACTAAGGGTAACTGCAAGCGCCTACCGTCCAAGTGTTTCAAAAAGTGCTGAGCTTGCTCCTTCCCATCCACATCAAAACGAAAAAAGTGATAGGCCCCTACTGGAATATCCCGTTTGCGAAAGGCTTCGTAATGCTGCTCGAAGGTATCGTCGATCCGATCGTCTCCCTCCGTAACTTTCAAAAAGACAAAATCCAACGAATCCAGACCATCGTAGATGACCCGACCATTCCAATGGGAAAGATCCAAGCCACGCACCTCATAACTTTTGGCAAGCGCCCATGGATCACCGGGTTTGACATGGTGTTTTACACTAGGTCGGAAATAGAATACTAAAGCTCCTAGGAGGCCAATGAAAAGAACGAAAAGAAAGAGTACAGTTTTGGTCATATTAATGTTGGGCAAAATCAATCAAGGGTGCAAAATTGCCTCCAGCGGCCTGCTGAATGGCCTTTAAATATAGGTTACGTACGTCTCCTGTTGTATGAGCACCCCAGCTAAAGCGAGGCAAGCCAAACTGGTATTGCATCATTAAATCTGCCATAAGGCGTGCATGCCGACCGTTTCCGTTAGGAAAACAATGGATAGACACCAGGCGAAATTTGAAGCGAATCGCAGTTTCAACCGGGGGAAATGTTTGGTTGTTAATCCAATATTGGACATCTGCCAACAAAACGTTCAACTCAGTCGGAATCGTATACCAAGGCACTCCAATATTGGTTTCCACCTTACGAAAATTACCTGCCCATTTCCAAACATGTCCGAACATGTGGCGATGCAACAGGCAGATAAATTCAGTCGTCAACAAAGTAGGCAATGTCCGCTTACGCATCAACCAGCGCAAGGCCTCATTGATATTCGCCTGTTCGTATGCATTAATTTGGGCATGCGTATGCAACATGGGAATCTTCAGACCGGATAATTGGTCTGGATCCATAGGTGTTTGTCCAAATTCCGATGCATCTAAACCTATTCCCATAAACTACTTAATTTCTGTTGCCTAATATCGGAAATTAAGCGTTTCAATTCACGGGCACGGTTTTGATTATCAAGTCCTTGATTCTCGAGCAGCATTGCCTGATTAGAAACCTGCATTAATTCAAACGCCTTTTGCTCAATTCGGGCATCCATCATGGCCTCTAATGTACCTGACTTAGGCTTCAAATAATACACCAAATCCATGTCCATCGCCGCAGCAACCTTACGCAAACTTGCCAAACTAATCGCTTCAGCCTGTTCACGTTGTTCAAATTTTTTAACCGCAGGGACTGATAAGCCTAATCGGGAAGCCAATTGCTGCAAAGTCATCCCAATCGAGGTTCTCGTGGCATGAATCCAGCCCGTGGGGATACGATCCTGCCGTTGGCCATTGACAAAGGCGTGGATTTGATCATCGAGTTGGTGATAGGATAGATTTTTCATTTTAACCTTTGAGTTAATATTTTAAGTTCAAATATAAACTTTTAAGTTTAAAAATAGTCAAAAATCATAATGCTTTATGGAATTATTCGCTTGTCGATTTGCTGAGCAACAAGCACTAACACATAATACAAAGCACACAATATTCCCGTTCCCCATATAACCTCTGGACCCGGGTATCGAAAATCGGTAATGGTTATTAACCAACCAATCACAAAAAGGAAAGCGGCTACAAAATACTTTAAGTTAGGCCAACGAGTCCAAGAAAATATCCAGCAATTGAATAAAAACACGAAGTTTTCAAATACCCAAAATATGTCGCGCGATTGATAAATAAAATCATATTGAACATATGGAGGCAAAGAATTTCCCAATTGAGCCTGAACCATCCATGGAAACATGAAATAAGCACAAATAAAAACGACAATCGCAATCGCTAGTAAATAAGCCCAGCGATGCTGTTTGGGGAGATAAAAGAAGTTATTTTGATGTAATTCCATTCTGGGTATTAGTAGCGGTAAACCTGATTAAATTCCGTTGGTTATCTATTTCAAACTTCCCAAAACGCGCCATCACACTTTGACCTAATAAGATCCCCGCCTCCCGGTTTGGCATGGCAGATATTTCAACATTATGGATAACAACCCCACCCAATTCAAAATCTTTGACGATATACAATTTACTCTTCATGGAACTTCCATCGGCCAGGTGAAAGCTACTCGTCCCAACAAAATCACTCGTAGATAAATACCCATTTTTCAACATAAATTCTTCTTCCATACTGGAGATTGAAACATTACTAGCGCCGGTGTCATAAAGCATATCAAGCTTTAAACCATTCATCGAACCTTTCACATCGTACGTTCCACCTCGTTTTTGTGGCACAAAGGGGATTTGAAAATCCTGATTGGCAAACTTGCCTTGAAAGGTAGACGCTTGACGTGCTAATTCCTTTTCCAAGATGGGCTTCAAATGGGCAGATAAATTGGCCATTAATTGAATATACCCCTGCTCTTGACGAATGGACACTAAGTCGGGATCAAACTTGATATAATCTAAATCAACATTCCCCTTCTGGATGCTTGTATCCAAATGCGCTATAGCCTCCTTATTTTGACCTAAAATAGCATATACGCAGGCCGCGTTGTAATGTTCGGAAGCTGTTTGAAATTTGGCTACTTCTTCTTTCAATCGGCTAATCGCCTCGGCTTTCTTACCCAACCCCAGCAAGCCATAATACTTCGATGTACTCGTTTCTGCCAGCGCAGAATCAACAGAAACGATTGTTTCAAAATCGGCTTTGGCCAAATTAGGCTCATGTAAAAATTGCGCATACAATCTTCCACGGTACAATAGCGTGCTAACGTCGGTTTTATTAGCAGCCAACGAACGATTAAAATCGGCTAAACTTGCTTTATAATTTTTCGCCAAATACATATTCGCTAATCCACGATAATGGTACAAAACTCCATCCGTAGGATCCAAGGCTAATCCCTTATTATAATCTTGCATCGCGAGCTCATAATTGCCAAGAATCATATGTTGGTAACCCCGCATAGAAAAATCAGACGAAGCACTGGAATCCCGTTCAATCGATTCGGTATAATCATTGCGTGCCAATGCGCGAAAACCCCAAGCATCATAAATGTGGCCTCTACGCGATAAATAATAGGACTCTTGATCTTCACGAACCAATTGGATCGCTTGGGTGACATCGGAAACGGCCTCCTCATAGTGTGAATGATTTTGATAAATCCGGGAACGTAAATCATGCATCAAATCTTTCCTAGGAAATTCCTGAACAAGTAAGTCGGCCTTGTTCAAAGCCAACTCAAAATCATAGCTCGCAAGATTGATCAGTTGATCTTGATTACTTCGGCTATCTTCGATTCGAATCGCCTCGTAGGTATCTTCAATCGCAGATGCGATTTGGCCTTGACGCTCATACACCTTGCTACGAATCGACAAGGGCAAATCGAGCGCTGGCTTAAGTTTTATCATCAAATTGGCCATTTTAAGAGCCGGCTCATATTCTTTTAGCTGGTACAAAACATAGACATACTGTACAATAGCGTCAAAATTCAGGTCATCTAGTTTGATAGCGGCTTCGCAATCCTGCTTTGCTTCCTTCAGACGTTCCATGCGAAAAAACAAATCCGAACGCGCTACTAATACTGAAATGTCTTGGGGGTTTAATTTGAGTGCCGCGTCAAAACATGCCAAAGCTTTTTCATTGATTTCGGCTCGAACGTAAATGGCACCTTTGTTTTTCCAAAGGCTAGCCAATCGCTTTGTTTCTGTCTTAGCTGCAAATTTTATGGCCAAATCAAATTGCATCATCGCTAATTGCAAGGAATCTTTCCCTTCATAAACCTTACCCAAATATTCATAGGCTAAGGATTCCAGCGGATGTTTCTTGATTTCAGCTTTGAGTAAACTCTCCGCTTCATCGTAATTTCCCGCATCAAACATGTTCATCCCATGTTGCAAATGATAACTCTGGGCAAGGCCTTGAAATGAGCAGGCCAACAAGCATAAAAAAACGATTTTTTTCATAAGTATCTATTTCAAGCAAGGTAAAAAATGTCCGGAAGGACTTATCCACAATTTATTTAACGGTCAATTGCATTTTCCAATGCTGATGCCGCAATTCACCCATCTTCGCCAAAAACTCAAGCATGACTGATACTTCTTCTTTGGCAATTCGAAAGCATTGTACATAAAAATAGGGTTTGTAATCGGTATTAAACGGGAAATATTCCAGCCCGAGCATCTCATTAATTCGCTCGAAAAGCTCCTGATAATAATTAATCCAACCTAGCTCAGACATGTAATTAAAATCCCTTAGTGCAGTTTGGGCATTTTTCGTGTCGAGCGTTAGAAATAATGTCGCTTCCCGACAAATCTCAAAGTGAAATCGGAAATCTTCAAATTCAGTGACAAAATAAACTTGATCATACATGCCAAAGTGCTCATCTTTCAGTTTGACGACCTCCTCAATCTTACGAAAGTCATCACAGTCAAAAATCGTCGTGGTAAATCGATCCGAGACCAACATATATTCCTTCAGAGCTGCATAGCGCTCACAGATTTCCATGTACCTACAAATGAATGAATCATTCGCCGCGTACATTCGCATAACCCCGTCGGCTTGTTGGGCCAAATCCTCAAAGCGATCGACCAATCCCTTCAACTCCGCCATGGAATAGCGATGGATTCGCTTGATATGCATGACTTCATAGGCCTGAAAACAGGCCGCTCGGAGGGCCAAATAGGCCTCATCCGGCACAAAATCCGGCAATTCATCCAAACCCAGCTGTACGTCGAGCGGGTTTTCCATGCGATCAAAATTCAATGCCTGCATATTAATGAAATACTAACCAATTCGATTGTTTATGCGTGTTTTTACGCATCTTACCTATTTTAACCACACGGTTCTGCGAGCTGAAATACGCCCCTTCGCTCCAAGTACCCATGTCTAAATAAATCGCTTGCTGAGCGCCTAATTTTAGTAAAGCCATTTGAAACTCATCCCGACGCATCTTGATATCATTTTCCACGACCTCAAATCGGTCGGAAAAAATGACTAATGCTCGCCATAAATTGATTGCCGAAGCTTGTGAAATAGGAATTGGCTTACCTTGAAAGACTAATAAGTCCTGTTGAAACACACTCGTTTGTTGCTTAGACAATCGATTAAATTGCCCTTGGTTCAATTGTGCAAGACTTAAGATATGGGGTTTTTGAGATTCTATCACACAGAATCCGCTTAATTCAGGACTGATCTTAGGGTTTACTATTTTCCCCCAATCTATCGAAGCTCCTACTACTGATAAATTCTCAAATGTAAAAGCTGCGGGCACAATAAGTGATTGTCCACTATGGCAAATAGGACGATTTAGAGCCCAATAAACTTGTTGATCCACTGGCAAATAGCCCGTCAAATGACTTCCCGAAACAGTATAGGATTTTAATTGAATGGGTTTGCCCATAAGGCTAATTCCCAGAATCAATAGCAAACAAAATGAAAATAAAAGGGTCTTGAACACACGTATTTGGTTTAAATGGGGGAAATTCAAATCGATTACCTCAAGGTATTAATTAGTTGAAACAATCAAAAACAAATCAATCAAACGGTCAAAGTTTCAGTGACAAAATTTCAACTTCCTAGGCTAAGCCTGGGGATTAGACGCGAGGTATCGCGTCTCTACAAGTCGCACCAACACCCCGAGGGATCGAAACCCAACAAAATCTCCCCCACTACAAGCTTGTAATTTCCGGTCGAGACGCGTTTTAGCCCCCAACTTTGCATCAGGTTTTCAACTAAACAAATCGACAACATGAGCAATGCAAACACAAACAACCAGTCCATGACCCACCGCTTTTACAAAGAAGCAGGAACCTGGTACATCGACCTCCCAGCGTATTTGGAGGCGGGATTAGGGACGAAGGCCAACTTGATGATGGTCGCCGGAGCAGATATCTTTTTGGACCAATTGTCCAACCACGGAACGGAAGTGACCGTACACATTGAGACGGCACCTTTTGCAGAACAGACTTATGCCCTGAAGAAAATTGGCATGGGGAAGGATCAGGAATTATTGGATGCGGTGGGACATGCTCCCGTGGACTATGGTGCGTATTATAAGGCCGACCAAAATGGTCACATCTTATGGTTATGTCCAGTGACAGAATATGTTTTTGGAGGTGATTATCCGGATCATATATACATCCACGTAATAAGTGCGGATAAGCCCAAAACATTTTACCACATCATTGCGGATGAGAGCGGATCGATGTCGGATTGCATCAACCAAACGGTCAATGGACTATTTGAACAACGCAACAAGATATTGGAATTGGCTGTCAAATTTCCCGAGCAGGACATCCGCGCTGGTTTAACTTTTTTCAATAGCACGGTGAATCCCATTTTTGAACATTTGTCAGTCCGTGATATGATAGGCCAAACCATGCCGCATTACCGCCCGAATGGAAATACGGCCTTGTTGGATGCCATCGGAAAAACCATCCAAAGTGTGGAACACCAAATGACTTCCCCGCAGGATTCTGCTGTCATTATCATTTTAACAGACGGGTATGAAAATGCGTCCCGAATTTTTACCTTGCATCAGATCCGTGAATTGATCACGCAAAAAGAAGCGAGCGGTCGGTGGACTTTTTCCTACCTCGGCGCGACTTTAGATGCCGTGGACATGGCTGAGCAAATGCACATCAAGCGCCAAAACGCGATGGCTTTTGACAAGGCGAACATGCAACAGGATGTTTGGAATAAACTCTCCGATTCCATGGATCATTATTTAGATAAAAAACGCCGTGGTGCATCTTTGGATGAATTATACGACAAAAAATAGACATGAAAGCAACCCTATTTCGCGGAGAAGACGTCCATCCAGAAACCTTTGAATCCGTCCTGCAATTGTTGCAGGCCATCTCGGGCATGAATACGTTTGTTGGCCAAGGGGAACCCCTCCCCTTGCCCGACAAGCGGGTGCTCTCCTGGCCTGATCTTTTTAATCTATGCCAAACGGCGCGCAAGAAAAATGGCATCGAAGCCGACAGTTTCGTGTTTATCCTGACCGAAAAACCGAACGAAAATAATTTCTTTGGCTAACTGGACCCCGAGAATCCGCGGAATGGGTTTGTCCATGCAGGAGATTGGGAACGGTTTATTCATTGCCCAACGGAATTACCCGTGGCTTATCATATTTTGGCGCTGATGGTTCAGCACTACATGGTAAAATCAGAACATGAATTAGCCCAAATTTTGCATCGCGAACCCGTAGGTTGTGTGAATGATTTCTGCCAAAATAAAAGGGAGGTCATCCTGAAAATGCGTACGGCAGATATATGCCCAAACTGCATGGAACGACTGGTTAAAAAATTAAATCCTCCGGAAACGAATCATGTATTTGAACTATTGGAATCGCTACGGATCAAAATGCTTTTTGCCCAAAACATGCGGCAACATATTGAACCGAGTCCATTGGTGGTGACGAGCGAAAACACCCTCGTGATACCCGCCTATGGGAATTTGGAAATTCGCATGACGCCCCTGGAAAAGACTTTGTATTTGTTGTACATGCGCTATCCGGAAGGTATACACCTCACAAGTTTAGTGGAATACAAAACCGAATTACAGGACGTCTATGCGAGCATATCTTCCTTGGGTTCCCTGGAGGAAATGCGGCAATCCATCGATGACATGTGTAATGCGTTAAACAATTCCACCTCGGAAAAAATGGCCAAGATCAAAGGGCATTTTGAAAAGGCTTTGGGGAAGGAACTTGCCAAACATTATTATATTCAAGGGAAACGGGGGGAGAGGAAGAGGATTGGATTTTAACCCTAAGCTGAAGCCTAGGGACTTGACGCGAAGTATCGGGTCTCTGCAGGCCATAACCATCAAAAATATAACCCTAGGCTTCAGCCTAGGGAATAGACGAGAAGTATCTCGTCTCTACAAGTTCACAGAACTAAATCATAGATAGCCGTTAGGATGCTATTGTGGCTTTTTATACCAACAACTTGATAAAATCAACATCAAAACAAAAATGCGATTAAGAAATCCATGAGAACCTTCTAACTTGATACAAGATTTGGAATAGCTCCTTTGAGCAATAAAACAAATATATGTTTCCAAATTTAGAAACTTTCTATATATTTGAAACGTTTAAAAACCTATAAGTCAAATGAGGTATTTTGAGACAAAGTTTATGGAAGAAGCAAACGAGTTTCTAGCTGAACTTGACTCCAAAACCATCAGCAAAATATTTTATAACATTGACCTGGCGGAGCAAACAAATGATCCAAAACTGTTTAAAAAATTACAAAATGATATTTGGGAGTTTCGGACAAAATTTGGAAGACTTCAAATCAGATTACTTGCATTTTGGGATAAATCAGACAACAAGAATACATTAGTCATTGCAACGCACGGTTTCATCAAAAAGGTTGATAAAGTTCCCAAAAACGAAATTAATCGGGCAGAAAGACTTAGAGACCATTACTTTAACAACAAAACAAACAAATAGATAACATGGCAACGAAAGAAATCAAAACCTATTCACTTGCTGAAATGAAAGACAAGTATATCGGTGAAGTTGGGACAACCGACCGAGACGAATACGAATACAAACTTCGAATGGATGTCTTAGGTAAAATGATTAAAGCGGCCCGACAAGAACGTCATTTGACACAAGCCGAACTAGGTAAACTCGTTGGGGTTCAAAAGGCGCAAATTTCAAAACTGGAAAGCAGTGCGAACAGCGCGACGATTGATACTGTAATAAAAGTATTTGGGGCACTAAAAGCCGAAATAAATTTTAACGTAAAACTAGAAGACAATTTTATTAAACTCGCATAGTCGCATTCCTCTTACGAATCGATAATTTTATAATTAATTAGCAAACTAAGTTGCTATCTTATTTAGAAATGCAAAAATCAATTTTTTTATATTAATTTAATTAATGACCGCTTTCCTAGTTTTAAGAAAATAAATTTATCCATGTCCGAAAATGCCTACGAATTTCTTGACTTTGAAAGTCGATCAGAATTTGACCTCTTAAATTCCCAATTCGCAAATAATAGTCGGTTTAAAATTCCAGTTTGGAAACCCAATCCTGAGCAAGCGTGTCAAGAAGTTTTGATCATGATTAATGGTTTTTTGGAAGGGGTTCATCCCGATCCAAAGAAAAGAAATCAATATCTTAATCGATATCATGCTATTGCTCAAAAATTAAGGCAAGAGAAAAACATGGCATCCGTATTAATGCCAATGCCATTTCACTTCGACCGAAGTATCGATATAACTGGGGAAAACGAGTATGCCCCTATTAAGCGCTTGACCGAAAACGGTGCATTTCTTTATTATGGCGGCTTCACCCAAATTATCACAGATGTAGAGCGCTTGATTGATGCGATTCAAGCAAACCCGGAAAGCTTTGGAATAAATGCAACGCGGGAACTAAAGTTTCATTTGTTAGGATATTCCTTGGGAGGTGTAGCAGCAATTGGCTCAACCTTAAATTTGTCCGAGAAAAAGTCGATGAAATTTGAATCGTTAACGGTTATGCTATCTGCTTGGAATATTTCCCAAATTGACCCGCAATCTTTAGCCAATACCTTTGGTGATAAGTTTGGATTAACGGTTGAACTTTGGAAAACAATGATGAATCAATTACATGCGATTAAAGATTCCACTAGTCATATATTCCAGAAATTGATTTGGGATGAAGGAGATGCCATCAATTTCAGCATTTATGCAAACAAAGTTTTGTTTATCAATGGATTGAAAGATGAAATATTCACAAATGAGCACAGCGAAGGTATTAGGAGTCAAGCACTAGACGCTATGAGAGAGTGCACATTTATTCAATTACCCGTTGATCACTTGGCAATAAGATCTCGTGAAAGTATTGCAGGGTATGTGAGTAATTTTATTTGCAATTAAATATGTTTTTCTCCACCCTAGAATCCTTCATTAACCTTCTTTTTAGCTTTTGCGTCAATGTCATGATATTCCTCGGACACATGTTGGGTATATCCTATCAGGCAGTCAACATTTATATATATTGCTTGATTGGCCCAATGGTTTTCCTACATATGCTGAGGAAAATAATCATTCAAAAACGCATCATTAATGAACTAAAGAAAGATAAAAATAAAACTTAAAACAGAGCTTTAGCTTATTAAGACTTAAATAATACCCAAACAAATCGAATCACCATCGCCGCTACAGCCAGTGCAATAAGAAGGAAAATGATTTTCCACAAATTGCTGTCCTCTGATTTTGCTCGAGGTGACTCTGTCTCTTCAAACATACTCATATTAGGCCGTAGGTTCGAGAAGATTTCTGTCTCGTTTAGATCATTCGACCTCATGAGCACCTCTTCCTCCAAGGCTCTGAATCGTTTCTTTAATCGGTCCCGCTCCTGGATCCGAACGAAATTTTCCACATCTGCTTCAAAGGCCAAATCGAAATCCCCCAAAACGGCAGAAGGGGAATCTAAATCAACCACATTTTGAACCAAATTTTTGAGGTATAATTCAGAGAGACTTCGTAATTCATCTAACGTAGCTTCTGCGGCAAACCGAATTGCCAACACGCGAAAATAATTCCGATTCTGCATGATGGCTTCAAAATCCACAGCCATAGCCTTGGCTGTGGCAGATAACTTAGGACGTTTTCTAGCCTGCGCATCCTCGATCGTGAACGCATAATAGGCCATTAATTCTTCGATGGGACGTATCATGAGTTTGATTTGAGCAGTTTAGTAATGTTTTCACGCAGGCGTACCAAACATTGATACTTTTGATTTCGGGCATTGGCCTCAGAGCTATAGCCCAGCTCAATCGCAATTTCCCACATGGGCAATTCTTGATAATAGAACAATTGGAAAATTTGATAACATTTCGACTTCGCTTTAGCCATTTTCTGGAAGAGTCGTAGAAAAATTTCGTATTCGATGTCGCTAATTCCACTGAATTCAACCTCCGCCAACCAATCCTCGCAAACGAAATCCTCAGGCCAACTCACCTCTTTGGGTGGGTTTTTCATACGCTTAAAAACATGATTACGCCCAATCGCATTCAGGTAGGTTTGAATCGTACAAGTCAAGGTAAATGTTGGCGTAATTAATTTCTCAAAGAGCACCACAACCGCATCGGAATACACTTCCTCCAGCTCCTCATACATCGGATAATACTGCGCCAGATATTCGACAAAATAATCCTTGTGCGCGATGTAAATTCGATCAATACCACGATCCCGATTGGCCTGAAATAGGTCAAGAAAAGGTTGATTCGACTGGTCGTAGGTTTTGGCCAAAGCTAAATTTTGATGGCCTGAAATTAGCTAAAATCTCGGAAATAAAAATTTTAAAAAAAAGAGGTGACGTTTTTCAAGTTTTGGTATTAATGGGTATACAAAAACTTTTAACAATCAAAATTTACTACCATGAACAAGCAAAAAACCATTTACCATTTCGTATTAGACCAAAGCGGCTCCATGTGTGATTGTGTGGACGCAACCTTAAGCGGCCTTGAATCCCAAAACAAAAAAATCAAAGCCATCGCACAGGAATTCCCCGACCAGGATATTCGTGTAGGCTTAACCGTATTCAGTAATGAGGTAGATATCCGCTATGTTGATTTACCCGCAGACCAACTCCCAAACGTAAACCAAATCAATTACAGACCATACGGAGGCACGGCCTTATTGGACGGCATCGGTCTCAGCATTAGTCGGGTTGACCAATTACTCGAAAACAAAGGCGACACCGCCATCATCGTCATCCTAACCGATGGCCACGAGAACGTCTCCAAATTCTTTTCATTAGCCCAAATTCAAGAGTTGATCAAAACCAAAGAGGCCGGCAAATTCTCATTTAGCTTCCTAGGTGCCACACTCGACGCCGTGGACATGGCCGAAAAAATGAATATCCGTCGGGAAAATAGCGCCGCCTTTGCCAAAGAAGACATGCAAGATGCGGTATTTAACCGGGTGGCTAATTCGATGATTAATTACCTAGAGCGGAAGGGTAAGGGGGAGGATTTGAGGAGGTTTTAATTAGACAACGGTCGCCTTAATCTTAATTTTGGCGACCGTTGGATATTATAAATAAATTTGAAGTTTATGAAAGAATTATTGTTCTAAATTAAAAAGTTGATGATACCATAATTGCGTATTGAAAATATTGTTAACATTGCGAAGGTTTATAACAAAAACAACATACGAATAATGTTTATTCAATTAGCCATTTCACATAAGATATTCTATAAAATATGGAAATTCATAAATCAATAAACGACCCCGATTTTCAATTATTACCATCCGACTTTCAATTTAATTATCAAGAAGAACTGACAATAAAACTTGATAATTCAACTTCTCTATTCAACCAAGATATTATTAACGAAATAGTATTATGGAAAGTTAATAGATTTTCCCTGCTTGACGAACAAACACTAAATTTGATAAATGAAGTCGACCCTAATGAGAAGATTTTAGATGAGAATAAGACGCGTAAAATACTTTTAATTTTACTGAGAAAAAAAGGAATACAATTAGCTATGGCTTCTACAATACTCAGATTTAGGAATAAAAGTATTTACCAAATTATTGACCAGAGAGTATATAGAATATTATATAGTGGAAAAAAACTAAAACTTAATTACTATCAAAATGATAAAAATCTAAACCTTCAAATCGATATATATTTTAAATATTTAAGAGACTTAAATAGTGTATGTTCAAGGCTTAAAATACCATTTGACAAATCTGATCGAATATTATTTATGGCTGATAAAAGATTAAATAAGGAAATCAAACTGGATAACTATTAATTATTGAAACTATCACATAATTTTCAATTTTCATCATTTTTTCATTTATACATCTAACAGTAAAACTCATTAAATATTACAAAACATTAAGAATCTAAACCAACTTCTTTGTTATTATAATCGTTCCATAAAATTAATCAAAAATCTACCTAGAACTATTTCATAGCACTTAAGTAGAATTTAGTGTAAATTCAAATTAGTACAATTCAAGTGCCCGATTCAACCTTTTCTTAATACTATTTTCTAATCTAGCCGGAGATATCACTTTAACACTATCAGCATACGAAAGAATTAATCTTTCCAATTCGTAGTTTATAAACAGCTTTAATCTAACCTCAAAAATATTACTTTCAATCCAAGAAGACTTTTGTGAGCCATGCAACG
>CANGCD010000057.1 GCA_947452215.1 Cytophagaceae bacterium | reverse complement strand
GATATTCCTGTCATTAAGATTTTGAATAAGAAAGATCAAGTTTCCAAGGAAGCTTTACACGCTATTTTAAAGGATATGCCTTCATTGATTTGCCTCTCGGCGAAAAACAAGGATGGTTTAGCGGATTTGGAGAAGGCTTTATTGGATGTTGTGGGATTGGATCAGGTAAGTACGGGTGGAACATTGGTGACCAATTTACGTCATTACCAACACCTCTTACAGACGCAGGAGACGTTAGAGTCTGTATTAAGAGGCCTACAAACCGGTTTAACGGGCGATTTAATCGCGCAGGACCTTCGTTATGCGTTACATGATTTAGGTGAGATTACCGGGCAGATCTCGAATGATGATTTGTTGAAGAATATCTTTGGGAAGTTTTGTATAGGGAAGTAATAACGTATTTCGATAATCGAAAAAGGCCATCGTCAACTAACGATGGCCTTTTTTTATTCATTCATTAAACTAATGTTTTTGAACTAAGGTTTTTTGATCGTTATTTCAACGACACCGTTTGCACCTTTTTCTGCGTATTTCGCTGTAGCTTTTTCGCCCTTTAAGACATTTACGGATTGAATGTTGTTCGGATTTATATCTTTCAAATTAACTTCAGGCATTATGATACCATCAATTACAATAAGAGGTTTCTCTTTT
Source organism: Cytophagaceae bacterium (assembly GCA_947452215.1). GTDB lineage: Bacteria > Bacteroidota > Bacteroidia > Cytophagales > Spirosomataceae > Aquirufa. The sequence continues at coordinate 13,445 of CANGCD010000057.1, read as the reverse complement.
TGATCAGAAGATGGCTTTAGTGTAACATTACCATTAAGTGATATGTTTTCGTTCGGTTTGTTCACCGTAACTGTTACGTTTTTACCGTTGCGAGTTCCACTAATGACCATCGAATTACTTTTCACGTCGATTGATTTGATATCAGAAGGAGAAGAAAAGGTTGAAATGGATTCATTCGAAGGAGGCATTAGTGGCGTTGGCGGCGCAGGTGCTGTAGCTGGTGCTGGTGGAGGTGGCATATCTCGTGTGGCAACGGCAAATACTTTCTTACCTGTTTTAGGGTCTGAAAATATGGTGGAATCCGTTTGGATACTCACAAGAAAGTCTGTTTTTGCAGCTTTCTTTTCTTTTTTTGATTGTGCATTGATTTGCACACTACTTACGATCAAAGCGAACGCTGCGATGGGTAAAACGGCAACACGTCTTAGGTAAGCAAATTTTGGGTTTTTTGAGGTAGTTAATAACATAATTCTACGTTTTAGAGATGAGTAATAAAAAGAATGACTAGGGTTTAAAAATTCGTTTCCGTAATGCGTTTGCAACAACATTTTGGCAAATGATTGTACATCACCCGATTGAATTGCTTCGCGGTCGGCGATGAATTCATGGATGTTTTGGAGCTCCTTTTGAATGAGCCAGTGAATGGGATTGAACCAAACGATGGAGGCGGCCAATTGGCAAAATAGCCTGTCGTAGGTATGTTTTTGGCGGATGTGAGCCAACTCATGTTGGAAAATTTTCTGTCCTTGCTCGCTGAATAAATCGATGGATTGCTTCCAAAACAAAAGATTCAAGAATGAAAATGGTGCATTTTCTAGGTTTGTCTCAATGATTTCGACGCCTTGGCTTGATTGAATCGGATGGGCACGTTTGATTTGGTAAATCTTATAAATGCCCAAAGCTAAATAGGATACGAGTAGGATGGATATCCCAACGGTAATACTTATCACGATCATGCTCCAATCTGTTTGTTCTACTTTAGGTTGTAGTTGAATTGTGTTTAGATAGCCTATCGTTTGCGTGATGTTGGCAACTTGCGTTTCAGTCTCCAACCAATATTCAAATTTTACCAAGGGACCGAATAAGCTCAGTAGGAGGGTTCCCAATAAGAAAAATCGGTTGTATTGGTGCATCAACGTGTTTTTCAAAAACAGCGTGTAGTATGCAAAGCAAATGCCTGAGAGGGCAATTGACTTGATGGCATACATGAATAGGGCGGTGCTAATCATTTTGTTTCGCTTTTAGTTGTTCGATTAAGCTCTCTAAATCTTCGATGGACATTTGGTTTTTATCCACTAAAAAGGAAACGACATTGGAATAAGATCCTTCGAAAAAGGATTCGGTTAAACCAGCCATTCGTTGGCCTGAATATTCAGACTTACCAACTTTTGCGAAATATCGGTTGTTTCGATTTGGGTTTGTTATGCCAATAAATTCTTTTTCAACAAGAATTTTCAATAAAGTGGCAATCGTATTTGAATGCGCTTTGGGTTCTGGGAGCATTTCGATGATGTCTTTTAGAAAACCTCCATCGGGTAGGTTCCAAATAACCTGCATGATTTGTTCTTCGGCTTGGGTAAGTTTTTTCATGTGTTTTTCATTTGCTTGGGTCAAATGTATAACTAAAAATTTAGTTATAAAATATTTCCAACTAATTTTTTAGTTAAAATTTATAATTAGGCTTAAAATCGCTTTTTAACTAACATTCCTTGTTAAATCGATTGCTAATTATTTAATATGTTGGGTCAATTCATTAGTATTTGCGTCTTGTAGTTCAAATGATTTTCTGCCTATCGTCATGAATTTGCGGAGATCGGACGTCCGTTGATGATCGGTTGGTCAGCAGATGGATTAGTCTTTGCCAAATGTTTGGCAAAGTGGGTTGGGAATGGTTTCTCAGTACTTCCCAATTTTGGTTTATATGGTGGGTTGGGTGTTTGGGAATCGTCTGAAAATGCCGAACGCTTTTTTGAAACGAATATGCGCAGGTTGAAATTTTTAGCTTCAACAACCGGTATTTACGGATGGGAAGCAAGTCTAACATTCACTCTTTTCTTAAAGAATTAAATCTTTAAGAAATAGGATTGCCATATAAATCATTAAAGACAGATTTCGAATGATGATTTGTTGAAGAATATCTTTGGGAAGTTTTGTATTGGGAAATAGAATCTTAAGGTCTTATCTCAATTTTTATTCCTACGTTAATTATTTTATACAGCTCATCTATTTCTTCATTTGTTACTGCGATACAGCCCAATGTCCAATCTTTCAGGATGTGTAACTTTCCTAATTTAGCATATCTTTCATTCAGACCATGTATGTAAATTAACCCTCCGGGTTGTTTATGCATTTTTTTTTGCATTTTTTACATCTGAACGATTGGGGTACGAGATGAATAAATATTTATGATATTTAGCATGAGGTCCCTTTTTCCAAATTGTGTAGTTCCCTTCAGGTGTTTTTCTATCTCCTTCAATTTGTTTTTTTCCTGCTGGATGGTGACCAAGGGCAATTCTATAAGTTTTTACCAATTGATTTTGAGAATAAATCATCAATGTTCTTTTTGATTTAAGAACGACAATTTTATCGATTGGGGAAATAGATGCTAATCTGTAGGAAGTTTTAAATGAATAAAGAATTACGCTACTAAGGCAAATGAAAAGGAATATCCAACGTTTGTTTAATCTAGCCGAAGGAAGTATTAAATTGAGTAGTAAATTCATTTCTTGTGGTAAACCTCGAACAAGGCATCTACCTGCAGAAAAGGTTCGCCATATTCAATTTTGGCTTTTGAAACTTCCTCCCGAACATCAAAAACTTTAGCGAGTTGATATTCGTTTTGCATCATTTTGGGCATTTCTTTCTTGACTTCCGTGGCTTCACCAGCTCTCAAAACAATCCATTCTGGCTTTAAATAATTGATAACAGCAGAGTATTTTTCCGACTTCAATACTTTTCTAGCCTTTACAACCTCTGGGGATGACATGCCTGGAAAATCATAGGTTTTTAGATTGGAATAGAAACCGATGTAGCCCAAACATTCCATGAATACGTGGTCTTTGGGATTTGCATGGGATTTTAGCCAAAGTCCAATTTGTTTTCGATTACCTGTTTCCACGATTTTTTGTTGGTATTTAATCATGCGCATTCCATAATAGAAGCTGCTGAACATAAATAGGCTAAGTCCAACCAAACCCGAGATAGAAATGTATTTAACGATTGAGTATTTAGTTCTCAGGTAAATACTTTGATACAAGTCATAGGCCATAAAAGTCAAGACCAATAGTGTAGGCGTAATTGCAGACGGTAAGTACCAGGGCGATGGTCCTTGACCGGAAACAACATTGAGGTAGAGCACCATGATGAGGCTGGCAAACGATAGTGCTTTCGTAATTTTTGTTACCCCAGGTATTAACCAATAAAATAAGGTTACGATACTTAAAATTTGAGCGATGGGCTTAAAAAATCCCCAACCTCCAAAATTAACCGCATAAGCAGGAAGAAATAAATTGGGCGATCCTTGGAAGGTTTTGGCATATTCAATGACTGCATGGATCAGGTATTGTATAGAATAAGGCTTTGATTTTGCGATGATTGTATGCGGGATGGGCGTTCCATAGTAATTTGCGGTCAAAAGTAACCAAGGTGTGAATAGCAATAGCGCGATACAAATCGCTTTAAGCATATTGGCTAGGTTAACTTTGTTCATTAAGGCCTGTTCATTCACACGAAAGAGGATAAAACTCGTGATGATAATCCCGGCATAAATAAATCCATCAGGACGAGTAAACATGATTCCCGCAAAGCAATAAGCGAACAATCGCGTTTCCGAAAGGGGTTTCGTTACAAGTAAGTAAATTAAATAGAGCTCGAAAAATACCATGAATGCGGATTCCATTCCATTGATTGTATTATCTACAACCAAGAAACTAAATCCGAAAAGAAAGACTGCGAGGTAATAAAAAAACGTTGGGAGCTTCACATGGGCCATTAATTTAAATAGTATGGCACTCGTACTCGCTAAGGTTAACGCACAAACAATCCGATAGACCCAAATGGTTAATTCATCTGATTGATTTTGGAATATGAATTTGATAAAAGCAGGGAATAAGGTGCCGATGGGCGAAGTATAACTCATGGTATATTCCCCAATGTTATATACTAAACCATTTCCTAAGGCAAGATTTTTGGATGCTCTGTATGTGATATACCAATCTTCCCATCGATGATCGGTTATAAAAGCAAAAAACATGCAAACACTAAATAAAAAAAAACTACCAAGTATTATGTTTCGATTCATAATAAGTCAAATGTCGATTATATCCGTTTATACAAATAAAATACGGCGTCAAAGTCTAAATAGGGTTGGCCAAATGCGATTTTTGCATGTGCCACATCAATTCTACGATCAAATATTTTGACTAATTTATATTTTTCAGTTAAAAGCGTTGGAACTTGTTTATTAATATTAGCTACCTCGATGGGACGAATGGAGACCCACGTCGGTTTAAGCTCTTGAATCAAATATCCGTATTGATTCGTTTTTAATCTTTTCCGGGTGGCGACCATTTCGGGTGAAGACATTCCTGGGAAATCATAGGTTTTGAGTTCCGAGTAAAACCCGATATATCCTAGGCACTCCATGAAAATCGTATCATGTGCTCCTTTATTTTTGTTCAGAAATAAACCTATTTCTTTTCGATTACCAAACTCGATGATGCGTTGTTGGGCTCGAATCATGCGCATGGCGAAAAAGAAATTGGCACTAAGCATGATTAAGAAGGAGGCTTGAATTACGTAATAACCTACGGATGGTAACGCATTTTTCAAGTCGGAAAAGATAAATACCCAAATCAATAGAGTGGGAGCTGCTACCGCTGGTAAATACCAAGGAGCAGGACCTTGTCCGGAAACGATATTGAGATATAAAATCATGGCCAATGTGGCAAATGATAATGCACGCGCAAGGGAATTGCCCTTCCAATTCAACCAATAAAATAAGGAAATCACACTCAGGATTCGAGCAAAAGTTTCAAAAAGCCCCCAACCTCCGAAATTCTCCCCATAGGGTGCTAAATAAATATCTGCAGAACCCTTGAAATGGCTTACATAATTTGTGATGGATTGAATGAAATAATCCAGGTTATAACTTTTCGATTTTGCGATGATCGTATGGGGTATTGGAGTCCCATAATAATACCAAGTCCAGATAAACCAGGGAGCAAAAAGCAGCGCAGCGATACCTAAAGATTGCAAGAGCCCTTTGAAATTTCGAAGGTTTATTTGCGTGCTAGGTAATTTTGAGAATAGCATAAATCCTACAATTAGCGATCCGGCGTAGATAAATCCATCGGGTCTACTGAACATGATGCAGGCGAATATGATTCCGAGTTGTCTTTCGAATTTAGCGGGTTTTGTGATGAGCAAATAGATCAAATAGCATTCGAAAAATACCATGAAGGCAGATTCCATTCCATTGATGGTATTATCAACAATGATAAAGCTCAAAGAAAGTAATACCATACTTAACCAATAGAAAATGCGATTAAGTTGAAGGAATTCGATGATTCGATAAATTGGAACCATGGATAATGCCAATGCAATGGAGCATACAACTCGATAAACCCAAATGGTGGTGTCATCTGGAAAATCAGCAAATATATACTTGATTAACGCTGGGATAAGCGTTCCAATAGGAGAAGTATAAGTCATGATGCGCTCTCCTATATTAAAGACAAGCCCATTTCCTAACGCTAGGTTTTTGGATGCTCGGAAGGTAATGTACCAATCTTCCCACCGATGATCTGTAACGAAAGCGAATGCCATACAAACAGAAAAAATATAGAGGATTCCTAATATAATTTTGCGGTTCATGAAGGCATTTTAATTATATGAAAAAATAGTTGGCTGTAAAATTAAGGATATTTAAATGAATCTAAAATTAAATTGATTAAACGGTAATGCATTATTTTTTGTTTTGATATAACGTTTTGGGATGGTTTTTTTAAATACTTTGAACTGAAATGAAATTCTAGTACAAGTCTCTTGTAGGAATGCTTATTTGATTGAATTTGGCCTTTTATTTTTGAAAATCAAATCACCAAATTCATCATATCCATATTTCAAAATTCATGAAACACTCTACTCGATTCGCGTTTATTATTTTAGCTGCTGGGACTTTATTTAGCTGTACTGAACAATTCCTAGAAAAAGGGGATTTGACAAGCAAGATATCCTCAGATGCCGTTTTATCACAAGCTGTTCCGAGCGCGTCCAAAACAACACAAATCTCACAGGATGCATATATTGTTGTCTACAAAGAGGGCACGAGTGACAAAGAAGTTGAAAATGAAGTAGGAGAGATGGAGAATTCTGAAAAAATCAACACCGAACATGTTTACAACAAGGTATTTAAAGGATATGCTGCTATTTTATCGCCAAGTGCTTTAGCGAAGGTCAAGCAGAATTCGAAAGTAGCTTATGTGGAGAAAGATCAAATCATGAGTATTAATCTAACGACAATGCCAAATCCTGTTTGGGGCTTGGATCGTATTGATCAAGTAAGTTTACCACTTTCAACGTCATTTTCGTATAACTCGAATGGTACGGGTGTGGATGCCTATATCATAGATACGGGCATTTTCCTTAGCCATGCAGATTTTGGTGGTCGGGCCGTAGGTGGTTTCTCATCAATTGGAGCATCTACGAATTGGGTAGATCAAAATGGTCATGGAACGCACGTCTCAGGTATTGTTGGAGGGTCGACTTATGGTGTTGCCAAGAATGTTAAATTAATTGCGGTTCGCGTTTTGGATGCAACAGGTTCTGGGACTACTTCGGGCGTAATTGCGGGAATAAACTGGGCGATTAATCATCATACCACAAATCCTGCCGTAGCGAATATGTCTTTAGGAGGTTCGGCCTCTTCAGCTTTGGATTTAGCTGTTTCAAATGCAGTAAAAGATGGTATTGTGATGTGTGTGGCAGCTGGGAATAATGCTGCAGATGCAAGTCGGTATTCTCCAGCTCGTGTTAGTACCGCAATTACGGTTGGAGCTACAGGAGCTTATCCTACTCTCGGCTTAAACTATGATGTTTTTGCGTCTTATTCTAACTATGGAACATTGGTTGATGTATTAGCACCAGGTTCTTCTATTCTATCCGATTATGTGACAAATAGCACAGCAACTACCGCAATTCTTAGCGGAACGTCGATGGCTACTCCTCATGTGGCTGGTGTGGTTGCGTCTTATCTAGCAAACAATAAAACAGCGCTTCCTTCTCAAGTTGAAACATACATTAAAAGTTCATCTACCAAAAATAAAATTACAGGTATTCGGGGGACTACGGCAAACAACTTATTGTTTACGAATAATTAGCAAAATTTTGGATAAGAAAATTTGGTAACTTGCGAAGCATGCAAGGTAAATTTATCACCATACGTTTCTTGTCTTTCAAGGGATTTACTGCAAAGAAGAGCGCTTTCGCTGAAATGGGGCGTTCTCTTTTGCATACTTGGTCTGCGCCAGGGTTAGTTTTTGCTAAACATTTAGGAACTGGGGCAGGAAATGGATTTTCGGTTCTCCCAAATTTGGGTTTATATGCCTGGTTAGGCGTTTGGGAATCTCCTGAACAAGCTGAACAATTTTTCGAAAGCGACACCCGATGGCTGACATTTGTTCATGATTCTAACGGTATTTCAGGCTGGGATGCTATACCATTAAAAGGGAAAGGTACTTGGAATGCTAAACAACCTTTTGATTTCACTTCGACTGATTTGAATTGGGATGGACCCGTCGCGGTCATAACGCGGGCCAGCATTCGTTGGCATAAATCGCTTTTATTTTGGTGGAATGTGCCTTCAGCTAGTAAACACTTGGAAGGAAAACAAGGCTTGCTTTATGCCAAAGGCGTGGGGGAGTTTCCATTATTAGAACAAGCAACTTTTTCACTTTGGGAATCCGCAGCTAATTTGGATCAGTTTGCATACCATAGCAAGGAGCATGCTCCAATGATCAAGAAGACGCGTAAATATGATTGGTATAGTGAGGAGATGTTTGTGCGGATGGGGGTGGTGAAGCAGTGGCAAGTGGTCAGTTGTCAGTGGTCAGTTGTCAGTGGTCAGTGGTCAGTAGTCAGTAGGCGATAGACTAAGTTGATCAGACTGATGCTTATTATTAAAGTCCGGAGTCAATCTATCATTAGTTTGATTTCGGAGTATTTTTTCTAACCGATGTTTACTGACAACTGACAACTGACCACTGACCACTGTTTACCTTATCGCCCCATCACCCCTCGTCTTCGTCCGAATTCGAATAGCATCTTGAACATCGTAGATGAAGATTTTACCATCCCCTACATTTCCTTCGGAAGCATTATCTAAGATGACATCGATGCATTTTTCTAAATTCTCATCGCTGACTACACAAATAATCATCACCTTCGGTAATAAAATCATGGACTTCTCAGTACCCCGATAAATTTCCGAATAACCTTGTTGGAGCCCCGCTCCACGAACCGGGACAACCGTCATACATGGAATATCAGCATCGATTAAGCCTTTTTGAATAGCTTTTAATTTCGATGGTTTTACAATGGCTTCTACCTTTTTCATATCGTTTTTATTTAGCTATTATTCAAATGTTGTATAGGCTTCTACTCCAAACTCAACGGCGTCAATTCCTGCTGATTCTGCTTTATGACTCAAACGAATACCCATGGTCTTTTTCAAGGCCATGAAGATGGCATAGGTCGTAGCAAAAGAGAATACACTAATTACAGAAACACCGATTAACTGTGTGATGAATTGTGCGCTCTCGCCGGTGATGAGTAAGCCATTTTTTTGGGAGAATAAACCGACTGCAATCGTACCAAAGTATCCATTTACGCCGTGCACAGCAACTGCGCCTACCGGATCATCCACTTTCATTTTGTCAACCAATACAACCGCAATATCCACAATGGTACCTGCGATTAAACCGATTATTAACGCTGAATCAGCACTCACGACATTACATCCAGCCGTGATAGCCACTAAACCAGCCAATACACCATTGATTACCATGGTGATATCAACTTTCTTATAACGCATAAATGTATACAACATCGTGGCAATACCACCCGCTGCTGAGGCTAAAAATGTATTTGTTGCAACTGAGCCGATTAAATCCCATTTGCCCACGGCACCTAAGGTAGAGCCCGGATTAAATCCAAACCAACCAAACCATAAAATAAATGCACCTACCGCTGATAAGGTTAAGTTATGCCCTGGAATTGCATTCGCAGTTCCGTCTTCATTGTATTTTCCTAAACGAGGTCCTAAGACAATAGCACCTGCCAAAGCCGCAAAACCGCCCATCGCGTGAATGGCTGCTGAACCCGCAAAATCATTGAACCCGCGAAGGGCTAACCAACCATTTGGATTCCAAACCCAATTCGCCGCTAAGGGATAAAGGACAGCACTGAATATAGCAACATAGATTGCGTATGACCACATTTTCATGCGTTCCGCCACACCGCCTGAAACAATGGAAATAGCTGCTACAGCAAAACCCATTTGGATGAACCAGAATAAGGAATTGGAAATCGTCAGACCTAGGCCCAAATCTCCTTCGATGATCCCCGTATCAAAGGCCCAGTAGCCATTGGATTTGCCATAGGCGATTCCGAAGCCAACTAAATAAAAGGCGACTCCACCAAACATAATGTCGATCATTACTTTGGCGATAATACTCACGGCATTTTTCGAACGGACAAATCCTGCCTCTAACAAGGCAAATCCTCCTTCCATTTGAAAAATAAGTGCTGCACAAAGGGCAACCCAAACCGTATCAATTGCGTGTGTTAATTCCACTTGCTGAGCAGCAAGGGTAGCAGATTCATTCATGGTTTTGTGTTTTGTATATAATGCTTAATCCTTGCAAAAATATAAAACGATTTGGAATTTATCGCAATTAAATTGAACTTTAATAACTTATAAAAACCTATTCAACATGCTTAAAAAAATTAGCTTATTGGGATTAACTTGTCTGCTTTCAAGTAGTTTATTGGCCCAAAAACCAGCCCTTATTCCCGCTCCGACCAAGGCGATTTACCCGCATGGTGCCTATGTCTTGAATAAATCCATCATCATCGCAGGTCCTAAAAATGAGGCATTAGCTACAAGCTATGCATATTTGACGGATAAATTGACGCGCATTGCAGGGAGAAAAGTTCAATGGTTGTATGACCAAGGGTCAGTAGCTTCATTAGCAGCGATTCGTTTTAAGCTAAATCCAACAGCAGATGCTTCCCTAGGGAATGAGGGTTACCAGCTCGTTTCAGATGCCAAAGGTGTTCAAATTACGGCCAATAAGCCTGTTGGTCTATTTTATGGTATACAAACCTTACTCCAATTATTACCCAAAGAACTTGAGTCTTCGCAGGCTGTTTCGGGTGTAGCCTGGAAAGTTCCTTATGCGAATATTAGCGATTCTCCCCGTTTTGCATGGCGCGGAATGATGTTGGACGTTTCCCGACATTTCTTTACCAAAGAACAAGTGAAACAATTCATCGATGAAATGGTCGCTTACAAATACAATGTCTTGCATTGGCATTTGACTGATGATGAAGGATGGCGCGTGGAAATTAAATCTTTCCCTAATTTGACCGTAAAAGGCGCATATAACGTTAAAAAAGAAGGTCATTTCACCGACTTTTCTAAACCACTTCCGAATGAACCGCGCACGTATGGTGGTTTTTATACACAAGAGGATATTAAGGAAATTGTAAAATATGCGCAAGAGCGTTTCGTGAATATTATGCCGGAAATTGACGTTCCAGGTCATTCAATGGCTGCGATTGCTTCATATCCAGAATTATCCTGTACACCTGATGCAGTTAACTATCAGGTGATTTCCGGTGAGCCTTTTATCGATTGGTCGCATGGACATCCAGAGGCATTACAAGACAATACCTTATGTCCTGCAAATGAAAAAGTATATAATTTCTTAGACAAAGTTATGGGTGAGGTATCTTCCTTGTTTCCTTTCGAGTATATCCACATGGGTGGAGATGAGTGTCCTAAGAATTATTGGGATAAAAACCCGCAAATTTTAGCGATGCGCAAAGAATTAGGTCTTAAGAATTCGCAAGAGGTTCAAGCGCATTTCGTTCGCCGACTAGAAAAAATTATTACTTCAAAAGGCAAAAGAATGATGGGATGGGATGAAATCCTAGAAGGAGGAGGATTACCGAAAAGCACTGCTGTGATGTCTTGGCGAGGTATGGATGGCGGTATTCAAGCCGCGAAAGAGGGGCATGAAGTGATTATGACACCGAGCAATCAGGTTTACATCGATTTGATGCAAGGAGATAAGGCGATTGAGCCACCGGTTTACAAAACGGTTCGTTTACGTGATTCGTATGCTTTTGAACCGGTTCCTGCAGGTGTTGATGCCAAATTAGTCAAAGGTGGGCAAGCCAACCTTTGGTCGGAGCAATTATTCAACTACCGTCATTTACAATACATGACGTATCCACGTTCATTCGCGATTGCTGAAGCATTGTGGTCGGAGCCTGCCAACCGTAACTGGGATAATTTCGTAGGCCGCGTAGAAACACACATGGCGCGATTTGATGTGGCACAGAAGAAATATGCACCGAGTATGTTTGAGCCGATTATTGATGTGAAACGAAATGCAAATGGCGAATTAACCGTTCAATTGAGTACTGAAATTTCGGGTTTATCGATTCATTACAGTTTTGACCACTCGTTCCCAGATCAGTTTTATCCGGAAGCCAAAGGTGCTGTTATCGTGCCTAAAGATGCTACGGTGATGAAAATTGTGACTTACCGCGGTAATAAAGCCATGGGAAGAACAATCGATTTGACAATTAACGATATCATTAAACGCGCTAAATAAAGATGAAAAAATTACTCGTTTTATTATTGCTAGCTTTTGCTAGCCAAGCTCAAAGTTCATTTGAGAAAAAATCATTTGAAACCAAGGAAGGTCAAGTACTGCCTTATCAAATTCTTTTGCCGAAGGACTATAAGCCTGGTAAGAAATATCCATTATTGGTTGTTTTGCATGGAGCAGGTGAGCGTGGGACCGACAATGAAGCTCAAATGAAATATGGGAAAAGTGTGTTTTTGGATTCATTGAATCGAATCAACTTTCAATCCATTGTGATTTTTCCACAATGTCCGAAGGAATCGTATTGGTCATCTGTGAAGATTAATCGGTCAACTGTCCCAACGACCTTTATTTTTGATTATTCTGCTCCGATCAATTGGCCTCTGCAGGCTGTGATTGATTTGGTGAAATCGATTAAACACGATAAAAGTCGGACCTACATCATGGGACTTTCCATGGGCGGAATGGGAACCATGGAAGCTGTTTCGCGTTTTCCGAAAATGTTTGCTGCTGCCAATCCTATTTGTGGTGGTGCCGACTTGAGCTATGTAACTAAATATGCGAAACGTGTTCCTTTGTGGGTACACCATGGCGATGCGGACATTGTTGTGCCCGTACGTCATTCACGCGAATTGGTAAAAGCGGTTCAAGATCAAGGGGTGGAGATTAAATATTCGGAATATGCGGGTGTCAACCATAATTCATGGGATAATGCGTTCAAACAACCTGAATTGTTAAGTTGGATTTTCAGTCACCGTAAATGATTTTAAATCTCTTATTTTTTGTCCTTTCGTATTTACCCACCGGGGTGCCCAATATTTCGGGTGCCTCTACAGCCTCAACGACGAATTATTTAGCCGTTAAAAAAGGCTATGTTATGTCGTATAATGGGGCAGAGGGGCGTGCCAATTGGGTCGGTTGGACACTACGCCCAGGTGATGTCGGGCCGGTAGATCGTTCGAATCGCTTTCGGGAAGACTTGGATTTACCTCGTCAGTTTAAACGGGTCGATGATGATGATTATCGAGAATCGGGTTATGATCGAGGGCATTTATGCAATTCGGAAGATCGTACCGCTTCAGAATTCTTGAATGAGGAAACCTTTTTGATGTCGAACATCATTCCTCAAACGCCTGAATTAAATCGAGGGCCATTTAAATTTCTAGAAGCTTATTGCCGCAAATTAGCTGTTAAGAAAGGTCAAAATTTACTGATCTATTCTGGAGGCATCGGTTCGAAGGGGCGCTTAGCATCCGGTGTTATTGTCCCGATGTATTGTTGGAAAGCTGTTTACACCTCATCAGATGCATTTTACGTGCTTTTTCCGAATGAGCACCAAGTACATAAAAATTGGAATATGTACCGCGTATCGAAAGATCGGTTGGAAAAGATGACTGGATTTCAATTCCCCTAGCTACCTTTGGCAAACCTGTTTTGAGGATTGCCAAAGGTAAAGGAGAAACAGAAAACCAACGTCTAATAAACTGATAATAAAAAAGCCCGGCTTAACCGGGCTTTTGCATTACTTCAACATGTATTCTGCTAATT
>CANGCD010000056.1 GCA_947452215.1 Cytophagaceae bacterium | reverse complement strand
GATCCAAAGCGATTTCCTATACCCAAATGCTGCAAATGTCAGTTGTTTTAGCAGGCATGTTCCTCGCAGCAGTATTGATCATTCACCAACTGCCTAAGGAAATCGGAGTCCATGAATCCTTGCTCATCGCAGGAAAGATGGGAAAAGTGAATTTGATTGATTGGAAATTTGATATTAATAACCGCTACAATATTTGGTCGGGGATCATCGGTGGCTTCTTTCTTCAGCTTTCTTATTTTGGCACAGACCAAAGTCAAGTGGGCCGCTATCTTTCAGGGCAATCGGCAACAGCAAGTAAAAAAGGGCTTTTATTAAATGGATTCCTGAAAATCCCGATGCAATTCTTGATTCTGCTCGTAGGAATTTTCGTGTATATCTTTTATCAGTTTCAAGAGGCACCTATATTTTTCAATAAGAATTCGGAACGATTATGGAGCCAACAAGCGAATTTCAAGCAAGTTAATGCTGAACATCGCAAAGTTTTTGAAGTGAAAAAACAGCAGGAAATAGCCTTAGTGAAAGCCATTAAATCGAATAATGTAGCCAAAACGCAACAATTGCAGACTTCCATTCAAGATTTACAAGGCAAGCAAAAGGAATTACGTAGTCAAGCCGTTACAGAAATCAAAAAGTCCCATGCGGATTTTGAGGAACAAGATACAAATTATGTATTCCTGCGATTTATCACGGAAAATCTTCCCGTTGGCATTGTGGGATTCTTAATCGCCATGATATTATTGGCTTCCATGGGTTCGATGGCATCAGCTTTTGGATCCTTAACGTCCACGAGCATGGTGGATATTTACCAACGTTTTATGCACACAGAAGGCTCAAACCAACATTATTGGTGGGTTTCTAAAATGATTACGTTGGGATGGGGAATTCTTTGCCTCATTGTAGCTCAATTTGCCGTGAATATGGGAAGTTTAATTGAGGTCGTTAATATCCTCGGCTCTTGGTTCTATGGAACAATCTTAGGCGTCTTTTTATGTGCTTTTTATCTACCTCGCACCTCAGGGAGTCAGGTATTTTGGGCAGCGCTAGTAGCGGAGGCCATCGTGATTTATGCTTGGTATATTGATTTGATGGCCTTTTTATGGCTGAATGTATTAGGATGCTTGTTGGTCATGACATTCGCCGGCATGGCCAGCCTTATTCGCCCTTCAACAAAGACAGCGTAAATTTGACTGGGAGCACCGGCTTTTCGTCGAAGGAACGTTGCTTTTGCATAGAATCGATAACAGCTAAACCTTTCGTTATTTTACCAAAAACCACATATTGCTTATAAAAGCGGGCAGCCTGCTCCGTATTCGTCACGATAAAAAATTCCGTGGGCGAAGAGGCCTTTTGAGGATTCCCTTCATCGTATCTTGCCATGGCGATCGCCCCACGTTCAGGTTTCAGATGATCAGGATATTCAGCCGGAACTAAATAGGCCAATCGATCTGCGAACTCACCCCCACCCTGCATACCTATTTCATAGACATTTCGGTAAAAATAGCGGTCGGTGAAATAACCCATCTTCACGAGACGGATGAAATTAATGCGATGCAATGGGGTTTCTTGGGCGAGGGTGATTTCGAAATTTCCGAGCCTCGTTTCCCCTAAAATCTTGGTTTCTGGATGTTCACTTTCCTGAGCACGCAGAGCCTTTTCCACTTGCGTGGGGTCAACATTGTAATTGGGTTTACAAGCAATCAATAACAAACAAAAAAACAAATACCGCATGACTTTTAAGCTTTGGCAATCCTCCAAGGTTTGCCAAAGCTATAGGGAAATTGGGACAAAAAAAAGGGAGCCGAAGCTCCCTTTTCAAAATTATCAAGGAATTGATTAAGCATGTTTCGCTTTCTTTCCGAAGAAATATAAACCCGCAAATGCCACGATCAAAATCGATGGAAACAATACCATTTGAGCCATCGTCGCTTGTCCAGCTACTAATGCTATGGCATCACCTGTTTGTGTTTTGGCAGCTTCTGCAGTATTCGCGTCTAACCACGCACCGATGATCGGTTGGAAAATAGACGTTGCAAACATCCCCATACCACCCATGATCGAAAGACCAAATGCACCGGTTAATGGAATATTTTCAGCTACATATCCAATCATCGTTGGCCAGAAATAACATACACCTAACGCGAAAATGATTGCCGAGATATATACCATATTTCCTGTCGCAGAGCTCATCAAATAAACCCCAATCGCAGTTAAAATAGCAGATACCAATAGTACACCACCCGCATCCAATTTATGTACGATAGGGCCAGCGAAATAACGACCAACAGCCATTAAACCAGTTACAATCGCTAAAATGATCATTGGGCTTGCACCTGCTTGGCCCATGATAGGTCCAATCCATTGCTCAGGACCGAATTCAGAGATTGCAGTCAAGGCCATACAAGCCAACATAAATAAATACAAAGGAGAAAGCATCGCTTTGAAGTTTTCGCCTGTCGAAGCACCTCCTTCAACAACCGTCGATGGGAAAGCTTGACCAAAGAATAAAAATGCATAAATCACAGCAGGAACTAAGATAGCCGCAATTTGCAATTGCCAACCAAGGTTAGCACCCGTCATGTATTGGGATAAAAGCGTTGCAATTACGATACCTCCCGGGAACCACATGTGGAAACGATTCAACATTTTTGTCTTTTCTTTTCCTTCGAACATGTCGGAAATCATCGGATTACAAGCCGCTTCAACGGTTCCGTTACCGAAACCAACAAAGAACGTTGATAATAATAATGACCAAAAGCCACCTGCAAAAATCGTCATCACTAAACCAATAACGTGTGTAAAGAACGCTACCCAGATAATTTTCTTTGGCCCTAAGACATTGTAAAGTGGTCCACCAATCATCATGGCGATTGGGAAACCTAAAAATGCCATTTGATTGACATAGCCTAATTGTTCATTGTCTAATTGAAAATCTTGTCCCAATTGAGTTAAAACCCCCGCACGAATTCCAAAAGCCATGGAAGTAGTGATGAGTGCAAAACAGGACGCCAAAAATAAACGATTGGCATTAACAGTTTGATTCATAATAGATTAGTTTTAGTTAAACGTTTAGAGAATTGGTAATCTTAAAAAAATTAAATTCAACATTGGAAAAATCGTACCAAAAAAACAAAAAGATTTTTGATTTCCACCGACAAACCCGATTTATTTTGAAAAATTTTCAAAAATCTGAGCCCTTTAAAGGGTAATTTAATCAAATTAAGCCCTATTTTTGTAACAATCTAAATCTATCAAATATGATCCAAGGTGGAACATCCACGACCGCAGCCAGTCGGCGAGGAAGAAAATTAAAAATGGGCATGATCGGTGGTAGCACCGAAGCCTTTATCGGAGCCGTGCACCGCAGAGGTGCGCAATTAGACGGTGAAATTGAATTGGTTTGTGGGGCATTCAGCTCCAATCCCGAAAAATCCAAAGCAACAGGTGAAGCTTTATATCTTCCTGAGAACCGTGTATATGGTTCTTACGAAGAGATGATTTTGAAGGAAAAAGAACTTCCGGAAGGTGAACGTATGGACTTTGTTTCCATCGTGACCCCTAACCACGTGCATTTCCCTGCGGCTAAATTTGCCTTAGAAAATGGATTCCATGTCGTTTGCGATAAGCCAGCTACATTGAATTTAGCGGAAGCCAAAGAATTGAAAAAGATCATCGATAAATCAGGTTTGATTTTCGCACTGACTCATAATTATACCGCATATCCGATGGTCAAAGAGGCGAAACACCTTGTTGATTCGGGCCAATTAGGCGAAATTCGCAAGATTATTGTGGAATATCCGCAGGGTTGGTTGATCGACTTGGTCGAAGCAACCGGTCAAAAACAAGCGGCTTGGCGCACAGATCCAGAACGTTGTGGTGCGGCTGGAGCAATTGGCGATATCGGTACTCATTGCGAGAATTTGATTGAATATATCACTGGATTGCATATTACAGAACTTTGCGCGGATTTGACGATTTTCGTAGAAGGACGCTTATTGGATGATGATGGCAACATTTTGCTACATTATAATAACGGCGCCAAAGGCGTTTTGCATTGTTCGCAAATCTGCAATGGTGAAGAGAATGATTTCAACTTCCGTATCTTCGGAAGCAAGGCCGGAATTACTTGGCATCAAATGGAACCCAATACATTAACCTTCCGTACCCGTGACGAAGGTGCACGTACGATTCGTACGGCTGTGGGTAATTTATCAGCGGCAACGAATGCACATTCACGCCAACCGGCTGGACATCCAGAAGGTTACGTAGAAACGTTCGCGAATATCTACCGCAACTTCGCGTTTGCAGTACGGGCTCGTTGGGCAGGAAAGCCCCAAGATCCGATGTATGATTTCCCAGGAATCGACGAAGGGATTATGGGCATGGCATTCATTGAGAACGTGGTTCGTTCGGCCAAAGACAACCAAAATAAATGGACAAAATTTGAAATATAATAGATCATGACTAAAATTAAAGTAGGTATCGTAGGTACCGGATTTATCGGACCCGCACACATCGAAGCGCTTCGCCGCTTACCAAATATCGACGTAGCTGCACTCTGTGAAGTGAACATTGAATTGGCTGAAGCCAAAGCAAAACAATTGGGCATTGGCCGTTGGTATACTTTCGAAGACTTATTAAAGCAAGAAGATATTCAATGCGTACACATCTGCACGCCAAACTTCCTACACTATTCGCAATCAAAAGCAGCATTATTAGCAGGTAAGCACGTGGTATGTGAAAAGCCTTTGGCAAAAGATTTGCACGAAGCTGAGGAATTAGTGGAATTGGCAGCAAAAACTGGTTTGGTGAACGCGGTTCACTTCAACTTGCGCTACTATCCTTTAGTGCGTCAAATGAAAACCATGCGCGAAAAAGGTGATTTGGGTGAAATCTATTCAATCATCGGTAGCTACTTGCAAGATTGGTTATTCTATAACACGGATTACAATTGGCGCTTAGAACCGGATAAATCAGGCGATTCTCGAGCGATTGCCGATATCGGCTCTCACTTATTGGATGTCATCGAATACATCACAGGCTTGAAAACGGTGGAAGTAATGGCCGATTTCAATACAGTTCACAAGGTGCGTAAAAAGCCATTGAAGCCTGTTGAGACTTATTCGGGCAAAATGTTGCAACCCGAAGATTATGCGGATGTACAAATTAATACGGAAGATCATGCCAACGTATTATTGCGTTTTGACAATGGAAACCGGGGTTGTGTTACGGTATCGCAGGTTTCAGCGGGTCGGAAGAACCAATTGAAATTAGAAATTTCAGGATCAAATAAAACATTTGCGTTCAACTCCGAAGCTCCTAATGAGATCTGGATTGGTAACCGTGATCAAGCGAACCAAGTATTAATGCGCGATCCATCGTTAGCATATCCAGAAGCATCTGCATTAATGACTTTCCCAGGTGGTCACAACGAAGGATTCTCAGATACATCGAAACAATTATTCAAGGAAGTTTACGCGGCAGTTGAGGCAGGTAAGCAACCTGAAAATCCAAAATACCCTACGTTTGCCGACGGATACCGCGAGTTATTGATTTGCGAGCGCATCTTGGATTCAACACGTTCACAAAAGTGGGTTAAAATCTAAACCTTTAATAATATGAATACGATCAAAGGGCCAGCGATATTTTTGGCACAATTTATGGGGGATGAAGCTCCCTTTAATTCATTAGATAGCATCACGACGTGGGTGGCGTCTTTGGGATACAAAGGCGTTCAAATTCCTTCATGGGATTCTCGTTGCATCGATTTGCAAAAAGCGGCGGAGTCAAAAACCTATTGCGATGAAATCGTGGGGATGTTAGCTGCCAAAGGCCTACAAATCACGGAATTATCTACCCACCTACAAGGACAATTAGTAGCTGTAAATCCAGCATACGATTTGGGATTTGACGGTTTTGCACCGGATTCCGTAAAAGGAAATCCAAAGGCGCGGACGGAATGGGCGGTCCAACAATTGAAATATGCGGCAAAGGCATCTCAAAACTTGGGATTAAATGCACATGCGACATTCTCAGGTGCCTTGATGTGGCACACCGTTTATCCATGGCCACAACGTCCTGCAGGATTGGTGGAGCAAGGATTTAAGGAATTAGGTCGCCGTTGGTTACCAATTTTGAATACATTCGATGAGTGCGGCGTAGATTTATGTTATGAGATTCACCCAGGTGAAGATTTGCATGATGGCGTGACGTTTGAGATGTTTTTGGATGAGGTAAAAGGCCATAAGCGTGCCAACTTATTGTATGATCCATCCCACTTTGTATTGCAGGCATTGGATTACAAACAATACATTGATTTCTACCACGAACGTATTAAAATGTTCCACGTAAAGGATGCGGAGTTTAACCCAACAGGTAAACAAGGTGTTTATGGCGGATACCAATCTTGGATCAACCGTGCGGGACGTTTCCGTTCTTTAGGGGATGGCCAGGTGGATTTCAAGAGCATCTTCTCGAAATTAACGCAATATGGCTATGATGGCTGGGCGGTGTTAGAATGGGAGTGCTGCATCAAGGATCCGGTTCAAGGAGCAACGGAAGGCGCACCATTTATCTCGAGTCATATCATCAAGGCGACTGAAAAAGTATTTGATGATTTCGCAGGAACAGGCGCTGATGAAGAGTTGAATAAGAAGATTCTAGGCCTATAATTAAATCAAAACAATTTACAAACCTCATAAAACAGTGATCATTATGAAAAAACTACTTTTAATTTTAGCTGTATCAGCATCATTTACAGCTTGTAAAGAACAAAGTGCTACGAACGAAAAACAATCCATTGGGTTTGATATGGCTGGCGGCACTGAAAGAACGGCCCTCTACGGAGGAGACACAACCAACGTTATCCTTTTTGAAAAGTGGATTCAAGCACTCAATGAACGAGACACAGCTACGCTACGTAGTTTGGAAGCAAGTGATAGTTTAAAGATTTATATTCCAGGCGGTGATGTATTAACTGCAGGAGACGACTATAAAAATTTCATGGCTAAGTATTTTACAAATATGAACCCCAAGTGGAAATTAAACTTTGCGTTGGCCAATAAGTCAATAGACAAAAATGGTAAAGTGAGCGAATGGGTAACTTCGTCTGGAACGGTTACACATACCGTTGATGGAAAAGAAACGAAAGTAAACAGATACTTTGATGCGAATATTGTGAATGGCAAAATTCAAAAAATGTACATTGCGGATAGAAAAATAACTGCAGGTGAATAGCATTTAATCGGTTTAGCTTTTTAAATAAAATGGCCTTTAGAATTAGAGGCCATTTTATTTTCATGTAACGAGGACATAATTTTTCTATTCCTCCGAAAAAACATAAATAAACCAAGCCGCTGATAACAATACCACATTCTTGATAATGTATTGTCCTGTCAACGTCAAAGCAAAAAACGATTGCCAAGTCTCATTTGGCAAAAACAATACTGGTAAGAAAGTTGTGAATAAATGTCCCATCATCACCCAGAAAGCCATTTTTGTGATACGAGGGAATAACCACAACAACCCAATCAGACATTCTGCAAGACCCAACAAAATCAAAAATTGTTGGATACTCATGAAAGGTGATAACGTAATATCAAACAGCTTTGTCACAAGACCCTCAGCCGGGGATACTCCGAAAATTTTCAAGGACCCAAACCACATATATACTATCGCGATCATCACGCGATTCATCCATGAAGCTGTTACCAGTGCATGGAGTCTATTTTTACTTATTGTTACCATATCGACAAATTTATCAGACGCTTTGAAATTCAAAAATGACATTCGTCATGCTATTGCGCTCCATCTGCATTGGCACGTTTCACAGCAAAGTCACCAATTATTCGACCATGCTTCCCTCCCATCACACAATCCACACGAAAGTGAATCAAGCCATACACCCGCGAATCCGATGCCTCTTGCGCATATCCATAATATTTAGCCGAATTCTCTGGAAAAAATGAGCTTAATACCGTCGCGGCTGCATAAGAAAACGTCGAGTGTCCCGATGTGTAACTCGGAAAGTTGGGAAGTCCCACCGATGTTTTCAGACCGAATTGTTGGGGACGTGGACTGTAGTAATAGTATTTTGTTTCCCAACAAGCAATGCCGGCATCCATCAAGGCAGACCCTACATAAGCGAGCATGCGAGCCATACGCAATTCGGAATATTTAGCCGCAACACCTGCATCACAAGCATAACGATGCCAATGCCCTGGAGGCGTGTAAGAACCAGGGCCATCCGCCCAATAATTTGCAATCGCCGCTTGTTCTCGCGTTTGATTTTGATTGATATCTTGTAATTCAGCTAATTCCTTTTTAAACTCTGCGGAATTCTCCAAGTAAGGCATCACGGGACGTATCGATTCCAAGGTCTTACGATCGAAATTGATTGTACTCACCGTACCATAATTCGGCAACATCGGTGGACGAGCAGGCGACTCTTGGCTTTTCCATGGATTCACAAAACCCAAAGATGTTGACCGCGCAATCATATCCGGCACAATCGCCTGATTATTGGCCGCACTCATCCCATCTGTTTTCGCGCGCGCCATTATTTTAGCCGCTACACCAGCACCTAAAGTAGTACCCGCATCCACATCACTGCTTACATTTTTGGCAGCCCAAATCACAGAATTCTTTGCCTCAGCTAATTTCTCCTTTAAAAAAGGTCCTTCGCCTGGAAACATCGCCAACAAAATCACATAACTCGCCTGTGCAACCACAGCCTCTTCAGAAGGATAAGCAGGTACTCCCGCCGTTGGCAACAAAGGTTTTATCGTTGCATCGATTTCATAAGGAGCTTTCCGATTGTATTGATATTTGTACTTCCATGCTGCAACCAATGCATCATATTGCGCAATACTCAAATAAGCCAATGCGCGAGCGGTATAGGGTGGATTGGCAAATGGGAACTTAGGGTCAGCTAAAGGATCCGCAGCATTAGGCACCGGATAAACACCTGCCGCATTCGAAGCCGGAGGAACATTGTAACGCGCCGCTAATTCTCTTCCAATCTCATTCCATCGCAAAACCGCCCCAGCTCCCCAGTACTCAACCGCTTTCTTTTGTGCAGCAGTCAATCCTGGAATCACAATCGTTTTCAAGGAATCTATTTCCTTTAAGTAGTCGGCGTCAGTCGCCAACTTAGGTACAGAAATGGCAACATCCGAAGGAGAAGCCAATATAAAGGGCTTCCAAGTTCCTCCATTAACATCTACTTTTGATGGAGTGTAGGCTTTATATAAGGTATCATCCACTTCCTTGCTACAAGAAAGCAATGTAAAAAACGCTAATATGCTATATAAATATTTCATCGAATTATAGATTGATAATGTACAACAGACCTAATGACACCCCTAAACTTTGACCGGCATTTTGACCTGCCACGACATAGCTTACTTTCGCATTTACCCCTAAATGTTTAGGCTGGTATTTTCCGTAAACACCTACCGTCGTCATACTCATGTCATTGGTTAAAAAAGGCATATCATTCCGACGAATATCGTCGCCTTTCGTGCACGAAAACGTCTCAGCAAACAATTCCAATTGATTATCTTTCTTCAAATAACCAATGCGCAAAGCAGCATCAAATGCATCAGGCACCGGAACCTGATTGGTTTGATACAATTTACCTCCATTCAGATACGCATCGCGATCCACATTTACGTGGCTGCGCATCTGATAGGCAATCGAGCCATTCACATATATATGTTTGGGTAAATCGTAGGTAATAATTCCCCGTGTAATCAAGGATCGAGCACCCATACCAATCGACATTGGCATAAAATCAGGAACATAATTGGAAATCGGCGTACTGAATCCCAAAACGCCATGAAGCGTTAAACCATGCGTGGAATAAGCTTTGGCTTTCAACCATAAAGAAGCATCCTGAAAACCCTTTTGACCCATTAAATTACCTTGAGAGGCATTCGTGCGTACATAAGGAACTACGGCAATCACATTGATTTTTTTCGTAATCCCATAAGCCAACATCGCCGTCATCGATTCAGTTGTTAATCGACCGATGTTCTGATTTTCACGAAACAATTGATTTTCCCAATAATTCGTCCAAGATGAATTACCATAAATTAATGCCCCACAGGCCAATTTTTTATTCATATAGATTCCATCATGGGGCATTTGTGCCCTTACCGAAACTATACAAAAAAAGGCCAACAATAGACTTGCTAAATATTTCATACTAAAAATAGCTTAGGTTGAATTAAAAACGGTGCGTCAACGTAGCCGAAATGAAGTAATCTGCAAAGGCAGCATCGCCATGCTTTCCGGTAGCCCAATCATTCGCACTCTTAATACGATTACGTTGCGTAGCCACAGGTACTGAAATGAATAACGTATTCTTCGCTGTCGAATAGCTTAATCCGGGTTCCACTG
This sequence comes from Cytophagaceae bacterium, assembly GCA_947452215.1. GTDB lineage: Bacteria > Bacteroidota > Bacteroidia > Cytophagales > Spirosomataceae > Aquirufa. The sequence continues at coordinate 3,927 of CANGCD010000056.1, read as the reverse complement.
AGAAAATAAACCCTGGACGACGAAATCCATCACTACCACCGATTAAGTCATAAGCCGGAATTCCTTCAATTCGCGCACCCAAAGAAGCTCCAATTCCCGCTTTGGCAGAAACGATGTAATTCAACCCAACGCGACCCGCATATTGATCAGCCACTGACATGTAATGAACCATTTCATCCGTTACTGCCTTATCCGGTGCTACGTTAGAAGCCGTATTTACGTTCTGCGGATTCGACATATAGAATCCATTGTAATAAAGAGAGGTACGTGTAAAAAGTTGTTGGTAACCTTGAACCTCTAAATTGATACCTACTCCTCCATCTCCTAATTGAATCGATTGATCCACAGCTTTGGTAATCGTGTAATCCGTACCATCCGATTTACGACGGTGAAATTCATCTTGCACATTCCAATCACCCGTTGGCAATTTAATTCCCAAGCCCAAAGAGAAATTCCCCTTCATATGTTTAATTGGGTCCAACATCCAGTAAGAAGCCGTGATACGCGCATCTCCGATTCCATTCGCTTTCGTATCAAATCGTTTTTGTTGAGGATTTCCTGAAGCCGCATTACCATAATGCTCATACATCGAAGAACGATCATTGAAAGCAAGGGGTAAATTGAGTGCAACTGATAAACGATCTGTAATCGAATACGTCACACCAAAATCAAAACCTTGTTGGTCATTAATAACGTTCGTTCCCGCTGCCTCACGTGCTGGCTGATAATCCGCACCAATAAAATGTTTGAATGAATGAAGGCTACGAAAACCCATGGATACTTGCCATTGACCCGGGTGCATCATGGAATTTGAATTTGCACCGGTACCCACCGAGCAACTCATGTGGCGAACGGCTACACAGCCTTGACCTAAAACAACAGACGAGATTACTCCTACGAATAGAAGAGATAATATAATTTTTTTCATTTTGCTTAAATTTTTAAATACGTGTAAGTTTCCCTTGGACTGATATGTCTAGGGTAATTAATCGGGTATCGAGAAAATTTAAGCTTGCCTTGGAGGCGAGAAGAAATCAGCTGAAATCGCTGTAGTAGATAAAACAGGATGAGATTGCTCTACCGAACTAGCAGGCCATTCCATCACATAAAGTACCCATGCAGACGCATGTGCGCAATATTCTTTTACGAGTGTATTGATTAATTTGGATTTAGCAGGTGCCTTATCCGGTTGGTCCGACATGTGTTCATTCACCTGAGCTGCCAAATCGAAGAAACGATCGCGTGCATTTTGATCCGCAACCAATGTTGTAACGATTTTACCGTCTATGACCTGTTGGTCTTTCATTTGGTAAAAATTATCACCTTGACGAATCTCTCCGGAAACTGCTTGGGGTGCGTCCCAGTCGGTTTGATAGGGCAATGAAATCGGCATTTCAACAACGATTGTCTCGCCAGCCTCAAATGTATCCGTATCCTGCGCAATAAAACGCAATGCAAATCCACCTGCCTGATACAGAAGGACAAACAATAGCATTATGGAGAGGATTCTTTTCATTATAGCAAGGCAAAAATAGCTATTTTTCAACAACAGTACCCAATTCTTGGGAAATATTTTTCTGAATTTCCTTCAATTGAATGAATTCAAGCAATAAATCATTCATTTCGTTCGGGTCTCCCACGTATTGGTCCATGCGCTCCATCACATCTTTGATGTGCTGATCGTTGTACACCTTCCGCAAACGCAATATATTTTTGTAGGCAAAATCCTCTAACAACTCCTCATCCTTCTTTACCTTAATCTCATGTCGGTCCCGCCAAACTGTCGATAATATATGTTTATCCGATGAAGCATCAATGGCAAAACGCTGTACCTCTTCTTCCGGGTGATGCAAGTAAAAAGAAGGTTCTGGGATAACACCACGGGCGAATTCCGACCGACAAGTATCCATGATGCCTTTAAATAAGGGGGTCTGAAATTCGACCTCTTCTAATTCATGGACGAGATACTGCAATAAACTTACGCCGGGTGCTTTTTCAGGGCTGATTTCGAGATGGCCGTAATTGACCAATAGGCGCATACATTCCAACTCTTGGTAGTAGGCCAAATTTTGAATTTCAACCGGCGCATCCGCTTCAGGACCCGGTTCAAATAAAGCTTGTAACTCTGCTTCATTTTGGGGAGACAATGTGGGCATCGATTTTTGCTGCACTTTTTTCAAGTGCAACTTATTCATCTCGGCCAAGAGCACATCTTCCTCCAAACGCATCAATTGCGAGGTCTTTTGGATAAATAAGCTACGCTGGATAGCATCGGGTATCTTCGAGATACTTTGCACCATCTCCTTAATCAACTCGGATTTCTTGAAGGGATCATCACCCGCTTCTTTCATGAAAAGATTCGCTTGGAACGAAATAACATCCCGCGCCTCTTTCTGAATGTATTCAATGAAGGCTTCGCTTCCAATCGATCGCACAAAGGAATCCGGATCTTGCCCTTCCGGGAAGACTACCAAATTCACTTGTAAACCTTCCTCTAGAATCAGATCCATCCCACGCAATGCTGCCTTGATTCCGGCAGAATCTCCATCGTATAAGACAGTGACGTGATTGGTGAATCGGCCAATCAACTTAATCTGCTCGATGGTCAAGGAAGTACCGGAAGAGGCCACGACATTTTTGATACCCGCCTGATGCAAGGAAATCACATCGGTATACCCTTCTACCAGGTAGCAAACATCTTTTTGTCGGATTTCATTCTTCGCCTGCGCGATGCCGTACAGCGTTGCCGACTTATGGTAAACAACCGTTTCGGGGGAGTTGAGGTATTTTGCCTGATTCTTCGCATCTGATTTCAGAATACGTGCACCAAAGGCAATGACTTTACCCGCAACACTATGAATGGGAAAAATAACACGATTTCGGAAACGGTCATAGACTTTTCCATCGTCATTTTTATTTGTCACCAAACCGGCTTTCTCGATGATATCTTGGCTGAAACCATGCTTGAGTGCAGTTTTCAAAAAGACATCCCATCCTTCGGGACTATAACCTAAATCAAAAGCTTGAATGGTTGCATCCGAAAATCCACGTTCCTTGAAATAAGGCAAGGCAATCGATTTACCTTCGTCGGATTCCGTTAATTGTTTCTTGAAAAATTCTTTGGCATATTCCAAGATGATCAACAAACTCTCTCGCTCATTTTGGCGAAGGAGTTGGTCATCCGTCATCTCCTCTTCCTGAATATCGATGCCGTATTTTTTGGCTAAATGACGAAGCGCCTCACCGTAGCCTAGCCCCTCAATGTCCATGATAAAACGAACCGAATCGCCCGCTTTCCCGCAACCAAAACATTTATAAATTCCTTTGCTCGGCGAAATGGAAAACGAAGGAGTCTTCTCCCCGTGAAATGGGCAGCAAGCCCAATAATTCGCCCCTTTTTTCTTTACAGTTACATAATCCCCGATCACGTCTGCCACGGCAGCCGTTTGCTTTATTCGCTCGACGGTTTCGGGATCAATGCGCATATTACAATAATAAACCGGCTAAAGTTGCAGATAAATAAGACGCTAAAGTTCCGGCAATCAAAGCCTTGAAGCCTAATTTGGCTAGATCAGAACGACGCGATGGTGCTAATTCGCCGATACCGCCAATTTGAATAGCTACCGAAGAAAAATTCGCAAAGCCGCACAACGCAAAACTGGTAATCGCAATGGTTTTAGGATCCAAAGTTGCTTTCAATTTCACCATATCCAAATAAGCGACAAACTCATTTACGACCATCTTCTTACCCATCAAGGCCCCTGCTACTTCCACATCCTGCGCAGGAACACCCATAGCAAATGCAAAGACAGAGAATACCTTTCCCAAAATCAAGTTCATCGAAAGCTCTGGCATATTAATCCAAGAACCAATATGGCCTAAGCCTAAATCTACCAAAGCGATTAGGGCAATAAAACCGATCAACAT